>DAIOID010000081.1:0-13703 GCA_036744355.1 Brevundimonas sp.
ATGGTGCGCGACCCGACCGGCTCGCCGGTCTCCAGATAGGTCTCGACGATGCGGCGGAAGATGTCCCGCGCGCGCGCGTCCAGCGTCCCCAGGCCAGCAGGGGCGCTTCCGAACGGCGACGGATGGGGGGCATACAGGCTCACGCTTTCAGGATAAGCACGCGCCATCCAGGTTCCAAGGAATTCTCATGCGCCCGTCCGAACGCACCCCCGAACAACTCCGCACCGTCACGCTGGAAACCGGCGTCAACCGCTACGCCGAGGGCTCGTGCCTGGTCTCGTTCGGCCACACCAAGGTCCTGTGCACCGCCTCGGTCGAGGAAAAGGTGCCGGGCTGGATGCGCAACACTGGTCAGGGGTGGGTCACCGCCGAATACGGCATGCTGCCCCGCGCCACCCACACCCGCGGCCGTCGTGAAGCCGCCGCCGGCAAGCAGTCGGGCCGCACCCAGGAAATCCAGCGCCTGATCGGCCGCTCGCTGCGCGCCGTGGTCGACCTCAAGGCCCTGGGCGAGCGTCAGGTCCTGATCGACTGCGACGTCATCCAGGCCGACGGCGGCACCCGCACCGCCTCGATCACCGGCGCCTGGGTCGCCATGGCTGTGGCGCTCAACTACCTCAAGGACGAGGGCGTGCTGAAGGCCGACCCGATCATCGATCAGGTCGCGGCTGTCTCGTGCGGCATCTTCAACGACCTGCCGGTTCTGGACCTCGACTATGAGGAAGATTCCACCGCCGAGGCCGATTCCAACTTCGTCCTGACCGGCGCCGGCGGCATCGTCGAGATCCAGGCCACTGGCGAAAAGCGCGGCTTCAGCCGCCCCGAGTTCGACCGCCTGTTCGAACTGGCCGGCATCGGCTGCGGCGAGCTGTTCGCCCTGCAGCGGGCCGCCCTCGGTCGCTGATTATCGAGGACTAGGCCGCGAGGGCTGATCAAGGCATGGTGCGGTCTTCTGCGAACGGAGACTGCCTCATGCGCCCCGCCCTCGCCGCCTCGCTTCTGGCCCTGACGGCCGCCCTGCTGACCGGCTGCGGCCAGCCGCAGACTGCACCCGCCGAGCCCCCGCCGCCCGTGGGCGTCGACACGCCGCTGACGCAAGAACCGATCGACGCGGTGCCGATCAAGGGCGCGCCCGTCGCGCCGCCCAAACCCAAGACCGAACCCAAGGTCGAGCCCAAGCCGGAAGCCGAGCCGGAGGCGCCCGCCGTCACGCCCGTCGGCGAGCCCGGCTCCTGCCTGGCCGAGATCGGCGAGGCCCGCTCCAAACGTCTGGTCGAGCGCTGCATCGCCGTCAGCCCCGCCACCCGTCCGCCCTGCAACAGCGCCAACCCCTGCGACATGATCCAGGGCGAGATCGACCGCTCCTGCGCCATGTACGGGCCGGACGAGGTCAAGCCGAAGGAATGCGGGGCGTAGGCCCTCCACCAAAATAGCCCTCCCCCTCGAGGGGGAAGGGAGATCACTCGAAGAAAAAAGGCCCCGCTGTCACCAGCGGGGCCCCCTTCATCTCAAACCGCGAGGCTTAGTCGCGACGGCGACGGCCGCGATCGCCGCCGCGATCGCCGCCTTCGCGCTTCGGACGGCCGCCGGTGTCTTCCGACAGCGGGGCTTCACCGCGTTCAGCGCGCTCGGCGTTGATCTTGTCGGTGATGTCTTCGCCTGTGGCCTGGTCGACGACCTTCATCGACAGCTTGGTCTTGCCGCGATCGTCGAAGCCCAGGAACTTGACCTTGACCTCCTGGCCTTCCGACAGGACGTCGGCCGGGTTGGCGACGCGTTCCAGAGCGATCTGGGACACGTGGACCAGGCCGTCCTTGGCGCCGAAGAAGTTCACGAAGGCGCCGAAGTCGACGACCTTGACCACCTTGCCGGTGTAGATCGCGCCCATTTCCGGCTCGGCGGCGATGGAGTTGATCCAGTTCTTGGCGGCGTCGATCTTCTCCTGGTCGTTGGCGGCGACCTTGATGGTGCCGTCATCGCCGATGTCGATCTTGGCGCCCGTCTTCTCGACGATCTCGCGGATCACCTTGCCGCCCGAACCGATCACTTCACGGATCTTGTCGACCGGGATCTTGATGGTCTCGATCTTGGGCGCGTGCTCGCCCAGCTCGGCGCGCGGCGCGTCCATGGCCTTCGACATTTCGTCGAGGATGTGCAGACGACCGGCCGAAGCCTGGGTCAGGGCCTGCTCCATGATCTGCTTGGTGATGCCGGCGACCTTGATGTCCATCTGAAGGCTGGTGATGCCTTCCGAGGTGCCCGCGACCTTGAAGTCCATGTCGCCCAGGTGGTCTTCGTCACCCAGGATGTCCGACAGGATGGCGAACTCGCCCGACGGCTCCAGGATCAGACCCATGGCGATGCCCGAGACCGGACGGACCAGCGGCACGCCGGCGTCCATCAGGGCCAGCGACGAACCGCAGACCGTGGCCATCGAGGACGAGCCGTTGGACTCGGTGATCTCGGAGACCAGACGGATGGTGTAGGGGAAGTCTTCCTTGGTCGGCAGCATCGGACGGATCGCGCGCCAGGCCAGCTTGCCGTGACCGATTTCGCGACGACCGGGCGAACCCATGCGGCCGGCTTCACCCACCGAATAGGGGGGGAAGTTGTAGTGCAGCAGGAAGGACTCTTTGTACGTGCCTTGCAGGCTGTCGATGTACTGCTCGTCCTCGCCGGTGCCGAGCGTGGCGACGACCAGGGCCTGGGTTTCGCCGCGCGTGAACAGGGCCGAACCGTGGGTGCGCGGCAGGACGCCGACTTCCGAGACGATGGCGCGGACCTTGTCGAGGGCGCGGCCGTCGACGCGGTGAGCGTTCTCGATGATGTCGCGACGCAGGACGTCGGCTTCGCATTCCTTGAAGGCGGCCGAGAACTTGGAGCTGTCGACGCCCTCGGGGTTCTCGTCGGTCTTCACCAGGGCGGCGGCGGCGGTCTTCTTGGCCGCGTCGACGCCCGAACGGCGCTCATACTTGCCCGGGTGGGCGTAGGCGGCCTTGATGTCTTCGCCGACCAGCTTCTTGATCGCGGCGACGACGTCCGAGTGGTCCTCGGCCTGGAAGTCGAACGGCTCCTTGGCGGCGTGTTCGGCCAGGTCGATGATGGCGTCGATGACCGGCTGCATGCCCGCGTGCGCGAACATCAGGGCCTCGAGCATCTTCTCTTCCGACAGCTCCTTGGCTTCGGATTCAACCATCATCAGGGCGTCTTGCGTGCCGGCGACGACCAGGTCCAGGGCGCTTTCGCCCATCTGGTCGATGGCCGGGTTCAGCACCAGCTCGCCGTCGATCATGCCGACGCGCGCGGCGCCGATCGGACCCATGAAGGGCACGCCCGAGATGGTCAGAGCAGCCGAGGCGGCGACCATGCCCAGGACGTCCGGGTCGTTCTCCATGTCGTGCTGCAGCACGGTGACGACGACCTGGGTCTCGTTCTTGAAGCCCTTGACGAACAGGGGGCGGATCGGACGGTCGATCAGGCGCGAGACCAGGGTCTCTTTTTCCGACGGACGGCCTTCACGCTTGAAGTAGCCGCCCGGGATCTTGCCGGCGGCGAAGGTCTTTTCCTGGTAGTTGACGGTCAGCGGGAAGAAGTCCAGGCCCGGCTTGGGCGCGCGGCCGTAGACGACGGTGGCCAGGACCACGGTCTCACCGTAGGTCGCCAGCACGGCGCCGTCAGCCTGACGGGCGATGCGGCCGGTTTCCAGCGTCAGCGGGCGGCCGGCCCACTCGATCGTCTTGCGTTTGATATCGAACATTTTTCTTCTTTCGTCTCCCGCGGGCGTATTCCCGACGGGGGTGTGTGGAGCCTCGGGCTGTTCAGTCCCTCGGTCCCCGAAAACCCGGTCGCGCCATCGCGTCCGGGAGGATGGAGCAAGGACCGTCCTGGCCCTCGCGTCTGCGCCGATCTAGGCCCGCGGCGCGCGGGAAGCTCACTGTCGGCAGTTCCGGAAGCGAATAACAACCGCTCCGTCAGGAAATGCTCTAGGTGCGGAACGAGGCGCGGACGTGTCCGCCCGCGCCTCGAGAATTCTTTCCGCTGCTGGTCGGCCGCCTTAGCGACGCAGGCCCAGCTTGGTGATCAGAGCGGTGTAACGCTCGCGATCGGTCTTGATCAGGTGGTCAAGAAGACGACGACGCTGCGAGACCATCTTCAGAAGGCCGCGACGCGAGTGGTTGTCTTTCTTGTGGGTCTTGAAGTGCTCGGTCAGGTTGGCGATGCGTTCCGAGAGGATCGCGACCTGGACCTCGGCCGAGCCGGTGTCTGCAGCCGAACGAGCGTTGTCAGCGATGACTTCGCCCTTGCGTTGAGCCGTAATCGACATCGAGAGTCTCCATGTTGGAGCCCTGTCGCGCCGTCCGAAAACGAGCGCTAGGGGAGATTGAAAACGCGGTCGGGTTCAAGCCGACCGGCCCGCAGGGTGCAGAGAGCGACCAGGGTCTCTCCCACGAAGGCCGACACCGTGCGCGAACCGGCGTGAAGCTGGCTCTTCAAGGTCTCGACCTGACGGGGGAGCAGAACGATCGGCCGTCCCTGCCTCAGCGAGAAGGCGTCCTGTTCCGTGACGGCCAGATCCGGGATGTCGTCCAGAGCGGTCGAAACGGGCAGCAAGCCTTCCAAGGCGGCGCCCTTATGCGCCAGATCGACGAGAAAATCCAGAGTGACGGCGTTCTCGGTCGAGAACGGCCCCACCCGCTCGCGCCGCAGGGCCGAAACATGCCCTTCGGCGCCCAGCATGGCGGCCAGGTCGCGCGCCAGCGAGCGGACATAGACGCCCTTGCCCGTGCGCATGGTGATCTCGACGTGATCGGCGTCCGGGGCGTCGGTCACCGCCGCCTCGTGGATCATGACCTTGCGGGCTTCCAGCTCGAACTCGGCGCCGTCGCGCGCCAGGTCATAGGCGCGCTCGCCGTTGACGCGGATCGCCGAGAACTGCGGCGGGACCTGATCGATCTCGCCCACGAAGTTGGGCAGGGCCGCCTCCACCGCCTCGACCGAAGGCCGGACGTCCGAGCGGGCGATGATCTCGCCCTCGCGGTCGATGCTGTCCGTCGAAATGCCCCAGTGGATGGTGAAGCGATAGACTTTCTCGGCGTCCATCATGAAGGGCACGGTCTTGGTCGCCTCACCCAGAGCGATGGGCAGGATGCCCGAGGCCAGGGGGTCCAGCGTCCCGGCGTGGCCCGCCTTCTGGGCGTCGAACAGGCGACGGATCTTCGTCACCGCCTCGGTCGAACCCATCTCGAACGGCTTGTCCAGGCAGACCCAGCCGTTGACGATCTCGCCCTTCTTGCGGCGCCCCATCAGGCCTGGCCTTCGTCGTCGCTGTCCGGGGCTTCCACGTCGGCGCGGACGCGCGGATTGTCGAACAGGCGATCCATGTGGCTGGCGGCGTCGAAGCTCTCGTCGTGACGGAAGCGCAGGTCCGGCGTGAACTTCATGTCGATGTGGCGGCCCAGCTGGCCGCGCAGGAATTTGGCGTGGGCGTTCAGCGCCTTGATGATCTCGCTCTCGTGGCCCGCCGTCACGGCGGCCTCGACGCCGGCGCCCAGGGGTTCGACGAAGCAGGTGGCGTGCTTCAGGTCCGGCGACAGCCGCACCTCGGTGACGGTGATCGACACCCCCAGCAGGGCCTCGTCGTGGATTTCCTGTTCGCGCAGCACATCCACCAGGGCGTGACGGATCAGTTCGCCGGCGCGCAGCTGGCGCTGCGACGGCCCCATCGGTCCGGTGGCGTTGCGGGTATGTTGCTTGCGGCTCATGGCGCGCCCTCCTTGGTCGCTCGCCGGGGATCGGACGCCGGCTGAAAAAGCGAAGGGCGCGGTCTAGTCGCGGACGGGCTTCAAGTCCAGCTTGGCCGCAGCCTCCGCCGTCCGCATCACCTCGCCCGAGGTCAACGCACGGTAGGGCCGGACCGGCAGTCCCGCCGCCGACAGCAGCTCCGCCGTCCAGTGATTGCACAGGTGCCCGACCCAGAAGGTCTCGCGGCTTTCAAAGAAACGGGCGTCGTCGCCGGGCCGCGCCGCCGCCAGGATCGGACGCCCCGCCGCGTCCGTCGCCAGCGAGGCCTCGACCCGCGCTCGCAGCGCCGCCATGCCCGCTCGCGACAGCCGCAGCGCCTGCCGATCCTCGGGCCGGAACCGCCGTGCCGGATCGCGCGCCTCCGGGTCCAGCATGACGACCGAGGCGTTGCCCGGCCGGAAGAAGGCCCGGGCCCCGTCGGCCAACCGCCCCGGGATCGGGCTCTGATCGACATAGAAGGTCGCATCGCCCCAGCCGACCAAGACCCAGTCGCCCGGCGCCAGTCCCGCCGTCGCCTCGACCAGCGCCCCTCCGCCGTCCAGCAGGGCCGCGCGCGGCACGGCCAGGTCGGTGTGGAAGCCGTTGTCGAGCAGATAGACGGTCACGCTCGGCTCGCGCGGGGCCGCAGGGAAAAGAGCCGGATCGCCGGGCCGGGTCAGGGTCCACAGGGCGGCGACCGCGCCGATCAGGGCCGCGATCAGAAACCGGCCCGGCGCGCCCAAGTCAGTTCGGACCGAAGGCCAGGGGCGCGTCCTTGGCCGGACCCGCGCCCTGCTGCGTCGCCCATTCGCCGCGATAGTCGTAGTTCAGTTGGACGCAGTGGCGGTACTGGCCGTCGCTCCAGCGGCCGACGGCGTGCATGGTCATGGGACGCCCCGCCTTGACCCGGCCGATCACCACCCAGCTTTCGTCGGCGCCGGGGCACAGGGCGCGCGACAGGCCGCGTCCGTCGCCTTCCTGCACGATGGAATAGACGCCGCTCTCGCTGGCCCCCGCCGGCAGGGCGCGGCGCACGGCGTCGGGCCCGCCGCGCTCGAACCGGGCCGAGCCGCGCGAGGTGCTGGAAAACAGGTTGCGCACCGCCACGGCCCCGAACAGACCGCGTTCGACCTCCAGGGTCACGCCGCGCGTCAGGGCCTGGGTCGTGCGATCGCGCGCGTCGAAGGCCAGAAAGCGGGTGTCGGCGGCGGCCGCGCCGGCCGCAGCGGAGGCGGCGACAAGCACCGAGATCAGGATATGGCGGCGCATGGCGACCCTTGGTTGAACGCCCCCCGGCGACGACGCGACCCTAGAGGCCTCCGCGCTCAAGGTGAAGTCTTTACGCCAAAGACAAGGGGCGCGGTCCCTTTCGAGACCGCGCCCCTGAGACTGTCGTCAGTCCGGCGAACCCTAGTCGAGGGTGCGCTTGACCTCTTCGACGGTGAAGCACTCGATGTAGTCGCCTTCCTTGATGTCCTGGAAGCCCTGGAACTGCATGCCGCACTCCTGGCCCGAAGGCACCTCGTTGACCTCGTCCTTGAAGCGCTTGAGCGTGTTGAGCACGCCCAGTTCCAGCACCACCACGTCGTCGCGGATGATGCGGACGCGCGCGCCCTTGCGGACCACGCCTTCCGACACCCGGCAACCGGCGATCTTGCCGACCTTGGTGATGTCGAAGACCTGCAGCACCTTGGCGTTGCCGAGGAAGGTTTCGCGCTGGAGCGGCGCCAGCATGCCCGAAAGCACGCCCTTCATGTCGTCCAGCAGGTCGTAGATGATCGAGTAGTAGCGGATCTCGACGCCTTCGCGGTCGGCCAGTTCGCGCGCCTGCTTGGACGCACGGACATTGAAGCCGAGGATCGGCGCCCCGGCCGACTTGGCCAGGTTGACGTCGCTCTCGGTGATGCCGCCGGCGCCCGAATAGACGACGCGGGCGCGCACTTCCTCGTTGCCCATCTTCTCCAGCGAGGCCGAGATGGCTTCGCCCGAGCCCTGGACGTCGGACTTGATGACGACCGGCAGCTCATTGATCTTCTTCGATCCGAGCTTGGCCATCATGTCGGCCAGCGACAGGCTGCCGCCCGAGACCTGGCTCTTCTCACGCTTCACGCGCTCACGGTATTCCGTCAGCTCACGAGCACGGGCCTCGCTCTCCACCACGGCGAAGACGTCGCCCGGCGAGGGCGCTTCCGACAGGCCGAGGATCTCGACCGGGACGGAGGGACCGGCTTCGGTCAGCTGAGCATTGCGTTCGTCCAGCAGGGCGCGCGCCTTGCCCCATGCGGAGCCGGCCACGACGATGTCGCCGCGCTTCAGCGTGCCGCGCTTGACCAGGACGGTGGCGACCGGGCCGCGGCCCTTGTCCAGCTTGGCCTCGATGACCACGCCTTCGGCCGAACGGTCCGGGTTGGCCCGCAGGTCCATGACCTCGGCCTGCAGCAGGATGGCGTTGATCAGACCGTCCAGGTTGATGCGGTTCTTGGCCGACACCTCGATGATCTGGGTGTCGCCGCCCAGGCTTTCGGCGATGACTTCGTGCTGCAGCAGCTCGTTGACCACCTTCTGCGAATTGGCGTCCGGCTTGTCGATCTTGTTGACCGCGACGATCAGGGGCGCGTTGGCGGCCTTGGCGTGGCGGATGGCTTCGATCGTCTGCGGCATGACGCCGTCGTCGGCGGCCACGACCAGGACCACGATGTCGGTGACGTTGGCGCCGCGCGCCCGCATCGCCGAGAAGGCGGCGTGGCCCGGGGTGTCCAGGAAGGTGACGCGTTGGCCGTCTTCCAGACGCACCTGATAGGCGCCGATGTGCTGGGTGATGCCGCCGGCTTCGCCGCCGGCCACGTCGGTCGTGCGCAGGGCGTCCAGCAGCGAGGTCTTGCCGTGGTCGACGTGGCCCATGATGGCCACGACCGGGGCGCGCAGCGTGGTGGCGCCTTCGTCGTCGGCTTCGGCGATGAAGCCTTCCTCGACGTCGGATTCCGACACGCGCTTGACGGCCATGCCGAACTCTTCAGCCACCAGTTCGGCGGTGTCGGAGTCGATCACGTCGTTGATCTTCATCATCATGCCCTGACGCATCAGGAACTTGATGATGTCGACGCCGCGGACGGCCATGCGGTTGGACAGTTCCTGCACGGTGATGACGTCGGGGATGACGACTTCACGCGGCCGGTTCGGCGCATCGGTCGAACCGCCCTTGCGCTTTTCCTTCTCCCGTTCGCGGGCCCGGCGGACCGAGGCCAGCGAACGCATGCGCTCGGCGGTGTCACCGTCGCCGGCCACGGACTGGATGGTCAGACGGCCTTCGCGGCGCTTGGGCTCGCCGCGCGTGCGGCTGACGGCCTTGCCGGCGTCCGAGAAACGCTTGTCGCGATCGTCGTCACGACCGACCGGACGGCCGAAGCCGGCGCCGGGGGCGCGGCTGGGGCGCGCCACATCGGGCGTGGCCGGCGGCTGGTTCGGGGTCGGACGACCGCCGGGGCCGGTGCGGGCCGCGCCCGGACGGGCGGCGCCGGGCGCCGGTTTGGGCGTCAGGGCCGAATAGCGGACGGTCTGGCTGGCGGCCGGACGGGCGCCCTGCGGACGATCGCCCTGGGAACGGCCGCCTTGCGGGCGGTCCGAGGCCTGCGGACGGTCGGATTGCGGACGATCGCCGTCGCCCATGGCCTGTTCGCGAGCCGAACGGCCGCCGAAGGCGGGACGCTCGATCGGCGCGCGGCCGGTCGGGATCTTGGGCGCGCGCTGGCCAAAGTTGACGACCGGACGCGCCGGGGCGGCCGGGCGCGGGGCCGGAGCGGCCGGAGCCGGGGTCGGCGCGGGCGTCGGGGCCGGCACGATGGGCTTGGGCAGTTCGACCTTCGGCAGAACCGGCTTGGCCGGAGCGGCCGGCGGCGCGGCGGCCGTCAGCTTGGCGGCCTCGGCGCGAGCGGCGTCGGCAGCGGCCTTGGCGGCGGCGGCTTCGGCGCGGGCGGCTTCCGCGGCCTTCTCGGCGGCGGCGGCCTGATCGCGCTGGGCGGCTTCGCGGGCGGCCTTCTCGGCGGCGGCGGCGCGTTCACGCTCCGCCTGGGCCTGGGTGGCCAGAGCGATGGCGCGGCGACGCGCTTCCTGCTCCTCGAGCGACAGGCCTCCGCCGGCCGGACGCGGCGCATTGGCGCGCGGGACGTTGGAACCGCCCTGATCGGCGCGCGGACGCGATACGTCGAAGCCCTGCGGACGCTGATGTCCGGGAGCGGCGCCGGCGCGACGCTTCGTCTCGACGACCACGGTCTTCGACCGTCCATGGCTGAAGCTCTGCTTCACGGTGCCGGTCGAGACCGATCCGGCCGTCCGCGGCTTCAGGCTCAGCGGAGCGCGCGGCCCCGTTTGAGAAGGCGCGTTGGCAGGGGTCTTACCGTCTTCGGTCTTGTCGTTTTCGTCGCTCATCCGGTCGCTTTACTCGGGGCGGAGAATTCCGCCATCGTCTCGTCAAACACCCATAGCCGGGCGTGGTCCCGCTCCCTGGTCAGGAAACAGGTCCTCGCCGCCAAAAGCCTCAGGCTCTCGTTCCAGGGTCTCGCCCCGGTCGTCCTCGGCGCCATCGCCGGGACCGTCCCGGCGCCAGCTCTCTGGACGCAGAGGCCGAAATCCCGCCAGTCGCTCGACCTCTAGGGTCCAGCGATCGGCTCGCCCGCCTTTCAGCAGGACGGCGTGTATCGCATTTTCCAGCCCAAGGGCCAAACTCAAATCGTCCGCGCTGAAAGCGCCGCAGATTTTGGGCGCCGGGGACGGATGTTTCGCCAGGGCCAGAAGCTTGCCCCGACCGTCGGCGGACCCGTCCGCCGCCTCGATGACCCAAGCCGCTCGCCCGCCGCGAATGGCGGCGGCGCTCTTTTCGAAGCCAGAGATAAGCACGCCTTCGCGCCGGGCAAGACCCAGTTGGTCGAGACAGCGCCGAACCAGCAGCCTCTCGACCATGTCGGCCAGGTCCGGCGCGGGTTTCAGCGGCGCCTTGGCCGAGCGCGCGAACAGGTTCTTCTTCACCGCCGTCTCGACCGAAGCCCGCGAAGCTTCGACCCAGAGGCCGCGGCCCGGCAGCTTGCGCGCCAGGTCGGGGGCGACCGAGCCGTCCGGCGCCGGCACGAAGCGGATCAGGCGAGATTCATCGAGAACCTGGCGGGTCACCAGGTCCTGACGGTCTCTATCGATCAGCGCCTCGTTCGGGGTCATGGACGGCTGCGGCTCCCATCAGTCTTGCGACGGCTCGAGGTCTTCAGCGAAGACCTCCGCATCGACATCAACGGCTTCAGCCTCGTATTCGGCGCCGTCTTCACCGGCTTCGGCGAAGATTTCTTCCTCATACTCGGGCTCTTCGACCTGCGGCAGCTCCGAGGCGTCGATCCAGCCGGCGGCCACGCGGGCCTGCAGGATCAGCAGCTCGGCGTCCTGTTGCGACAGGTTGAAGCTCTCCAGCACGCCGGCGACCTTCACGCGCTCGCCGTTGCGGACTTCATAGCCGCCGCGGATTTCGTCGGTGGCCAGGTCGGCCAGATCCTCGACCGTCTTGACGCCGCCTTCGCCCAGAGCGACGGCGATGGCGCCCGTGACGCCCGGCACGTCCAGAACCGCATCCTCGACGCCCAAGGCGACGCGCTTGGCGTCCAGCTCGGCGGCCTTGCGGTCCAGGTATTCGCGGGCGCGGGTCTGCAGCTCTTCAGCAGTCTCCTCGTCGAAGCCCTCGATCTCGGCGACTTCGTAGGCTTCCACGAAGGCCAGGTCCTCGATGGTGGCGAAACCTTCGGTGACCAGCAGCTGGGCGATGGTTTCGTCGACGTCCAGGGCTTCCTGGAACAGGGCGGTCCGCTCGGCGAACTCCTTCTGGCGACGCTCGCTGTCCTGGGTCTCGGTGATGATGTCGATCTGCCAGCCGGTCAGTTGCGAGGCCAGGCGCACGTTCTGGCCGCGACGGCCGATGGCCAGCGACAGCTGCTCGTCCGGCACCACGACTTCGACGCGGTCAGCCTCTTCGTCCATGACCACCTTGGCCACTTCAGCCGGGGCCAGGGCGTTGACGATGAAGGTGGGCTCGTCGTCGTTCCACTGGATGATGTCGATCTTCTCGCCCTGCAGTTCGGCGACGACCGCCTGAACGCGCGAGCCGCGCATGCCGACGCAGGCGCCGACGGGATCGATCGAGCTGTCGTTCGACAGGACGGCCATCTTGGCGCGCGAGCCGGCGTCGCGGGCGGCGGCGCGGATCTCGATCACGCCGTCATAGACTTCCGGCACTTCCTGGGCGAACAGCTTGGCCATGAAGCCCGGGTGGGCGCGCGACAGCATGACCTGCGGGCCCTTGGCCTCGGGACGGACGTCGTAGATGTAGGTGCGGACTCGGTCGCCGACGTTGAACACCTCGCGCGGGATCGACTGGTCGCGACGCATGATGCCTTCGCCGCGGCCCAGGTCGACGATGGTGTTGCCGTATTCGACGCGCTTGACCGTGCCGTTGACGATCTCGCCGACGCGATCCTTGAACTCTTCGTACTGGTTGGCGCGCTCGGCCTCGCGGACCTTGCCGGTCACGACCTGGCGAGCCATCTGGGTCTGGACGCGGCCGAACTCGAACGGCGGCAGGACCTCGACGTATTCCTTGCCGACTTCAGCTTCCGGGTCGCGCTTGGAGGCGTCGCGCAGGCGCACCATGGCGCTGTCGTTGAACTCTTCCAGCTCGTCTTCCGGTTGCCAGTCGTCCGGCACGATGGTGACGTGGCGGGTCAGCGACAGCTCGCCGGTCTTGTGGTCGATCTTGGCGCGGATGTCGTGGTGGGCGCCGTAACGCGACTTGGCGCCCTTCTGGATCGCCTCCTCGATCGCCTCGATGACGATTTCCTTGTCGATGTTCTTCTCACGCGCGACGGCGTCGGCGATCGAGAGCAGTTCGAGACGGTTGGCGGAAATACCGGTGACGGCCATCAGGCTTTGTCCTTGGTCGAGGTCGGGGTGGTTTGTTCGTCTTCGTCGGCCGCGCCTTCCGGCAGGCCGTCGTCTTCAGGCTCGCCGCGCGCCGCGCGCAGGGCCGCGCCCCGCTTCAGCAGTTCGTCGGTGAGCACCAGCTTGGCGTCCGCGATCCACTCGAACGGGATCAGGGCCGTGTCTTCCTCGCCGTCCAGATCGATGGCGATGTTGTCGCCCTCGGTCCCGGCCAGGATTCCCTTGAAACGCTTGCGGCCCTCGACCATGCGGTCGGTCTCCAGGCGAGCCTCATAACCTTCGAACAGGTCGAAATCGATCAGGCGGGTCAGCGGCCGGTCGATGCCGGGAGACGACACTTCCAGCAGGTATTCGCCAGAGATCGGGTCGGCGGCGTCGAACACTTCCGACACGGCGCGCGACAGGCGGGCGCATTCCTCGACGGAGATGTCGTGGTCGGTCACGCGCTCGGCCATGATCTGCAGGCGACGACGCAGGGTGCCGCCCATCAGGCGCACGCGCACGACGGCCAATCCCAGGCTCTCGGCCACGGGGTCGATCATCTCCAGCAGGGCGCGGTCTTCAGCGGTCTTGGCGCGCAAGGGCTTCACTCTTGTCCGGCCGCCACGCAGGCGCCGGATGGGTCCAGAAAACAAAAGCGGCGGTCCGTCCGGGCCGCCGCTTGAAACGACGCCGTTGGACGCCGGTCTAACGATGTGAGCGGTCATATAGGCGAAAGCGGGGGCCGTGTCAGCCCCCGCCGTCGTCAGACCCGATTCAGAACTCCTCCCAGCCGTCCGTGACCACGGCCAGGGCCGGTTTGCGCGCGGCGCCGCCGGCGCGCAGGGCGGCGACCGTCTGGGCCACCGGCTGCGGCGCGCGGGCCGGAGCCGGAGCGGCCGGCTTCTTCGCCGCGACAGGCGCGGCGGCCTGGCCGGTGCGGAAACGCGACACCGAGGCGGCCAGGACGTCGG
>DAIOID010000082.1:0-9036 GCA_036744355.1 Brevundimonas sp.
GCGCGGCGCCGACCTTAACGACCAACGCTTGTAACCCGATCCGGCGCCGCCGCCGTGATCCGAACGGTCGCTCTTTCTGTATAGGGGGGGGCGATTTCGGCTCTGCCGTGTCTCGCAGCGCTCCGGCGTGCGCTAGAGCGGCAGACGACTTAGATCGTAACCAGCCGCCAGGGCCGCCGCCCGAAGTTCGTCGGCGTCGGCGCCGCGCAGGCGCTCTGCCATGGCCCAGGTCGCAGCGGACCGCATTCCGGAGCGGCAGAACATTAAGGTAGGGGCGGGGGCCGCTAGCCATTCGCCGACGCGCGCCACAGTGTCAGGGTCGGGCATCCCGCGCACCGGCGCGTCCAGATAGTCCAGACCGGCGGCCTCGGCGGCGGCGCGGACCTCTGCGCCCGTCGGCTGTCCCGGCACTTCGTGGTCAGGACGGTTGTTGATGACCCGGCGCAGCCCCAGTCGGGCGGCCAGGATGGGCAGTTCTTCAGGTGTAATCTGGCCGCATGCCCAGACGTTGTCGTCCAATGTCGCGGGGTCGGTCATGGCCGGGGTCTCCTGATGCATGCCGCGCGGCCGTGGCCCGCAGCAGGTTGAAATCCGCGTAGGGCGACATGCCCTGTCGTCTCATACAAGACGTCGATTTGGCGCCATTCCGATCCCTTCGCCAGCCGAAGCGGTCAATATTCGCATCGGAGGCGGGAGGAGGGATGGGCGCGCTGTCGCGTGATCGGCGGTGCGCGAATCTGTTCGCGTAAGTCAGCGTCATTTTGAGCGCGAAGTGCGCGGCGCCGGGCGCGTCGCCTTATCGTCAATTGGCGATGGCGCGACAGGCGGTGCGAAGGCTAGGTCGAAGACGGTTTTTTAGTAACGGATATTTTTCGCGTTTTTCGATCATTGTGGAATAGAAATTGTGCGGAACATGGCTGCTCAATCGTTGAGATGTTTCTGATGCTCAGCCGACTTTGTCCAATAATTTGGCGATGCCTTCTGCGATTAGCGCGAAGTCTTGAGGCAATCGCCAGAAGCGGCGTGGCGATTTTGCGACAGGATCGGGACGATTTTGTCGCTCACGTGTAATTCCTCTGTCGGATATTGAATTCGCGGGGCTACCCTTTGGGTCAGCTATCGATCGAGCGCTTTGTCAAGCGTCGGTCGAGCTAAGCCGTGGTCGGCAGGTGAGGTGAGAGCTTTGCCGTTGTCCACCACAACTCTGGAGGATTGACCTTGAATTTCCATTTCAAACGCGAGCGCTTGCTGGCGTCGACGATGATCGCGGGTTTTGCGCTCGCAGGTCTGGCGGTTCCCGCCATGGCTCAAACGACACCGGGGGACCAGGCCAGCGAGATCGGCGACGTCGTGGTGACCGGCTCGCGCATCGTGCGCCAGGACTATGTCGCCAACAGCCCGATTTCGACCGTCAGCGCTGAGCAGATTCAGGCGCGCGGCGACGTCAACGTCGAGCAGATCCTGAACCAGCTGCCGCAGGTGGTTCCCGGTCTCTCGGCCAACTCCAACAACCCGGCGAACGGCGCGGCGACCGTCGACCTTCGTGGCATTGGGCCGAGCCGCACCCTGGTGCTGCTGAACGGTCGTCGCGTCGTGCCGTACGACAAGTCGAACGCCGTCGACCTGAACAGCATCCCGGCGTCGCTGATCGAGCGCGTTGAAGTCATGACTGGCGGTGCCTCGGCCACCTACGGTTCGGACGCCCTGGCCGGCGTCGTCAACTTCATCTTCAAGAAAGACTTTGAAGGCCTGGCCTTCAACACCCAGTACGGCATCTCTGGCTTCGGTGACGGCGAGCAGTTCAACGCCTCGCTGACCTTCGGCGCCAACACCGGCGACGGCCGCGGCAATGTGACCGGCTTCCTGGGTTATGCTGACCGCGACGGCTTCCTGCCGAACGAGGATCGCGCCTGGGCCCTGGTGGCCAACAACGGCGGTTCGGGCACGGGCATCTACGGCGGCCTGAACAATATCGTCACCAACCCCTACACGACCGTTGGCTGCGAAACCGCCGCCAACCCCACGCCCACCAGCCCCTGCCGTCGTTCGTTCCGTACGCCGGGCGTCCCTGGTCGGTTCGTCAACGATGCCTCCCTCGCCCCGACCAGCGACCGATACAACTTTGCGCCGGTGAACCTGCTCCAGTCGCCCTCCGAGCGCATCAACACGGCCCTCATGGGCCACTATGACATCACCGATCGCCTGACGGCCTTCGCTGAAGTCTTCTATACCAACACCCGCAACAACATTCAGTTGGCGCCGACCCCGGCGACCGGCATCGCTATCCCCGCGGATAACTACTTCGTGCAGAACTCGCCGGCTCTGCTGGCCTATGTGAACTCGCGTCCCGATCCGAATGCGCCGCTGAACTTCGACCGCCGCATGGCCGAGGTCGGCGCCCGTATCGAGAACCACGACACCAACGTCACCCAGATCAACACCGGTCTGACCTACGACCTGGGCGGCGACTGGAAGGTCGAGGGCGTCTATGCCTTCGGTCGGACCGAACTGCGCACTTCGATCAAGAATGACGTCTCGCGTTCGCGCATGGCGGCTGCTCTTGCAGGCGGCGGCACCGCGACCACCTGTGCGCCGTCGTCGCTGCTGGTCTTCTCCAACTGTAAGCCGATCAACCTGTTCGGCGCAGGCACCATCACCCCCGAGGCTGCAGCCTTCGTTCGCCTGGACTTCTCTGACCTCAGCGTGTTCGAGCGTCAGAACGTCACCCTGAACGTCACGGGTACGGCGATGGAGCTGCCGGCTGGCCCGCTGGCCGTCGCCTTCGGCGCCGAGTATCGTGAGGACAGCCTGTCCTTCACGCCGGACGCCGCCAAGCGCACGGGCGACATCTTCGGTTTCAACGCTGAACGTCCGGTCGCCGGTTCGTCGACGTCGAAGGAACTCTACGCCGAAGCCGTGGTGCCGGTCGTTAAGGATCTGCCGTTCGCTCATTCGCTGGAGCTGGAAGTCGGTGCCCGTATGTCGGACTACGACACGGTCGGTCGCGTCTGGACCTACAAGGCTGGTGGTTCGTGGGAGCCGGTTGAAAGCCTGCGTCTGCGCGGTCTGTATCAGCGCGCTGTTCGTGCTCCGAACGTGTTCGAACTGTTCCAAGCCAACGACCAGGGCTTCCCGGCGGTGCTGGACCCCTGCTCGACCCTAAACCCGAGCACGGGCGCAGCGCGCACGCTGTCGGCCTCGGTTCGCGCCTTCTGCACCCTGCAACTGGGCGCTGATCCGGTTACGTCCGGCTTTGTCGCTCTGAACTCGCAGACCGAGTCCTTCTTCTTCGGCAACCCCAACCTGTCCGAAGAAGAGTCCGACACGATCACCCTGGGCGCCGTGTGGAAGCCGACCTTCCTTCCGGGCCTGACGATGTCGCTCGACTACTATGACATCAGCATCGACGGCTACATCGGCACGATCGAAGGTGGTGTTTCTGGCATCGTCGCCAACTGCTTCGCTGCAGCGGATCTGAACTCGGCGGCCTGTAAGGACCCGACCGTCGGCGCGCTGATCTACCGTGACGCCGCCGGCAACCTGAAGGCGCGCGCGCCTCTGGGCAACGTGTCGGAGCTGAAGACGTCGGGCATGGACTTCTCGGCCCGTTACGGCTGGAACGTGCCGTGGAGCAGCGACTTCTTCGGCGATAAGCTGGATGTCGCCTTCAACCTGACCTACCTGGACAAGTATGAGCTGGACGGCATCGACTACGCCGGTACGGCGGGCGCCTACAACATCAGCGCCTCCCTGCCTGAGTTCAAGGCCAACCTGAACCTCGGCTATGACCTGGGTCCGGTGCGGCTGAACTATTCGGGCACCTTCATCGACGCCATGGACAACCAGGGCAACATTCCGGCCTTCGAGGACGGCGGTTACAATACGGTCGATTCCTACTGGTATCATGACGTCAGCGCCACCTATCAGGTGAACGAGAACGTCCAGTTCTTCGGCGGTATTCGTAACTTGGCAGATGAAGAGCCGCCGGTGTTCGACAACGCGAACGACGGCAACACCGATCCCAACGCCTACGACGTTGTCGGTCGTTACTTCTTCGTTGGCGCCCGCCTGAAGTATTAATCTTCAAGGCGATGCAAGATGGGTGGCGGGCCTTCGGGCCCGCCACCTTTTTTGTGTCTGGATCCCTGCCTTGCGGTCCTGGGATGATCCAGCAAGGCAGGCTGAGGCGTCGCTGCGCGCTGCAGCGGTCGTTCTTGTCAGGATATGGAAAGCGGACGCCGCCCGACGGGTCAGGCGGCGTTGTTTCAGGCGGCGGTTTCCCGCGCCTCGGCGCCCGGATCGTAGTTGAGGATGGGGGCCAGCCAGCGTTCGGCGGTTTCGATGTCCCAGCCCTTGCGGCGGGCGTAGTCCTCGACCTGATCGCGGTCGATCTTGCCGACGCCGAAATAGTGGCTGCCCGGATGGCCGAAGTAGAGGCCAGACACCGAGGCCGGGGGCGTCATGGCGTAGCTTTCGGTCAGGGCCATGCCGGCGTTGTTCCCGGCGTCCAGCAGGCGGAACAGCGTCGCCTTTTCCGTGTGGTCGGGCTGGGCCGGATAGCCGGGCGCGGGGCGGATGCCCTGGTACTTCTCTTCGATCAGGTCCTGCGTGGTCGTGACTTCGTCTGCGGCGTAGCCCCACAGCTCGGTCCGCACCTTCTTGTGCAGGGCCTCGGCGAAGGCTTCGGCCAGGCGGTCGGCCAGGGCCGTGGCCATGATCGAGGAATAGTCGTCGCCGGCGTCCTTGAAGCGCTTGGCGATTTCCAGCTCGCCATGACCGGCCGTGACGGCAAAGGCGCCGATATAGTCAGACCCTTCCTCGGCGATGAAGTCCGACAGGGCCAGGTTGGGCTTGCCGTTCGACTTCTTGATCTGCTGGCGCAGGGTGTGGAAGCGGGCGATCTCTTCGGCGCGGCTCTCGTCGGCATAGACGGCGATGTCGTCGCCCACGGCCTGAGCGGGCCAGAAGCCGACGACGCCCTTCGCCGTGAACCACTTCTCGTCGATGATCCGCTTCAGCATGGCCTGGGCGTCGCGGAACAGGTCCTTGGCCGCCTCGCCGACGATCTCGTCTTCCAGGATCAGCGGATAGCGCCCGATCAGCTCCCAGCTGGCGAAGAAGGGCGTCCAGTCGATGTGGTCGGCCAGGTCCTGCAGGTCCCAGGCGTCGAACGAACGCACGCCGAGGAAGGAGGGTTTGCCCGGCATGGGGGCGGCGGGATCGGGCTGGAAGCGGTTGTCGCGCGCCTGCTGCAGCGTGGCGCGGGCCTTCACCTCTTGCCCGCGCGCGTACTGTTCGCGGATGCGGATGTATTCGTCGCGCGTGGCGGCCTCGTTGTTCGCCTTTTCTGTGGGCGACAGCAGGCCCGAGATCACGCCGACGGCGCGGCTGGCATCGATGACATAGGTGGTCGAACCCTTGCGATAGCCAGGCTCGATCTTGACCGCCGTATGGGTGCGGCTGGTCGTGGCCCCGCCGATCAGCAGGGGAATATCGAAACCGCGCCGTTCCATCTCGCGGGCGACGAAGACCATCTCGTCCAGCGACGGGGTGATCAGGCCCGATAGGCCGATGATGTCGACCTTGTGCTCGATGGCGGCGTCCAGAATACGGTCGGCCGGGACCATTACGCCCAGGTCGATGACCTCGTAGTTGTTACACTGAAGCACGACGCCGACGATGTTCTTGCCGATGTCGTGGACGTCGCCCTTGACCGTGGCCATCAGGATGCGGCCGGCCTGTTCGCGCGGCCCCCCTTCTAGAATCTGGCCGGCCTTTTCGGCCTCCATGAAGGGTTCCAGACAGGCCACGGCCTGCTTCATCACGCGGGCCGACTTCACCACCTGGGGCAGGAACATCTTGCCCGAGCCGAACAGGTCGCCGACCACGTTCATCCCGTCCATCAGCGGACCTTCGATGACGTGGAGCGGGCGTTCGGAGGCCAGGCGGGCTTCTTCGGTATCGGCCTCGATGAACTCGGTGATGCCGTGGACCAGGGCGTGGGCGATGCGGGCCGCGACGGGCTGCTCGCGCCAGCTCAGGTCGATAACGCGCGCCGCGCCCTTTTCGCCCTTGTAGCGGGGGGCCATGTCGACCAGCCGCTCGGTGTTGGACACATTGGTCCGCTGCGGCCGGTTCAGGATCACGTCCTCGACCGCCTCGCGCAGTTCCGCGTCGATGTCGTCATAGACCGGCAGGTCGCCGGCGTTGACGATCCCCATGTCCATGCCGGCGTTGATGGCGTGGTACAGGAAGACGCTGTGGATGGCCCGGCGCACCGGCTCGTTGCCGCGGAAGCTGAACGAGACGTTCGACACCCCGCCCGAGACGCGGGCGTAGGGCAGGGTGGCCTTGATGACCTTGGTCGCCTCGATGAAGTCGACGGCGTAGTTGTCGTGCTCCTCGATCCCCGTCGCCACGGCGAAGATATTGGGGTCGAAGATGATGTCTTCGGGCGGGAAGCCGACCTCGTTGACCAGGATGTTGTAGGCGCGGGTGCAGATCTCGATCTTGCGCGCGGCGGTGTCGGCCTGACCCACCTCGTCGAAGGCCATGACCACGACGGCGGCGCCGTAGCGCAGGCATTTGACGGCGTGCTCGCGGAAGGCGGCCTCGCCCTCCTTCATCGAGATCGAGTTGACGATCGGCTTGCCCTGAACGCACTTCAGGCCCGCCTCGATGACCTCCCACTTGGAGCTGTCGATCATCACCGGCACGCGGGCGATGTCGGGCTCGGCCGCGATCAGGTTGAGGAAGGTGCGCATGGCGACGGCGCCGTCCAGCAGGCCCTCGTCCATGTTGATGTCGATGATGGCGGCGCCCGCCTCGACCTGTTGGCGGGCGACATCGAGGGCGGCGGCGTAGTCGCCATCGACGATCAGTTTGCGGAACTTGGCCGAGCCGGTGACATTGGTCCGCTCGCCGACGTTGATGAAGACAGGTCTCAACGCAACTCTCCGCTCATCCCCGCGGAGGCGGGGACCCAGGCTTGAGCCGCGCACTGGCGGTCAGCATTCTGGATGTCTTCAAAGCACTGGGTCCCCGCCTCCGCGGGGATGAGCGGGTGGGGACGCATCACGCCACCAGCTCGAAAGGTTCCAGCCCGGCCAGCCGCATGGCCACAGGGCGTTCCGGGATTTCGCGCGGTTTCAGGGGCGCGACTTCTTCGGCGACGTGCCTGATGTGGTCGGGGGTGGTGCCGCAGCAGCCGCCGACGATGTTGACCAGGCCCGAGGCGGCCCATTCCTCGATGAAGTGGGCGGTTTCGTGCGGCTGCTCATCGTACTGGCCCATGGCGTTGGGCAGACCCGCGTTGGGATAGGCGGCGACCAGGGTGTCGGCCACGCGGCTCAGTTCGGCGATGAAGGGCCGCATCAGGTCGGCGCCGAGGGCGCAGTTGAAGCCCACGGCGAAGGGCTTGGCGTGGCGCACCGAGTTCCAGAAGGCCTCGGCGGTCTGGCCGGACAGGGTGCGGCCCGAACGGTCTGTGATGGTGCCGGAAATCCAGATGGGCAGAGCGGGCAGGCCCTCGTCCTCAAGGTCCTTGATGGCCTTGATACAGGCCTTGCAGTTCAGCGTGTCGGTGATGGTTTCGATCAGATAGAGGTCGACGCCGCCCTCGTTCAGGGCCTTCACCTGATGGCGATAGGCCTCATAGACCTGATCGAAGGTGACGCTGCGCGCGCCGGGATCGTTCACGTCCGACGACATGGACAGCATCTTGGTCAGCGGGCCGATGGAGCCGGCGGCGAAGCGCGGCTTGTGCGGCTCCTTCGCTGTCCAGCGGTCGGCCGCGGCGCGGGCCAGCCTGGCGCCTTCCAGATTGATGTCCCAGACGGCCTGGGCGTCCAGATGATAGTCGTCCTGAGCCAGCACCGTGCCGGAGAAGGTGTTGGTCTCGCTGATGTCCGCGCCCGCGCCGTAATACTGGTCGTGCAGGTCGGAAATAATGTCGGGGCGGGTGATGCAGAGGATGTCGTTGTTCCCCTTCATCTGGTGCTTTTCGTCATAGCCGTTGGCCGCGACGAAGCGGTCGCCGCGGAAGTCGGCTTCCTCCAGCCCGCGCCGCTGGATCATCACGCCCCACGAGCCGTCGAGGACGAGGATGCGTTCCCTGGCCGCCGCGTGCAGGGCGGCGATCCGTTCGGGACGGGTGAGGGGGGAGGTCATTTACGCAACAGCCTTGGTTTCACGCACGCCCAGCACCCGGCAGATCGCATAGACCAGCTCGGCGCGGTTCAGGGTGTAGAAGTGGAAGTCCGAGAAGCCCTCTTCCTGCAGGCGCGCGCAGGTCTCGGCGGCGATGGAGGCGGCCAGCAGCTTGCGGGTCTCGGGGTCGTCGTCCAGCCCGTCGAAGTGGGCCGCCAGCCAGTCGGGGATCGAGGCACCGCAGGCCGCGCTCATCCGGCTCAGGCCCTTGAAGTTGGACACCGGCATGATGCCGGGGATCAGGGGGATGGTCACGCCCGCCGCCCGCACCCGGTCGCGGAAGCGCAGGAAGGCCTCGATGTCGAAGAAGAACTGGGTCACCGCGCGGGTGGCGCCCGCGTCGACCTTGGCCTTCAGCACGTCGATGTCGTGGTCGATCGACGGACTTTCCGGGTGCTTCTCGGGATAGGCGCCGACGGTGATGTCGAAGCCGCCGACGCGGCTGATGGCCCGGGTCAGTTCGGTGGCGTGGGCGTAGCCGTCGGCGCGGGGAACATAGGCGCCGCCGATGCCGTCTCCGCCGGGCGGATCGCCGCGCAGGGCGACGATGTGATCGACGCCGATGGCCTTGTAGCCCTCGATGACCTCATCGACCTCGTCGCGGCTGGCCTCGACGCAGGTCAGGTGGGCGGCGGGCCGCAGGGTGGTCTCGCTGATGATTCGCTGGACCGTGCGGTGGGTGCGCTCGCGCGTCGAGCCGCCCGCGCCATAGGTGACCGAGACGAAGGCCGGGTTCAGCGGCTCCAGACGGCGGATGGCGGACCAAAGGTTGGCCTCGGCCTCGTCCGACTTGGGCGGGAAGAACTCGAAGGAGACGTTGACGGCGTT
>DAIOID010000082.1:9136-13513 GCA_036744355.1 Brevundimonas sp.
TGCTCCAGCTGGTGCGGGGCGAAGTCGACGATCAGCAGCTTGCCGCCCGGCATGACCAGACGCGCGGCCTCGGCCACGGCGGCGGCGGGATCGGCCAGGTAGTGCAGGACCTGATGCACGATCACCAGATCGGCGCTGCCGTGCGGCAGACGGGTCGAGAAGATGTCGCCGTGGCGCAGCTCGACCTTGTCCAGCCCGGCCTTGGCGACATTGGCGCGGGCGATGTTGAGCATGTTCTGGCTGAGGTCGAGCCCGACCGACATCTTGGCCTTCTTGCCGAACAGGGTCAGCATCCGGCCTGAGCCGGTGCCAAGGTCCACGACGCGCTCGAACGGACCGGGGCCGGCCGCCTGTTCGACGGCGGTTTCGACGGCGCTCTCGCAGACATAGAGGCTGCGCATCTGGTCCCACTGGGGCGCGACCTGTTCGAAATAGCGGGCGGCGTCGATGGCGCGCTCCTTGCGCACCTCGTCCAAGCGGCGATGGTCGGCCTCGCCCTCGGCGTCGTCCAGCAGGTCCAGAACGGTGTCGATCAGGCGGCGCGACAGGGCGTCGTGCGACAGGCGGTAGAAGACCCGCGCGCCATCGGGGAATCGCTCGATAAGCCCGGCGTCCGCCATCAGCTTCAGATGGCGCGACACGCGCGGCTGACTCTGGTCCAGAACCCGCGACAGCTCCATGACCGACAGTTCCTCGGCGGCCAGCAGCGACAGCACCCGCAAACGGGTCGGTTCGCCCGCGGCGCGCAGGGCCTCGACGGTCTGGTCAGCAGTCAGTGTCATGAGGTCGTATAAAGATATCCTTATACGATTATGCAAGCAAAATCTGACCGCAAGCGGGCGCGATGCGACGGTCAAGCCGCATGGATCATTCAGAGACCCGTGGAATCATGTCGGCTCAGGTCGTGACGGGTGTTTTCAGCGGCTCGCCCGCGAAATGGGCCGACAGGTTCTGGAGCAGCAGCATCAGCATGCCCTGCACCGCCTCGGTCGTGGCCCCGGCGGTGTGGGGCGTCAGGACGGTGTTGGGCACATTGACCCAGCGCTGCGCATCGGTCGGCTCGGTCTCGAAGACGTCCAGGGCGGCGCCGCCGAGGCGGCCGTCGCGCAGGGCGGCGATGACGGCGTCCTCGTCCACCAGTTGGCCGCGGGCGACATTGACCAGCAGGCCGGAGGGACCGAGCGCCTCGATCACTTCGGCTGAGATCAGGCGGCGATTGCTCTCGTCCGCGCGACAGGCGACGACCAGAACGTCCGAGGCGCGGGCCAGGTCGAGCAGGCTGTCGGCGCGGGGCCAGGCGGCGTCCCTGGCGCGCGGCGCCCACCACTGGACGGTCATGCGCATGACCTCGGCGCGGCGGGCCACGGCCTCGCCGATGGCGCCCAGGCCGACGATGCCGATCGTCTGACCGCCCAAGGATGGGGTGATGGTCTTGGATGCCGGGGTCCATCCGCCCGCACGGACCTGGCGGTCGCCCTCGGCGATCTGACGGCGCGCGGCCAGGATCAGGCCGAGGGCGTGGTCGGCGACGTCTTCGTGATTGATGGCGGGGGCGTGGGTGACGGGCAGACCGCGCGCGCGGCACCATTCCACGTCGATGCCGTCATAGCCTGAGGTGAAGCAGGCGATCAGCGACAGGTTGGGCAGGCGCTCGATCAGATCCTTGTCCAGTTCGAACTCGCCGGCCACGACCAGGACGCGCACGTCGGCGGCGGCCTCGACCGGCGGCCCCTCCCAGAAGCGATAGACGTCGTAGGCGCCTTCGAGGAAGACGCTGAGCGGCGCGAGGTGCCGCTGCATGATCAGGATGGCGGGGCGCTGGGTCATGGATCGCAGACTAACCCGGTTCCGCCAGAGCGCCAGCGGCCAAAGAAAAACGGCCCCCCAATCGCTCGGAGGGCCGTTTCAGTCAGCTCAATGCTGGATCAGCGACCGAACTTCTGGTGCTGGATGCGCTTGGGAATGATGCTGTCGGCGCCCAGGCGGCGCATCTTGTCCTGTTCGTAGGCTTCGAAGTTGCCCTCGAACCATTCCACATGGCCGTCGCCTTCGAAGGCGAGGATGTGGGTGGCCAGACGGTCCAGGAACCAGCGGTCGTGGGAGATGACCACGGCGCAGCCGGCGAACTCCTCCAGAGCCTCTTCGAGGTTCTGCAGGGTTTCGATGTCCAGGTCGTTGGTCGGTTCGTCGAGCAGGATCAGGTTGCCGCCGGCGGCCAGGGTCTTGGCCAGGTGCACGCGGTTGCGCTCACCGCCGGACAGTTGACCGACCTTCTTCTGCTGGTCGCCGCCCTTGAAGTTGAAGCTGCCGACGTAGGCGCGGCTGTTAATCTCGCGCTTGCCGACCAGCATGATGTCGGTGCCGCCCGAGATGGCCTGCCAGATGGTGTCGTCCGGCTTCAGGTCGTCGCGCGACTGGTCGACATAGGCCAGCTTGACCGTCTCGCCGACCTTGATGGTGCCGCCGTCAGGGGTTTCCTGGCCGGTGATCAGCTTGAACATGGTCGACTTGCCGGCGCCGTTGGGGCCGATGACGCCGACGATGCCGTTGGGCGGCAGCTTGAAGGTCAGGTTGTCGAACAGGGTCTTGTCGCCATAGGACTTCTTCAGGCCTTCGACTTCCAGCACCACGTTGCCGAGGCGCGGGCCGGGCGGGATCTGGATGACGGCGAAGGACTGGGCCTGACGCGAATTTTCCTGGTCGGCGACCATTTTCTCGTAGGCGGCCAGACGGGCCTTGGACTTGGCCTGACGGGCCTTGGCGCCCGAGCGGACCCATTCCAGTTCGCGGGTGAGGGCGCGCTGGCGGGCTTCCGATTCCGACTGCTCCTGCACGACGCGCTTCTGCTTGGCTTCCAGCCACGAGGAGTAGTTGCCCTCGTGCGGGTGGCCCTTGCCGCGGTCCAGTTCCAGGGTCCACTTGGTGACCTGATCCAGGAAGTAGCGGTCGTGGGTGACCAGGATGACGCAGCCCGGGAAGTTCTCCAGGTGGTGCTGCAGCCAGGCGACGGATTCGGCGTCCAGGTGGTTGGTCGGTTCGTCCATCAGCAGCATGTCGGGCTTGCTGAGCAGCAGTCGGGCCAGGGCCACGCGGCGCTTTTCACCGCCCGACAGGTTGGTGACTTCCCAGTCGTCCGGCGGGCAGCGCAGGGCGCCCATGGCCTGGTCGATGCGGCTGTCGATGTCCCAGACGTCGCCGGCGTCGATCTTCTCCTGGAGGGCGGTCATCTCCTCCATCAGCTCGTCGGTGTAGTTTTCGCCCAGTTCGTTGGCGACTTCGTTGAAGCGGTTGACCCACTGCTTCTCTTCGCACCAGGCCTCGACGTTCTGGCGAACGTTCAGGTTGGGATCGAGCTGGGGCTCTTGCTCCAGATAGCCGCGCTTGATGCCGTCGGCGGCGCGGGCTTCGCCCTGGAACTCGTTGTCCAGGCCGGCCATGATCTTCAGCAGGGTGGACTTACCCGAGCCGTTGACCCCGACGACGCCGATCTTGGCGTCGTTGTAGAAGCTCAGCCAGATGTTCTCGAAGATCTTCTTGCCGCCGGGGAAGGTCTTGGTCAGACCCTGCATCTGGAAAATATATTGCTGCGCCATGAGGTGCGGTTTCGCCCTGTCGTCTGATCTGATGGGGAGGTTGGCGCGGGATGTAGCCGTCGCGGACCCTTTGGGCAAATCTCTAGACGTAACGCGGGGCGGTTTGAAGGCGGAGTGCATCCATTCCGCCCCCTCGCGGCCTCTACCCGGCACGCCCGCTGGGGGCAGGGGAGCGACTTTCATGATGTCACTGTCGATGAAGGTGCTGCTGGCGGGGACGCTGGCCTGTGCGGCGGGCGTGGCGAGCGCTCAGGACCGTGCGGCCTTCGGCGCGGCGATGGACGCCTTTGTCGGCCGGGCGATGCAGCGGGTCGAGGCGGCGCCCGGTTTGGCGCTGGCCGTGGTGGACGAGGGCGGGCTGGTCCACGCGGCAGGCTTCGGCGTGGCGGACGTGGCGACAGGGGCGGCGGTCACGCCCGACACCCGATTCTACGTCGCCTCGGCCACCAAATCCTTCACCGCTCTGTCTCTGGCCGCCATGGCGCGGCGGGGCGAGGTGGATCTGGATGCGCCCCTGGCCGACTGGGCGCCGCCGTCCGGCGTGCCGGGGGAGATCGCGGCTCGGATCACCCTGACCGACCTGCTCAGTCACCGTTCGGGCGTGGACAATGACCCGATCGCCTTCCGCCTCGCCTACTCCGGCGACTGGACGCCCGAGGTGCTGTGGCGACTGACGGCGGAGACGAGCCCGCGCGACACCCCCTACGGCCAGTTCGTCTACGCCAACGCCGGCTACAATCTGGCGACTGTCCTGAGCGAGGGCCGCTGGGGCCGCGACTGGCGC
>DAIOID010000083.1:0-2458 GCA_036744355.1 Brevundimonas sp.
GCTTCCTGCGGGATCTCGACCTTGCCGAACTGGCGCATGCGCTTCTTGCCGGCCTTCTGCTTCTCGAGCAGCTTCTTCTTGCGGGTGGCGTCGCCGCCGTAGCACTTGCTGGTCACGTCCTTGCGCAGGGCGCGGACGGTTTCGCGGGCGATGATCTTGCCGCCGATGGCCGCCTGGATCGGGATGACGAACATGTGGGGCGGGATCAGCTCCTTCATCTTCTCGACCATGCCGCGGCCGCGCGTCTCGGCGCGGGCGCGGTGGACCAGCATCGACAGGGCGTCGACCGGCTCGGCGTTGACCAGGATGCTCATCTTCACCAGGTCGCCGACCTTGTAGTCGGTGATCTCGTAGTCGAACGAGGCATAGCCCTTCGAGATCGACTTCAGGCGGTCGTAGAAGTCGAACACCACCTCGTTCAGCGGCAGCTCATAGACCACCAGGGCGCGGCTGCCGACGTAGGACAGCTCGACCTGGGTGCCGCGGCGGTCCTGACACAGCTTGATGACGCCGCCCAGGTATTCGTCGGGGGTCAGGATGGTGGCCTTGATCCACGGCTCGCTGATGCTTTCGATCTGCATCACGTCGGGCAGGTCGGCCGGGTTGTGCAGGTCGATCTCGCGGCCGTCGCGCAGGCCGATCTTGTAGACGACCGAGGGGGCCGTCGCGATCAGGTCCAGGTTGAACTCGCGGCTCAGGCGCTCCTGGATGATCTCCAGGTGCAGCAGGCCCAGGAAGCCGCAGCGGAAGCCGAAGCCGAGGGCCGCGCTGGATTCCATCTCGAAGGTGAAAGAGGCGTCATTCAGGCGCAGCTTGCCGATGGCGGCGCGCAGGTCCTCGAAGTCGGCGGCGTCGACCGGGAAGAGGCCGCAGAAGACCACCGACTGGACCTCCTTGAAGCCCTTCAGCGGTTCGGCGGTCGGCTTCTTCTCGTCGGTGATGGTGTCGCCGACGGCGGCGTGGGCCACTTCCTTGATCTGGGCGGTGATGAAGCCGACCTCGCCCGGGCCAAGCTGCTCGACCGGGGTGTTCTTGGGCAGGAAGACGCCGACGCGGTCGACCAGGTGGGTCGAGCCGGACTGCATCATCTTGACCCGCATGCCGGCCTTCAGCACGCCGTCGAAGACGCGCACCAGCAGCACCACGCCGAGATAGGGGTCGTACCAGGCGTCGACCAGCATGGCCTTCAGCGGGGCGTCGATGTCGCCCTTGGGCGCCGGCAGGCGGGTGACGATGGCCTCCAGCACGTCCTCGATGCCGATGCCCGACTTGGCCGAGCACAGGACGGCGTCCGAGGCGTCGATGCCGATGACGTCCTCGATCTGGGCCCGCACCCGGTCCGGCTCGGCGGCGGGCAGGTCGATCTTGTTGAGGACCGGCACGATCTCGTGGTTGTTGTCGATCGCCTGATAGACGTTGGCCAGGGTCTGGGCCTCGACGCCCTGCGAGGCGTCCACCACCAGGATCGAGCCTTCGCAGGCGGCCAGAGAACGCGACACCTCGTAGGCGAAGTCGACGTGCCCCGGCGTGTCCATCAGGTTCAGAACATACTCCAGCCCGTCCTGGGCCTTGTAGTTCAGGCGCACGGTCTGCGCCTTGATGGTGATGCCGCGCTCCTTCTCGATGTCCATGTTATCAAGGACCTGTTCCGACATTTCCCGCGCGGACAGGCCGCCGGTGTGCTGGATCAGCCGGTCCGACAGTGTGGACTTGCCGTGGTCGATGTGGGCGACCACCGAGAAATTGCGGATGCGTTCGATAGGGGGCGTCGTCATGGTCTGGCGCGCTTAGCATCCGCCGGGCTGGAACGCTACGGAAACGGCGATCAGCGTGTACGCGACCGGCGTGCGGCGCTCCTGGCGGAGAGGACGAATGGCCAGGTCGGGGGTGGCGCGTGCTGTTTTGAGCGAGGACTGACGGCTGATGTTCTGGCTGTGTTTGCTTCCGTCTTCACAGAAATCGCCATTGTCTTATCTTTTGATCTTCGCGCGAAAAATATCTTAACCCTTGATTAACTATGCCGGAACTGTTCGACACAAGATGACGTTGCCGCCTTGGAGCTCGGGCTGTGTCCGAGGTGGGAGTGGGCGATCGTGATCAAAGTGGAACGAGTGCTTGGGTGCGGGTTTACCGCCCGAATTTGCAGTTCAGGATCTGATCGTTCAGGGGCTGTAAGTAATCGCGACATGATATCTGAGCGCAGCGTCTCTCCACCATCAGCCTGCATCTGAAAAACGGGAGGTGGGTATGGGAGGCACTGTTCTGATTACCGGCGGGGCGGGCTTTGTCGGCCGCCATGTGGCCGAGGCCTTGCTGGCGCGGGGCTACAAGGTGCGGGCGCTCGACGCCCTGATCGAGCAGGTCCATCCGACGGGCGTCCGGCCGGCCGACCTGAATCCCGAAGTCGAGCTTCTGGTCGGCGACATTCGCGACGAGACCATGGTGCGTCGGGCTGTGG
>DAIOID010000083.1:2558-8886 GCA_036744355.1 Brevundimonas sp.
GTCGAGCTTCTGGTCGGCGACATTCGCGACGAGACCATGGTGCGTCGGGCTGTGGCGGGCGTCGACAAGGTGATCCATCTGGCGGCGGAGGTCGGCGTCGGCCAGAGCATGTATGCGGTTGATCGCTACACCTCGGTCAATGACTACGGCACCGCCGTCCTCTTTCAGCAACTGATCGACAGGCCGGTGCAGCGGGTCGTCGTCGCCTCGTCCATGAGCATCTATGGCGAAGGTCTCTATCGGACGGTCGATGGCGACCTGAGGCAGGACGTGGTGCGCGGGCGTCGCAACGCCGACGGCTCTTGGGATCCGCTGGATGAACAGGGCCGGGCGCTGATCCCTGCGCCGACGCCCGAGACCAAGACCCCGACGCTGAAGAGCGTCTATGCGATCAACAAATACGTCCAGGAGCTGCTGACCCTGACCCTGGCGGGCCAGTACGGCATGGAGGCCTCGGCCCTGCGTCTGTGGAACATCTATGGGCCGGGACAGGCGCTGTCGAACCCCTATACCGGCGTACTGGCCATCTTCGCCTCGCGCATCGCCAACGGTCATTCGCCCATGGTGTTCGAGGACGGGCGTCAGCGTCGCGACTTCGTCCACGTCTCGGATGTCGCCCGGGCCTTTCTACTGGCGCTGGAGGAGCCGGCGGCGAACGGCGAGACCTTCAACATCGGCTCGGGCGAGGATCGCTCGGTCGAGGAGGTGGCGCGGCTTCAGGCGGCGTCGATGGGGCGGCCCGATCTGGAGCCTCAGATCACGCAGCAGGCGCGGGCCGGCGACATCCGGCACAACATCCCGGACCTGACCAAGGCGCGCACGGTGCTGGGCTACGCTCCGCGTCAGGATTTCTCGGACGGTCTCGCCGAGTTGGCGGAATGGGTGGCGCGTCAGGAGGCCGAGGACCGAGTGGTCGAGGCGCGTCAAGAACTTGAGATGCGGGGGCTGGTTCTGTGACCCTTGTTATCGCTAATAGCGCAAGCGGCTCGGCCGTTCATTTTTGCGGAGGCCCTGAAGTGTCCATGATGTCCAGAGTTCGCGATCAGAGCGTCCTCGTCGCCGGCGGGGCCGGTTTTCTCGGCTCCCATCTCTGCGACCGGCTGCTGGGCGAGGGGGCGAGCGTCGTCTGTCTCGACAATCTGCTGACCGGCAGCATGGACAATCTGGAGCGAGCGCTGGAGCATCCGCGCTTCGAGTTCATTCGGGCCGACGTGGTCAACGTCCTGCCGGCGGCGGCGACGCGTCAGCGGTTCGATCGTATCTACAACCTGGCCTGCGCGGCGTCGCCGCCCCTGTACCAGGCCAATCCCGAGCATACGCTGCTGACCAGCGTCCTGGGGACCAAGCATCTGCTGGATCTGTCCGAGAAGCAGGGCGCGCGTTTCCTGCTCAGCTCGACCAGCGAGGTCTATGGCGATCCGCACGTCCATCCGCAGCCCGAGACCTATTGGGGCAACGTCAATCCGACGGGGCCGCGGGCTTGCTACGACGAAGGCAAGCGTTGCGCCGAGACGCTGAGTTTCGATTACGATCGCGCCGGGCGCGGCGAGGTGCGCGTGGCGCGCATCTTCAACACCTATGGTCCGCGCTTGTCGGCCGCGGACGGCCGGGTGGTTTCGAATCTGGTCAGCCAGGCCCTGTCGCAGGCCGACATCACGGTCTTCGGCGACGGCAGCCAGACCCGTTCCTTCTGCTATGTCGACGATCTGGTCGGGGGATTGATGGCGCTGATGGAGCACGACGGGCCGCAGCCCGGACCGATCAACCTGGGCAATCCGATCGAACTGACGGTGCGCGACCTTGTCGATGTGGTTCTGGAGCTGACCGGATCGTCGTCGGAGGTGATCTATCGCCCCTTGCCGACCGATGATCCCAAGCGGCGTCGGCCGGACATCTCGAAGGCGGCGGCGGTGCTGGACTGGCGTCCGACCACTTCGCTGACGCAGGGCCTGAACGCGACCATCGACTGGTTCGACTCTCAGGCCCGCATGCGAGGAAGCCGGACGGGCGAGCATGTCATGGACGTCGTCGCCCTGCCTGTTTGATTACGGCGCATAGAGTGCAAGTCTCCCTCGCCCCTGGCCGCCTCGGCCAGGGGCGAGGTCGTTTCAGAAGCTGCGGCTGAGGCCGATCGCCAGATAGGGCTCGGTGTCGCGATCGCCCACGCGGCCGCCCACGGACACGCGCACCTCGGTCCCCGTCATGGGCTGGAAGGCCGCCAGGGCCCCCAGGGATTGCCGGTCATAGCTGGGGTCGCCCTCGATGATCGTCTCCATGCCCAGGCGAAGGCCATTGGGCCGGATGGCGCGCGTGACCTCGCCGCGGATGTAATAGTCCTCGATGTTGAAGGCGTAGGAGGCGTAGCCGGACACGCGCCAGGCGCCGGCGTACCGGGCGCCGTCGATCGAGACCATGCCGTCCCACTGATTCCCGTCCCGGCGGTTCTGCGGGTCGGGCTGAGACAGATTGGTGTTCGAATAGCGCGCGCCCGCGGCCAGATTCAAATAGCCCCAGTCGCCCGAACGTCGGTTCACCAGCGACAGCTCCAGGTTGACGTAGTCGGCCTCGATGTCGGTCGCATTGCGCCGGTAGTCATAGGCGCCGGCCGAGGCGACAGGGCGAACGGCCCAGCCCTGATGGGGCGACGCGCCGGGGAGGGGGATCAGGGCGCCGGCATAGACGAAGTGATCATCGGCGATGAAGCCGCCGGCAAAGACGACAGGATCGTCCTGGGCCAGGGCCGGACCGACCAGGCAGGCGCTGGTCAGGGTCGCGGCGGCAAACATGAGCTTCGGCCGACTGTGACGCAATGCGGCGGTCATAGGCTGTATTCCTCCCATTTAAGCTTGGCCGTGAGCAGATATCGAACGTTTCGTCGGAAGATACGGTTCCGCTTATCAAATGACATCAAACGAACAGAGTGTCCTGATCGAATGTCGCTTACGCTGAAGCTCGTGCACATCTGATTAAGTTTGATCAGGCAGGCTGGCGTCAACATCAGCAATAGGCCTGAGCGATGCGTTTCCTTTCGACACGCCGAAGCTTTGTCAGCGGCATTCTCGTCGCTCCGGCGCTCATGGGCGCGGTCAGTCTCACCGAGGCGGAGGGCAGGATGGGCGCGGGGAAAGCCCGACGTCCGGCCGGGCCTTATCTGGGGGCGGCGGTTCGGATCGATCAAATCGAGGCGGACGCCCGGCTGGCGGAAGCGGTGCTGCGCGACTGCGCCTCGCTGACGCCCGAGATCGACATGAAGTGGGACGCCTTGCAGCCGGCCGCCGGCGATTGGCGCACCGGGCCGGCCGACGGTTTGGTCGCCTTTGCGCGGCGGCATGGTCTGGCGGTGCGAGGCCACACCCTGCTCTGGGACCAGAGCACCCCGGCCTGGGCGCGCGCGCGCCTGGAGCGGTCGCCGGGCGACTGGAAGATCGTCGCCGACTACTTCGAGGCGGTGCTGGGCCGTTACGGCGCGGCCGTCGACGAATGGGACGTGGTCAACGAGCCGATCGACACCGCCGCGCAGGGAGGCTTGCGCGCCACGGTGTTCCACAAGGCCTATGGTCCGACCTATATCGAGCGCGCCCTGCATGAGGCGCGAGCTCATGCGCCGAACACGCGTCTGGTCATCAACGACTATGGCTTCGACTATGACAATCCGGTCGAACATGAACGTCGCGCGGCCTTTCTGCGGCTTCTCGAACAGTTGAAAACCAGCGGGGCGCCGTTGGACGGCGTCGGCGTTCAGGCGCATCTCGACCTCGGCAAGGGGTCGCTGAAGCGCGAGATCCTGGCGCCCTTCTTCACGCGGATCGCCGACCTGGGCCTGAGCATCGCCATCACCGAGCTGGACGTGAAAGAAGACGGCCGCCGGGGCGACCTGGCCCAACGGGACCAGCGCGTCGCCGACCACGTCCAAGCCTATCTGGACATCGCCCTGGACCAGCCTGCGGTGGTCGGGCTGACCACCTGGGGGCTGAGCGATCGTCATTCCTGGCTTGAGAAGCAGCCTCTGCATCCTTCGGTTCATCCGGCGCGCATGAATCGCGGCCTGCCCTACGACGGCGCCCTGGAGCCGAAGCCGGTCTACTGGGCGATCCAGCAGGCCATGTCCGGCGCCAAGGGGGCATCGACGCTTACGAGCCGCTGATCGCAGGGGCCTGTTCGGATCGGATCAGCGCCTCGTTGGCGTTGATCTTCTCGGTCCGCTCCCAGATCAGGCCGCCGTCGCGCATGTACATCCAGAAGCCGAGCCAGATCGGGATCAGCCACATGACCCACCAGATCATGAGGAAGAGCGGGTTGACCTTCACCATGTAGGCCAGCCGATCCGAGGTCCGGGTCAGGACCAGGGCGGTCCGGCGCCATGTGCTGATGTAGAGGCCGATCATGGTGACGACCAAGGCGGTGATGTTGATCAGCGAGAGCCAGAACAACCAGAGTGGGATCGCGTCGTTGTTTATGCCGTAGGTCAGCGCCCATACCCCGGTGGGAAAGCCGAGCGCGTTGACCCACAGGGACGCGCACGGCAGGAAGTTCATCCACGCCTTCAGCTTTTCGCCGGACGAGAAGCCAAGTTCGCGCATCGGCCGGCTGAGGCTCTGCAGGAAGCCGCAGACCCAGCGTTTCCTCTGGGTGATGCCGTGGCTGAAGGTGACGGGCACTTCTTCGATCAGCGGCGCGGTGACGACGGCCAGCTTCTTGCCCGCGGCCCAGAAACGCATGCCCACCTCGGGGTCCTCGATCGCCAGCCAGGGATGGAAGCCGCCGAGCGCCTCCAGATCCCGGGCGCGGAAGAAGACGCCCTTGCCCAGGATCCAGTAGGGGTGTTTGCCGTCGGCGGTGAGGTGGCGATACTTGCGCCCGTCCCACGCCATATGGTCGAAGGCGTGCCAACTGGCCGCCAGGCTGGCGTTCAGGTTGCCGGCGATGTTCTCCGCCTGGATCACGTCGTGAGTCAGCATCCCCGCCGCGCCGGCGCGGAAGTGGTCGCGCGGCGGGCAGCTGTCGGCGTCGATATAGTCGATCAGGAAGTCTTCGCCCTGAGGGGTTTCTTCCAGCGCATGGTAAAGGGCGTAGATCAACTGCCGCGTCTTCTTGGGCGGCAGGTTGCGATCATGGGCATGCGGGCCGTTTCGCCACCAATAGGCGCTGGGGTTCTGATCCCAGGCTTTCCAGACGACCTCCCATGAGGCGTGATTGGTGGGGGGGATTTCCATGATGTTCAGGAAATCGAACTCGGTCTTAAGCCGCTCCAGGCTGGCGATGGTGGCGTGGTCGTCGGCGTTGGGGATCGCGGTGACGCGCCAGCGGTCCTTGGGGTAGTCCATCCGCGACAGGGCCGTGAAGGTTGTCCGCATGGTCTCCTCCAGTTCGTGCAGGACGGGATAGAAGAGCCTGATCGGCGGGGTTTCATCGTCGGGCGGCGCTGTGGCCGAGCTCACCAGGTTCACCGGACGTGAGAACAGGTACAGGTCGACCAGGAAGGTCAGGCTGTACAGAATTTGTGCGATGGCGAAGAGCGTCAGCCAGATGGCCGGGCCCGAGATCGGTTCGATGGCGTTCACCTTGAAGTCCCCTCCAGACCGCAAGCGCCGCGCGGCGCCAAATATGATGCTTGGTCAGGCCCCCCAGCGGGGCGATCACCAATTGCCCAACGCGCATTCCGTCGTGAGGATGCATGGTTCGACCGGGTGGGTGGTTTTCGTGGGATTTTTACTGTCTAGTTAAAGTCGTTGCGCCTGTTTACGCCGTTCGAATTCGGTCACGATTATGTTATTCCATTTGAAAATGAGCGTTTTACTGGTCGCGATTTGTGCTCAATTCATCCGTATCGTGCTGTTCGGCCGAGAGGCAAAAAAACAAATGATCAGTTCGAGCGAATTTTTGCCGGTTTATGGGTGGTTTTGGGCCTTGGTTGGCCGAAGGCGGGGCGTGGAACACACGCGTGTCGCTCCGATTTGTTGGTTCGGAGGCCGAGGGGCCTTCCTTAAATCAGCTTCGGAGGGTTCATCGTGACTAGAAAGCTTATGACTTCGGCCTTTGCGCTGTCGGCCGTACTGGCGTTCAGCGCCCTGCCTGCGGCTTCCGCTCTCGCCAGTCCGTGGTCGGGCGGCCCCGATATCGATGATTCGTTCAACGACAACTCGAAGACGGACACCGATGTCGATATGGATGTCGATATCAGGGATTCGTTGAATAATAATTCAACCAACGACTCGAACAATGACAATTCGACCGACTTGAATCTTGATGTTCGGGACTCATTGAACGACAACTCTACTCATACCAAGGATTCCAACGACGATAATCGTGACTACGATGACTCGTTCAA
>DAIOID010000083.1:8986-13480 GCA_036744355.1 Brevundimonas sp.
TACGATGACTCGTTCAACGACAATTCCAAGGTCGAGGATTCCTACAACAGCGACTCGTCGACCAATGATTCGAACAACGACAATTCGGATAACTCCACGACCAACATCCGGGTCGCCATGTCGCTTCAGCATCTTGAAGCGAGCGTGAGCGGCTTCGAGTTCGACGTCGGCGGCGGCGGCCATCGTGACGATGACGGTGGTTCTTTGAGGACCGGCGACATCAGCAACTCGGGCGGCGCCTTCGCCGGCTTCGCCGGCATCCAGACCGCGACCTACAACACCGGCTTCGCGGCCACCAACCAGGCGGCGACGGCCATCAGCGCCAACGCCAACGTCACCTTCGGCAACGGCGGCTGACGCAAGGATCGGGGCCGGCCAGGCGTGACGCCTGGCCGGCTTTGTTCTCGTCTGGTTCAGGGAGGCATGAAGCCATGCTGCGTTATCTGACGAGCGTCCTTGTCGGCGCGCCCGTGCTTTTGCTTGCGTCTGTCGTCGTCGCTCAGACGGCGCCGGTCGTTACGACGCCGGATGCGGCCGCGTCTGCGATTGTCGCAGCGGTCCCGGTTCCAATTCCGTCGGCTCCTGCGCCGGCCCCGGTGGCGTTGAGCGCCGATGAGTTGGAACATGAGAGCGGCTGGCAGGGGGTGATGGTCTATGCGGGCTCCAACCAGAACCTGACGGCGACCAATTCGGGCAACAGCATCCACGCCGGTACGGTCGGTTCGGGCAATATCAATCTCACTGAGGGAGCCTTCGCCGGCTTCTCCGGCATCGGCAACTTCGTCGTCAACAGCGGCCACAACAACAACCTGCAGGGGTCGCTCAGCATTATCGTCGTTTCGCCGTGAAGGCGCACGGCTTCCTTATGCGAGGCGCGGCGGTCGTCGTCCTGGCGGCGGCCGGGCTCGGCGTGCCGGCGGCGGCCCAGGTCGCCATCAGCCAGGGCGGAGGAAATTACTCTGTCCAGGTCATCAGCTATCGCGACATTCCATTCCGCACGGTCGTGCGCCAGGAGTATGATTACAGTTGCGGCTCGGCCGCCCTGGCGACCCTGCTGCGCTACCATTACGGACGAGACGTCGTGGAGCGCGACGTCTTTCTTTACATGTATGAGAACGGGAACCGGGAGGCCATCGAGAGGGTCGGCTTCTCGCTCCTGGACATGAAGCGGTATCTCGAGACGCACGGTTTCGAAGCCGACGGCTTCCGTATGAGTCTGGAGGCTCTGGAGGAGGCGGCCGCGCCCGCCATCGTCGTCATCAACCTGCAGGGCTATCGCCATTTCGTCGTGCTGAAGGGCATGGCGGGCGACCGCGTTCTGATCGGCGATCCGGCGCAGGGACTGAAGACCTACAGCCGCGAAGAGTTCACGGCCATGTGGAACGGGATCGCCTTCCTGATCCGGGGTTCCGCCGACCAGTTCAACCTTGCGGCCGACTGGCGTCCTTTCGCGCGGGCGCCGATGGATCGCGCTTTGCCGACCGATTCCTTGGCTGAACTGACGCGGGAGCTGCCGCCGCTTTATCAGATCACGACGACCTTCTCGCTCGATCCTTATCTGCGGTGATGAAGATGTATCGTATCCGAGTACTCGGTCTGGGGGCCTGTGTCGCAGCGTTGTTGTCGGTACAGCCGGCGCTTGGCCAGACGGCGTCTGCCCCCGAGACGCCGATCCCCCTGAACGATGCCGAGTTGGCGGACATGCGCGGCGGCTTCCTGACCGCCGGGGGAGTGGTTTTCGACTTCGGCGCGATTGTGCGCACCTACGTCAACGGAGCGCTAGCGCTCGAGACGCGGCTGACGTGGACCCCGTCCGGCCCGGTGACCGAACAGACGACAGGCTCCCTGCCGGGCTGGACGCCGATTGTTCCAGGGCAGGTCGGCGCGCTGAATCTGACGGGGCTGCCAGCCGGCGCCAGCGGTCTGGTCCTCAATGACGAGCAGGGGGCTACGGCGCTGATCCACAACGTCATGAACGGCCAGTTGCAGAACATGGTGCTGAACGCCGCCGATGGGCGCGACATCCGGCAGGACATGCAGGTGATGCTCACCTTGCCGAACTTCGAGGCGATGCAGAGAGACTATTCGTTTGATCGTATAGGAACGCAAATTTCTCAAGACCTGGATTGGTCCAGTATCCGGGGCGCCGGGGGCTGCTGCTGATCATCTTCTGTCTAGTCAATGGAAGGCGATGATTTGATTTGGGCCTGGCCGCGCTGGAACTGGATTCGCATTCGCGTCGTTTTACCATTCGTTAACAAGATGCATTCGGGCCCGGGGAGGGGCGAATATGCATACGGGCCTTCCCTACACGGTCTATCCAGACCCTGTGCGCCACGGGCTGCGCGCTGGTCCGTCGGCGCGCGCGGCGCTGCGGCGTCCGCTGCGCCCCCCTGCCGATGTCGCAGCCTTGCGGGTGCTCAACGCCATCGCCCCCCTGTCCGAGGACGAGCGCGGCCTGTTGCGCAAGCTTTGCCTTTATCGCGAAACCATCCCGGCCGGGGCGGAGTTCGCGCGTGAGGGCGAGCCGGCGCCGGCGCGGCTGATCGTCAGCGGCTGGGCCTGCCGACAGCAGGCCTTGCCGGACGGGCGGCGTCAGATTTTCGGCTTCCTGATGGCGGGCGACACCCTCGGCATCGCGCTCAAGTCGCGGCCGTTGGACGAGGTGTCTACGGTCGCGGTGACGCGCGTCGAGTGCGTCGACGCCTTGATGCTGCGGGAGATTCTGGCGGTTCAGGACGGGCGGCACGCCGGGCTTCAAAATGCGCTGGCGGCTGTGCGGCGCTACGAGGAGGCCTGCCTGCTTGATCATGTGGTGCGCCTGGGGCGGCAGTCCGCGCACGAACGTACGGCCCATTTCCTGTTGGAGTGGCGTCAGAGATGCAGGATGGCGGGCTTGGCTGAGGGAGAGCGTTTCCCCATGCCTCTGACCCAGGAGGTCCTGTCCGACGCCCTCGGGCTGAGCATTGTTCATCTCAATCGCACCCTTCAGCACATGAAGCGCGAGCAACTGATCGAGATGAAACGGGGCTGGGTCGCCCTGCTGGATGTCGCGCGTCTGAAGTTCTTGTCCGGGTACCAGGCGCGTTACCCGGTGCATGAAGTCTGGAACGACAATTCCTGAACAAGCTGGTTCGTTTTCATAAACAGGTCATCCGCATGGTGGTGATGCGTGGGTGGCTTCCGTCCGGTGACAAGGGAGGCTGGATTGTACCTGAGAAAATCCATTCATTTGTTGGGCGTTTCTTCTTTGGCGATCGCATTTGTCTGCGCTTCCGAGGGGATGGCGCGGGCGCAGGAGGAGGATCCCGCCGCGCGTCTGGCCCGCCTGGAGGCCCTGGTGGCCGAGCAAAGCCGTCGCCTGAACGAGCAGGAGGCCCTGCTGGCGCGGCAGTCGGAATTGCTGGAGGCGCAGTCGCGACGAATCGACGACCGTTGGCGGGTGGATAGCCGCTTCACCGAATCGGCGGCGCCGGTCGCTCTGCCGGGAGCAACTGTTCTGGGCGATGCGGGCCTGGAAGCCTGGCGCGCGGGTCAGGATCCCAATACGCGTTCGCCCATACAGCCGCCCCCGCCGCCCACCATCAACGAGCGGCGTCTTCAGTTGGCGGCTGTTCCGGAGGAGGTGGCGGTGCTCAGTCCGGCGGGGACCGCGACGTTCGACATCTCGACCGAATACACGCGGTCGTCGGCCAATCGCCTGGTGTTCCGGGGGGTCGAGATCGTGCCGGGCCTGCAGATCGGCGTCATCGAAGCCAGCGAGGCCGATCGCGACACCTTCGGCGCCACGATCGCCGGACGCTACGGCATCACCGATCGCATCGAGGTCGACGCCCGGATTCCCTTCCTCAAGCGCAGCGACACGATCACTACGATCCAGCAGCGGGACGAAGCCGTGACGCGCACGATCGATCTGAAGGGGGCGGGCATTGGCGATGTCGAGGCGGGCGTCCGCTATCAGATCAACGGCGGCGAAAAGGGGCGGCCGGTCTTTGTCGCCGGCCTGCGCGTCAAGAGCGACACCGGCGAGGGGCCGTTCGATATCCCGCGGGACGAGTTCGGCGTCGCCAGCCGCCTGGCGACCGGTTCGGGCTTCTGGGGCGTCGAGCCCAGCATCAGCATGCTCTATCCCAGTGATCCCGCCGTCATCTTCGCCAACCTGAGCTACTTTGCTCACCTGCCGAAGGACATCGACAAGACCGAGGGCGATATCCGGGTCGGGCGGGTCAATCCCGGAGACTCGATCGGCATGGGCATAGGCTTCGCCTTCGCCCTGAACCAGCGCTTCTCCTACTCCCTGGGCTACAAGCACAACTACATCCGACCGACGACGACGGAACTGAACGACATCACCGAAAAATCCGACGACCTTCAGGTGGGCGCCCTGACGTTCGGGATGTCGTACCGCGTGACGCCTCGCTTCTCGCTGAACGGCAACTTCGAGTTCGGCGTCACCGAGGATGCGCCCGACATGCGGTTCGTGTTGCGGGTGCC
>DAIOID010000084.1:0-13346 GCA_036744355.1 Brevundimonas sp.
AGCGTCCGTTACTGGCGGCGATCTCAGCAGCCGCCTTTTTCAACGAAATCCGCCACAAACAGACATTGAGATCGGTGCGGGAAGTGGTCATTCGCAGATCAGCGATGAAGGTCTGTGCCGTCCGATCGCCAGCGATGGGATCCGACCCTCATCGGTTAAGACGGTCCGTGTGCGGCGCACATAGGCTTGAGCGAGCAACGACCACTCGGAGCCAAAGGTGTTGTGATCGCCGCGGGAAGCGGACAACCGTCGACGACGTGGGCCATCGGGTCCACCACGAACTTCGACGAGCACTTCGACCTGTAGCCAGGGTTCAGGTCTGGCCTCCCAAAAACGCAAGAGACTGGCTCACCGTATTACTGCAATAGGCTTGTTCATGCAGTCAGGCTGCTTGACTCTATCCAAGCGAAGCTTCATATCGAGTGCATGAATTCGCATCGTGCAACAAATTGGACGCTGCTGGAGGTGGCCGATATTGCGGCTGGTCATCCTCTGCGGTCGGCAGTGGACGATTTTCCCGCAGGCAATACCGGGGTAATCCAAATGCGGAACGTCGACCCAGATGCAGGTGTCGATTGGTCGAGCGTCGCTCGGGTCGAGTTGCCGCCGGCGCGGCGTACGGAGTTCCTCAACGCCGGAGATGTGATCTTCTCGACGAGAGGGGCTCGTACCTACGCGGTCGCTTTGGGATCGGCGCCGTTCCCAGCGGTCTGCTCTCCGCACTTCTTCGTTTTGCGCATCCGTAACGAGGCCGTGGTTCCGGAGTTCTTGGCTTGGCAGATCAACCAGGTGCCGGCGCAGGAGTACCTGCAGCGTGAGGCAACCGGCTCGCACATCCTCAACATTCGGCGCGAGGTTATCGAGCGCCTAGAGATCGTGATCCCGCCGCGGGCGCGGCAGGACGCGATCGTCGCCTTCGCCGAAGCAGCTGCGCGCGAGAAACGCCTGCTCGCAGGCCTGATCGAGAACCGCCAGCAACAAATGAACGCGCTCGCCGCTAGGCTGCGCGCACACCAAGAGGAATAGCCATGGCCGAGGCAATCAAACAGGACGACATCAACCGCGCTGTCTGGGCCGCCTGCGACACGTTCCGCGGTACGGTCTCGGCCGACATCTATAAGGACTATGTTCTAACGCTGCTGTTCCTGAAGTACATCAGCGACGTCTGGCAGGACCACTACGACGGCTATCAGAAGCAATACGGCGACGCGCCGGAACTGATCGCCGAGCTGATGCGCAGCGAGCGGTTCGTCCTGCCGGAGGGCGCCAGCTTCTACGCCCTTTACGACCGGCGCCACGAGCCGGGCAACGGCGAGCGCATCGACAAGGCCCTGCACGCTATCGAAGAGGCCAACATCGGTAAGCTGCGCGACGTCTTCCAGGACATCAGCTTCAACTCCAACAAGCTGGGCGAGGAGAAGCAGAAAAACGACCTTCTGCGTCACCTGTTGGAGGACTTCGCCAAGCTCGAACTGAACATGCGCCCCTCGCGCATCGGCAATCTCGATGTCATCGGCAACGCCTACGAATTCCTGATCAAGAACTTCGCTTCCGACGCCGGTCGCAAGGCGGGAGAGTTTTACACGCCTCCAGAAGTCTCGGCGCTGATGGCCGAGATCATGGACATGGTCGAGGGCGAGGAGGCCTGCGACCCCGCCTGCGGCTCCGGCTCGCTCTTGATGAAATGCGGCCAGCGGGTGCAGGCGAAACACGGCACCAAGAAGTACGCCCTGCACGGCCAAGAATCGATTGGCAGCACCTGGGCGCTGGCCAAGATGAACATGTTCCTGCACGGCGAGGACAACCACCGGATCGAGTGGGGCGACACGATCCGCAATCCCAAGCTGCTCGACGGCGAGGATGCGCTGAAGCACTTCGACGTGGTGGTGGCCAATCCGCCGTTCAGCTTGGACAAATGGGGCCACGACACCGCCGAGCACGACCGCTTCGGCCGTTTCCGCCGTGGTCTGCCGCCGCGCACCAAGGGCGACTACGCCTTTATCCTGCACATGGTGGAGACCATGAAGCCGCGTACGGGGCGCATGGCGGTGGTGGTCCCCCACGGCGTTTTGTTCCGGGGCGGCAGCGAGGGCGCGATCCGTCGCAAGCTGATCGAGGAGAACCTGCTCGATACGGTGATCGGCCTGCCAGAGAAGCTGTTCTATGGCACAGGCATCCCGGCCGCGATCCTGATCCTGCGCAAGGCCAAGGCGGACCGAGACGTCCTCTTCATCGACGCCTCGCGCGAGTTCAAGTCGGGCAAGAACCAGAACCAACTCACCGACGGCAACATCCGCAAGATCGTCGAGACGTATCATGCGCGCGCCGAGGCCCCGAAGTACGCCCACGTCGCGACGCCCGAGGAGATCGCCAGCAACGACTTCAACCTGAACATCCCGCGCTACGTCGACACCTTCGAGGAGGAGGCCGAGATCGACCTCGTCGCCGTCCGCGCCGACCGGTTGCGCCTCAAGGCGGAGCTGGAGGCGCTGGAAACCAAGATGGACGGCTACCTCAAGGAGCTTGGCTACTGATGGCCAGCGAGATCATCCAATACCAGACCGAGGACGGCGTCACCGTCATCCGCCTGCAGGCGCGGGACGGCAACGTCTGGCTCACTCAGGCTGATATGGCCGAACTGTTTCAGACCACGGTCTCGAATATCAATAAGCATATCAAAGGGATAATCGAAGACGGGGAGCAGCCGGAGGCAACTATTGAGGATTACTCAATAGTTCGATCCGAGGGCGCGCGCATGGTCGAGCGCCAAGTGGGCCACTACAACCTGCCCATGATTATGGCGGTGGGCTTCCGGGTTCGTTCGCTGCGAGGCATGCAGTTCCGTCGCTGGGCCGCCGCCTCGCTGAGCGAATACCTGGTCAAGGGCTTCGTCATGGACGACGCCCGGCTGAAGGACCCAGAGGCCGACTATTTCGAAGAATTGCTGGCGCGCATCCGGGACATCCGGACGTCGGAGAAGCTGTTCTACAAGAAGGTGTTGGAGATCTACGCCACAGCCGTCGACTACGACCCGAAGGCCGAGGCCAGCCAGCAGTTCTTCCAGACGGTGCAGAACAAGATGCACCACGCCGCCCACGGCCAGACGGCGGCGGAGACCAAGGTCGCCCGCGCCGACGCCGCCAAGCCTATGATGGGCCTGACCAGCTGGCCCGGTGAATCGCGCGGCCAGCTTCCCACTCGCGCCGACGCCCAGGTAGCCAAGAACTACTTGGAGCCGGGGGAGATGGCGACACTGAACCGCATCACCGTGGCCTTCCTGGAGTTCGCCGAAGCGATGGCCAACAACCGCCGGCCCATGCACATGGCCGACTGGATCGCCAAGCTCGACGACTTCCTGAAGCTGGGCGAGCACCCGCTGCTCGTGGGCGCCGGTAGAGTCCAAGCCAAGACGGCCGAGAAGAAGGTCAATGCGGAGTACGATGCCTGGCACGCGCGCGCGATCAATGCGCCTAGCGCGGTGGAGCAGCACTTTGTTGAGGCGGTGGGGAAGGTAAAAGCGATTGGGGCGGATCGGATCGTCCCGGACAAAGTGAGGGGAAAGAGATGATCCCTCAGGGCTGGACCGCCACTACGATCGGAGAACACGCTGATCTTCTCACAGGCTTCGCGTTTCTGAGCGCTGATTACACTTCGACCGAGGAGGACATTAGGCTCCTGCGTGGTGATAACATCGCGCCCAACCGCTTGCGTTGGAGGGATGTGAAGCGATTTCCTGCGAGTCGGCAGGGGGAGTTCGAACGCTATCAGCTCCGTGCTGGCGACTTTGTCGTAGCCATGGACCGCACGTGGTTGCCGTCCGGGGTGAAAGTCGCTGAGGTTTCCTCAAGCGACCTTCCTTGTCTCTTGGTTCAGCGTGTCGCTCGCTTGCGCTCCAAGGGCACGCTCCACCAACGTCTCATGCGGCAGCTGTTCTCTGACAACCGCTTCAGCGAGTACGTTCGCGGGACACAGACAGCGACCGCAGTTCCGCACATCAGCCCACATGATCTGCGCAGCTACCCGATCTCGCTACCCCCTCTTCCCGAGCAGCGCCGGATCGCGGAAATCCTCGCCACCTGGGATCGGGCCATCGGGACCGTCGAGGCTCTGATCGCCAACGCCCGCGAGCAGAAGGCGGCGATGATGCAGGCGCTGCTGACGGGCGAGCGCCGTCTGCCGGGGTTTGACCGCCCGTGGCGCCAAGTCACGCTCAGCGAACTCGGGGCGTTCAGGAAAGGCAAGGGCATCAGCCGGGCGGAAGTCAGGACGTCAGGGCTGCCCTGCGTCCGGTACGGAGAAATCTACACCCTGCATCACGACCTTATTCAGGAATTCGGATCTTACATTGATGCTGCGTCAGCGTCCCTGAGCGAGCCTATCGGGCGCGGGGATATCCTATTCGCGTGCTCTGGGGAGACGGCCGCAGAAATCGGAAAATGTGTTGCCTTTGACGGGCCCGAACGGGCCTACGCTGGAGGCGACATCGTTGTCTTTACCCCGCGAGGGGAGAGCTCCGTCTTTCTTGCTTACCTGCTCAACTCGCCGAAGGTGGCAGTCCAGAAGGCGCAGATGGGACAGGGCAATGCTGTCGTCCACATCAGCGCGGCCAACCTCGGCAAACTGAGGTTTGCGATCCCCGATCACGATGAACAGGACGCCATCGCGCAACACCTTTTGACTGCTGACGCACTCGCCCGAATCCAGACCGCAAAGCTCGCGGTCTTGGAGAAGGAGAAGTCCGCGCTGATGCAGCAGCTGCTGACCGGCAAGCGCCGGGTCCGCGTGACGGAAAGCGAGGCCGCCTGATGCCCCTCATGACATTCGAGGCGGCGATCGCAGACTCTGATCGGTTCGCGAAGCGCCACCTCTTGCTGGGCAACGGGTTCAGCATCGCCTGTCGCGCCGATATCTTCCACTACGGCTCGCTCTACGCCCAGGCGGACTTCTCCAAGGTCCCGGAGGTTCAGGCCGTTTTCAACGCTTTAGGAACTCAGGACTTCGAGGCCGCGATCCGGGCGTTGGAAAACGCCGCTCGCATCCTTCCGGCCTATGTTCCGCATGGTGCGGCGGCCATCGCGAAGATGCAGGAACACGCGGCGGCTCTGAAAGAAATCCTCGTCCAGACCATCGCCGGTAACCACCCGAACATCCCGCCCGACATCGCCGACGAGAAGTTCTGGGCGTGTCGCCGTTTCCTCGCCAACTTCCTGGCGGGTCCCAAGGCTGGTTCTGTTTTCACCCTCAACTACGATCTGCTCCTCTACTGGACGCTGATGCATGACGACATGCCGTTCGACGACCGGATCGCCCTGGCGAAGAACGACGGCTTCGGCAATGACGAGGACGATCCTGACGCGGACTATGTGGTCTGGCAGGGTGAGACCGGGGCGCATGACGCGAAGGTGCATTTCCTTCACGGCGCTCTGCACCTCTTCGACTCCGGCTCAGAGCTGAAGAAATACACTTGGGTCCGCAAGCAAGTGCCGCTGATCGAGCAGGCGCGGCAGGCCATCGCCGCCAACGCCTATCCCTTGTTTGTGGCCGAAGGCACCAGCATCCAGAAGAAGGCCAAGATCCGGCACAACGCCTACCTCTATCAGGGCTTCAAGCAGTTCACCGCCAACGTGCGCGTCGGCACGCACTGCGTCTTCATCTACGGCCACTCGCTTGCCGCCAACGACGATCACATCCTGACCCGTATTGGGCGAGGCCGCTTCCCGAAGCTCTACGTCGGCATCTACGGCGACCCGAACTCCCCCGACAACCAGCGGATCATGCAGCGGGCTAACGCCCTGGCGGACCTTCGCACCGCCGCTTATCCTCTTGAGGTCGCCTTCTACGACGCGGCCTCGGCGAATATCTGGGGCGGCCGATGAACCACGCCCCCGACACCGCCGAAATCTACTCTTCCCACGTCCCAGCCCTAGCGACGCTGGTGACCCTGGGCTGGAACTACATGCCGCCGGGCGAGGCCATGGCGGCGCGCGGGGGACCGCAGGGCGTTCTGCTGGCACCGGTTCTGGTAGAGGAGTTGCGGCGGCGGACCTTCGACTACAAGGGCAAGACCTATCCGCTCTCGACCAACGCCATCGACCAGATCGTGCGCGAGCTGTCGTCGCCCGCGCTGAACGAGGGCCTGCTCACCGCCAACGAGCGCATCTACAACGCGCTGACCCTGGGCGTGACGGTGACGGAGTTCGTGGACGGCAAGCGCCACAGCGTGACCGTGCCGATCATCGACTGGGCCCGGCCGCTGGCCAACCGCTTCACGGTGACCGAGGAGGTGGAGCTGCTGGCGACCGGCGGGGTGCATACCCGTCGGCCGGACGTGGTGGGTTACATCAACGGCATCCCGCTGCTGGTGATCGAGGCGAAACGGCCTGACAGCGGCAATCCCAACAAGGCCATGGTGGACGAGGGGATCAGTCAGATGATCCGCAACCAGGGCCAGGACGAGATCCCGCAACTGTTCGCCTATGCTCAGCTGCTGGTTTCCATCGGCATGACCGATGGTCGCTACGCCACCACGCGGACGCCGAAGAAGTTCTGGGCCCGCTGGCGCGAGGAGGTGTTGGACGAGGCGCACTTCAAGGCGATCAAGAACCAGGCGCTGGAGACCGACCCGCGCGAGGCGCTGCTGCGCGATCGGTTATCCGACGTGAAGGCGCACTTCACCAGCCTGTGGAGCGAGGAACAGGAGGTCACCGGCCAAGACCGGCTGCTGATCAGCCTGTGTTCGCCTGAACGACTGCTCGACTTCACCCGCACCTTCATGCTGTTCGACCGCAAAGCCGGGAAGATCGCGGCCCGTCACCAACAGTATTTCGGCATCAAGGCGCTGCTTGAGCGCGTGCGCATGCTGCGCCCAGGCGGCGGCCGTGAAGGCGGGGTGATCTGGCACACCACCGGTTCCGGCAAAAGCTTCACCATGGTGCTGCTCTGCAAGGCGCTGCTGCAGGACGAGGCACTGAAGAATTGCCGCGTAGTGGTGGTTACCGACCGCCGCGACCTGGAGAAGCAACTCGCCGGCAACTTCCTGACCGGTGGCGCCTTCGGTTCCGGCCTGGCCGACAAGGACGGGACCAAGGCCAAGGCCTCGTCCGGCCGTGATCTGGCCCGCCGTATCGGCAAGGGCGCGGAACGGATCATCTTCGCCATCATCAACAAGTTTGCCAGCGCCTCGAAACTTCCCGAGTGCCACAACGACAGCGCCGACATGATCGTGCTAGTCGACGAGGGACACCGCAGCCAAGGCGGAGAGAACCATGAGCGGATGCGCCAGGCCCTGCCCAAGGCCAGCTACATCGCCTTCACCGGAACGCCGCTGCTGAAGGACGACAAGACGGCCAGCAAGTTCGGCCGGATTATCCACGCCTACACCATGCGTGACGCGGTCAGCGACGGGACGGTGACGCCGCTGCTCTACGAAGAGCGCCGGCCAGTGATCGACATCAAAGACGCGGCGATCGACAACTGGTTCGAGAAGATCACTTTGGGCCTCTCCGAAAAGCAGCAGAGCGACCTCAAGGCCAAGTACGGCAAGAAGGGGCCGGTCTACGGCTCCGGCAACCGGATCGACCTGATCGCCTGGGACATCGCGGTCCACTTCAAGACCAATTTCAAGGACCTGGACCTGGGCCTCAAAGGCCAGATCGCCACCGACAGCAAGGTCTCGGCGATCCGCTACAAGAAGGCGCTGGACGCCACGGGCCTGGTCAGCAGCGCCGTCGTCATCTCGTCACCCGACACCCGCGAGGGGCATGAAGAGGTGGACGAGTCCGAACTGCCGGAGGTCCTACAATGGTGGAAGGACAACGTCACCGGCGACCCCGAGGCATATGAGAAAGCTGTCATCGAGGACTTTTCCACCGAAGGGCGGCCCGACCTCCTGATCGTCGTCGACAAGCTGCTGACCGGGTTCGACGAGCCTCGCAATGCGGTACTCTACATCGACAAGCCTCTGAAACAGCACAACCTGATCCAGGCCATCGCCCGGGTGAACCGCTTGCACGAGCAGAAGAAGTTCGGTTTGCTGATCGACTATCGCGGCATCCTCGCGGAACTGGACTCGGCGCTTACCGAATACCAGAACCTCGCCGACCAGACCCAAGGCGGGTTCGATATCGACGACATCGACGGGCTCTACGCCAACGTCAGCACCGAGTACAAAAAACTACCGGCGCTGCACGAGGCGCTGTGGGCGATTTTCGCCAGCGTCCGCAACCGCAGCGATATCGAGCAGTATCGCCAAGTGCTCGTGCCTCGCTATGCCGACGACGACGAGGCGGGCGTCTCGACCGACGTCCATCAGAAGGTGCGCGAGGACTTTTACGAAGCGTTGACGGCGTTCGGCATGACCCTGCGCACCGCGCTCTCCACCCGCTCATTCTTCGAAGACGGTGCGTTCTCCGAAGGCCAGATTGCCGCCTACAAGCGCGACCTGAAGTTCTTCTCCAACCTGCGCCGCATGGCCAAGCAGGACGCCCACGAGACCGTCGATTTCAATGCCTACGAGAACCAGATCCGCAAGATCGTCGACCGCTACGTCATCGGCGAGGACGTGGTTTCGGACGGCAACCTGCTTGTGGTCAACGAGTTAGCCAAGCAGGCTCCGGAGGAGTGGAGCGAGGAAAAGACCCGCAACGAGACCGACATCATCCGCACGCGTCTGACCCGAACGATCGAGCAGGACCTGGTCGATGACCCTTATGCGCAGCGGCATTTCTCCGAGCTGCTGAAAGCCGCTATCGCCGAGGCCTCGGCGCTGTTTGATCGTCCCTTGAAGCAGTACGCGATCTTCAAGGACATCGAGGAGCAGGTCTCCGAGCGGAAGGTCGAGGGCACGCCTGCGGCTCTGAACGGCAATCGTCACGCCATCGCCTACTTCGGAATCATTCGGCTCGCCGTTGGCGACGGCCGGACCCTCGGTCCGGACACGGAGAGCTTCGCTGCCGCGGCGTTGGACATCGACGGCATGGTACAGACGGCGGTGGCGGAAAACTCGCTCAACCCCGCCAACGTCGAGGCTGCGATCCGCAAAGCAGTCCTCCCCCGGCTGTTCTCGCTCACGGGCCTGGACCTGGCTCGGTCGATTACCGACACAGTGGTCGAGGTGACGCGCGTGGGGCTCTCGCGGGACGCTGCCTGATGCGCCTGACGCTCCGCTACGGCGCTCGCATCGCCGAGTACGATGTCCATGAAACCGCACGCCTGACCGCAAAGCTACGTATCCACGTAGAGCCAGGCGGCGGCCTCACGGTCGAGGCCCCCGTCGGTACGCCCGAGACGAAGATCCGCGCTGGAGTCCAAAAGCGGGCCCGCTGGATCATGGATCACATCGATCGCTTCGAGGACTACCGACGCCACGCCTTGGCGCGCGACTACTCTAGCGGAGAGACCCACTTCTACCTCGGCCGCCGCTACAAGCTAAAGATCATCGCCGACCCCAGCGCTAGGCGCTCCCTCCGCCTTGTCGCCGGCCGCCTGGAAGTGACCGCGCCAAAGGGGGACACCGCCGATGTCCGGCTGGCCCTCCAACGATGGTATCGGGAACGTGCCCTGGCCTATTTTACCTCGCGCATCATCCGTATGGCCGCCGACCTGCCCTGGGTCGACGTCCCGCCCTCGATCAAGTTGCTGACGATGAAGCGCTACTGGGGCAGCTGCTCTCCGAAGGGCGCGATCACGCTCAATCCGATGCTGATCAAGGCGCCGGCTCACTGCGTAGAATACGTCCTTCTCCACGAACTCTGCCACTTGGCAGAGCATAACCACAGTCCACGCTTCTACGCGCTGCTCGATCGTCACATGCCCGATTGGCGGGCCGCCAAGTGCGAGCTGGACGGGTTGTCAGAAATGCTACTGACCACCTAGCCGCGACCGCCTCAGCCGTGGAGGCGCGTCCCGGGCTTTTGACCATGACGGCTGTCGCTAGCTCGACCATTCTCCTCACTGGCGAAGCTGAGCGACACCGGTTACTCGCGGTCTGCGCTCTCGCGGATTTGTCGTTTCCGCGCCCTTCGCCTGTCGAGGCAGTAGCAGGCCGCTTCGGAGAGAACGAGAGCGAGACAGATGCCCTGCGCCACTGGCTTCGATAGCGCGCTTCCCCACGTGGCGAAGATCCATCCGACCATGCCGCCGGGCACCAGGAAAAAGACGGCTCGCTGAAGTCGGTTATCATTGCGCGCGTAGGTCGCGCGGGCGCGGTCCTCCCACTCGGGCTTTGCCTGGCGTAAGAGCCACTGAATTTGATGCCGCATCTCGCCCAAGGCTGGCCTGCATCAACCTACAAGCCCAGCACCGGACTGCGTCCTCGAGGGCGCCCCAACACGGTTTCAGTACGTTCCGAGCTGCCTATCGGGACCGAGCCTCTCGCGGAAGGATTGCGGACTCTTCGGAGATTGGTCAGAAGTTGATCGGGGTGCGATGTCGACGACCGATGTGACAGAGTCCGGGCCGCGAGCTCCGGCTGACGTGTTGGATCCGCAAGCGGATCCCCGTACGCACATCGACTACATTGCAAGCCGCAAGATCACCGGCTTCCTGGGCACGATCGACGACCACGGAAAATACTACGACCCCGTCCATAAGCAGAACCAGTGCCTCTCCCAGCACATCATCGCCGACTATCACGGGCGCTTCCTGATCGAGTTGATCCAGAACGCCCATGACGCCCACGCGCGGGATCGCCGTGACGGCGAGATCGCCTTGCTACTGGCGAGCGACGAGGGCGAGAGCGGCACACTCTACGTCGCCAACCGAGGACGTCCATTCGACTCGCGCAATGTCGAAGCGCTCTGTGAGATGGGACTCTCTAGCAAGCCGCCCGGCGAGGCCGTCGGGAACAAGGGGCTGGGGTTTCGGAGTGTGCGACACGTAACCGATGCGCCGCAGATCTTCTCGCGACGCAGGGAAGACGAGGCCGGTGACGCATTTGACGGCTACTGCTTCACTTTCGCGCGGGGGGCGGAGCTTGACCCGCTGCTGCCGGACGAGACCCGGCGTGCGCTGGCCCGCGCGGATTTGCCAGCCTTCTACATTCCGCAGTGGATCGAGGACCATCCGGCTGCAATCTCGGCCTTCGGCCAGGCGGGGTTCTCCACAGTCATCCGCCTGCCGCTTCGCAATGCCGCCGCGCTGGAGGCCGTGCGGGCGGAGATCGTCGCCCTGACGACCACCGCCGCGCCCACGCTCCTCTTCCTGCGCCGGATCGCCCGGCTCGACGCCCGGATCGAGGGGGAGCAGCTCGAAGCACACCACCTCAAGCGAGGTTTGACCCGCGAGGAGGTCTTGCTGGGCGATTGCGCGGGGCCGGTGCTCGCAGATCTTGGCGAGAGCGGTCGGTTCTGGGTTGCGCGCGCGGAAGTTCCGGAAGGGGAGATGCTGGCGGCGGTGAACGACGGGCTGGCTTCGGGCGCCCTGCCGCAGACGTGGTCCGGCTGGAAAGGGGCGGGCGAAGTGGCGTTGGCCGTCCCGGTCGAGGAGGACAAGTCTACTTTCAACCCCCGCCTCTACACCTTTCTTCCCATGGGACGCGGCGCGACCGCCCCGTTCCGCGGACACCTGCACGGCAGCTTCTTCCCGAGTTCCAACCGCGTCAGCCTCGACCCGACCGTGAAGGTGAACGCACTCGTGCTGGAACATGCTGTGCGCCTGGCCGCGAGAACCGCGCGGTGGCTCGCCGACCGAGCAACCGATGCGGCGGATGCGAGCGTTCCAGCGGTCACAGCGGCCCGGGCCGCTGTCGACCTTCTGGTTTGGAACACGCCGGCAAGCCTGCTCGCCGTCGATGCGTCCGAGCGCGCGCAGGACGAAGCCGACGACGCCGTCGATCTCGGAAAAGCCATGGCCGCGGAGATTCCGCGCGCCTGGTCGGTTCCGGCGCTGGCCGACGCGACTTTCGTTCCGTGCCTGGCGGATTGGACGGGAGATCCGCTCGCACGCCCTTCATTGGGCCCCCTTCTCTGGGCTAGCCCGGCCACGGCGAGGCGGCCAGCGACGGATGGCAAGTCCTTTTCCCTGGAGGTGATCGCACGCCACGGGGCCGCGGCCGGCGTCGCGCCGATCTGGGCCGCGCTGGGCCCGCAGCGGACCGAGAGACTCGCGGACTTTCTTCGCCTGCACGCCGGGCCGCGATCAAAGGACCGGATCACAACGGTCGAACGGGCGCTGATCGTGCAGGCGTTGGCCCGGACGCTGGCCAAGGCAATGCGCAAGGGACGTAAGGCGGACTGGGCGCGTTGGACCGCCTTCTACCGCGACCTCTCCGACTTCATGGACGGGGACGCGACAGCCCTGGCGGGACGAGAGATCCTCATCTGCCAGGATGGGAGCCTGCGGGCGACACGGTCGCGGGTCCAACCGGATCCCGCCGCGGCGGAAAGCTCGCGCAGACGCCGTCGGCCTTCTCGGGAGCCGACAGTGTTCGTGCCACCGCGGCGGGGCGAAACCGACGACGGGATCGGGGAGGACCTCTATCCGCCGGCGCCGGTTCGGGACCTCTTCGCCTTCTTGCATGACGAGTTGCCCTGGTTTGGCGACCTGTCGGCGGCGCGCCAGTTCCTCGAGAAGGATCTCGTCGTGGCCTTCGAGAGCGAGGCGCTGCTGACGCGGATCTCGCAAATCGTCGAGCAGGACGGCACACGCAAAGTCATGGTCGCAGGCCTGAGATGGGCGTTTGCGATCTGGCGACGTTCGGTTGCGGTGAAGCGCCCGGTCGCGCTCAGCAGTACCTACAAACTGTTTGTTCCCTCAGGGCCGCTTTGCGTTCGACGTCAGGTGGCTGGATAAGACGGCACTCCCAATATTGTGATCCAACCGCCCTGCCGGCCTGGATTTGCGCACTGGGCGCTTCCACGAGGCTTTCACGGGCAAATTTGTCGGGCCGGATTTTGGACAACAAAAAGCCGCTAGACGATTGATCTAGCGGCTTAAATGCTTGGGTGCGGGAGCAGGATTTGAACCTGCGACCTTCAGGTTATGAGCCTGACGAGCTACCGGGCTGCTCCATCCCGCGGCAAGGCGGTGTGTGAAGGAAGAAGGGGTTCGAAGACCGTCTTTGGGACGGCTTTTTCTTGTGTATCTGGTAGACCCCGCGGCGACCTACTCTCCCGCGCCTTGAGACGAAGTACCATTGGCTCTGGAGGGCTTAACGACCGAGTTCGGAATGGGATCGGGTGTGGAACCTCCGACATAGCCACGGGGTCAACCAGACACACAAGAAGTTCGGGCTCAAGCAGCACGAATGTGCGTCAGCCCAAACAAGTAAAGAAGACATCGTCGCGTATTTGTAATCGGCAAGTAGAACCGAATGAGTTTTGCTGAGAAACGATCAAGCCGATCGGATT
>DAIOID010000085.1:0-1814 GCA_036744355.1 Brevundimonas sp.
GCCAGGTGGGCGGCGAGGTCAGTGCGGGCGGTCATGGCGGCCTTCAATCCTGTCACGAGAGCTGTTCGCGCCCCTCATGGCCCTTCGGATCGTACACGGCAAGCCCGGCGCCGCTTGACTTCGGCCCGGAGTCGGGGCCTTAGGTCGAGCGCTCTCGCGGGAGAGATCGGCGGTCGCGCAGCGGCCGTCGGGGCCGAAGGCGCAACCGCCCCGGAAACGCTCAGGCAAAAGGACCGCGAAGGCGCACGGACGCTGGAAAGTCGCCTTAGTGGCGCGCCGACGGAGCAAGGCCGACCTCGATCCGGGGACGGTCGGAATCTCTCAGGCTTCAGGACAGCGGGGGCGCGACGACGGCGAAGCTATCGCCGCAACCCGCGACCGGAGGATGCTCGATGAGCGACCAGGCCCTGAAGACCACTCCCCTCAACGCGGCGCATCGCGCCCTGGGCGCCCGCATGGTCGGGTTCGGCGGCTATGACATGCCGGTCCAGTACGAAGGCGTTCTGGCCGAGCACCGCTGGACCCGCGAACACGCCGGTCTGTTCGACGTCTCGCACATGGGCCAGGCCAAGATCACCGGCGCCGACGCCATCCAGCAGTTCCAGCGCTTCGTCCCCGGCGACTACGAGATTCTCAAGGCCGGCAAGCAGAAATACTCGCTGCTGCTGAACGCCGAGGGCGGCATCATGGACGACCTGATGGCGGGCAAGCCCGACCATGACGGCCTCTATGTCGTGGTCAACGCCGGCAACAAGGACGCCGACTTCGCCTTCCTGAACGCCAATCTGGCCGGCGACGCCAAGCTGACCGTCCTGGACGACCGCGCCCTGCTGGCCATCCAGGGGCCGGAAGCCGCCGAGGTCGTGGCCAAGCTCGAGCCGGTTCTGGCCGACATGGGCTTCATGGATTCGGCCCGCCTGATGCTGTTCGGCGTGGACTGCTATGTCTCGCGCTCGGGATATACCGGCGAGGACGGCTATGAGATTTCCGTGCCGAACGCCGACGCCGAGCGCATCTGGAACCTGCTGCTGTCCGACGCCCGCGTGAAGCCGATCGGCCTGGGCGCCCGCGACTCCTTGCGCCTCGAAGCCGGTCTGCCGCTGCATGGCCACGACATTGACGCCGACACCACCCCGGTCGAAGCCGCCCTGACCTTCGCCCTGTCCAAGTCGCGCAAGGAAGCCGCCGACTTCAACGGCGCCGAGACCATCCTGAAGCAGCTGGCCGACGGCCCGGCCCGCGTCCGCATCGGCCTGCACGTCAAGGAAGGGGCCCCGGCCCGCGAAGGCGCCGAGATCGCCGACATGGACGGCAATGTCATCGGCAAGATCACCTCGGGCGGCCCGTCGCCGACCCTGGGTCACAACATCGCCATGGGCTATGTGCCGCCGGCCTTCGCCGAACTGGGCTCGGACCTGAAAGTCATCGTGCGCGGCAAACCCGCCGCCGCCGAAGTCGTCGCCACCCCCTTCGTGGCCACCCGCTACTATCGCAAACCTAAAGCCTGAGAGATCAGACACATGCGCTTCACCAAAGATCACGAGTGGGTTCGCCTCGAGGGCGACGTCGCCACGGTCGGCATTTCCAAGCACGCCGCTGACGCCCTGGGCGACGTGGTGTTCGTCGAGACGCCGGAAGCCGGCAAGACCGTCTCGGTCGGCGACAGCTTCGCCGTCGTGGAATCGGTCAAGGCCGCTTCGGACGTCTATGCCCCGGTCGCCGGCGAAGTGGTCGAGGGCAACGCCGCCTTGGCCGCAGCCCCGGAAACCGTCAACGCCGATCCCGAAGGCGAAGGCTGGTTCGCCAAGATCAAG
>DAIOID010000085.1:1914-13164 GCA_036744355.1 Brevundimonas sp.
ATGCGCTACCTCCCCCTGACGCCCGACGACCGTGAGGCCATGCTGGCCGCCATCGGCGCCAAATCCATCGACGACCTGTTTGTCGACGTGCCGCAGGCCGCGCGCCGCGACGGCTTTGTCGACCTGCCCCGCGTGGCGGGCGAGCTGGAGGTCGAACGCGCCCTCTCGGCCATGGCGGGCAAGAACGCCACGGCGGGAACCGTGCCCTTCTTCTGCGGCGCCGGCGCCTACAAGCACCACGTCCCGGCCACGGTCGATCACGTGATCCAGCGGTCGGAGTTCCTGACCAGCTACACCCCCTATCAGCCGGAAATCGCGCAAGGGACCCTGCAGTACCTGTACGAGTTCCAGACCCAGGTCGCGAACCTGACCGGCATGGAGGTCGCCAACGCCTCGCTCTATGACGGTTCGACCGCCATGGCCGAGGGCGTGCTGATGGCCACCCGCGTGACCCGCCGCAACAAGGCCGTCATCTCGGGCGGCGTGCACCCCCACTACGTCAAGGCCACCGAGACCGTGGTTCACGCCGTCGGCGTCGAGACTGAAGCCCTGACCGCTGCGGTTGACGCCGAGGACGCCGTCATCGCCGCCATCGACAAGGACACGGCCTGCGTCGTCGTCCAGACCCCCAACGTCTTCGGCACCGCCACCGACGTGACCAAGATCGCCGAGGCCGCCCACGCCGCCGGCGCCCTGCTGATCGTCGTGGTGACGGAAGCCGTGTCGATGGGCCTGCTGAAATCGCCCGGCGAGATGGGCGCCGACATCGTCGCGGCCGAAGGCCAGTCGATCGGCAACGCCCTGAACTTCGGCGGCCCCTACATCGGCCTGTTCGCCACCCGCGAGAAGCTGCTGCGCCAGACGCCCGGCCGCTACTGCGGTGAGACGGTGGACGCCGACGGCCGTCGCGGCTTCGTCCTGACCCTGTCCACGCGCGAGCAGCACATCCGCCGCGACAAGGCCACGTCGAACATCTGCACCAACTCGGGCCTCTGCTGCCTGGCCTTCACCATCCACATGAGCCTGCTGGGCGAGACGGGCCTGCGCCAGATGGCCCTGCTCAACCACGAGAAGGCGCTCGCCACCCGCGACGCCCTGGCCGCCATTCCCGGCGTCGAGGTCCTGACCCCGCGCTTCTTCAACGAGTTCGCGGTCAAGCTGCCCAAAAACGCCGCCGAGGTCGTCCAGACCCTGGCCGACAACGGCATCCTGGCCGGCGTGCCCTACAGCCGCCTGGCCCCGGAAGCGGGCCTCGACGACGTCCTGCTGGTCGCCGCCACCGAGACGACGCTGGACGCCGACATCAAGATCCTGGCGGGTGCGCTCGCCAAGGTCCTGGCCGCTTAAAGGGAGTTTGGAACCATGAGCACGATGAACACTGTCGGCCGTCCGACCACCCCGAACGCCCTGCCGGACAACGACTACAAGCACCCGACCCTGACCGGCGCGCGCGGCCTGCTGCAGGACGAAGCCCTGATCTTTGAAGGCGACGGCTGGAACAAGACCGGCGTTGATCTGCCCAAGCCCGCCACCGACGGCTCGGACCTGGGCGACCTGGTCCGCAAGGATCCGATCGGCCTGCCCGGCCTGTCGGAGCCCGAGGCCATGCGCCACTATGTGCGCCTGAGCCAGAAGAACCACGCTATCGACCTGGCCATCTATCCGCTGGGCTCGTGCACGATGAAGCACAACCCGCGTCTGAACGAGAAGATGGCGCGCCTGCCGGGCTTCTCGGACATCCACCCGCTGCAGCCGCAGTCGACGGTTCAGGGCGCGCTGGAGCTGATGGACAATCTGGCCCATTGGCTGACGACGCTGACGGGCATGCCCGCAGTCGCCCTGTCGCCCAAGGCCGGCGCCCACGGCGAGCTGTGCGGCCTGATGGCCATCCGCGCCGCCCACGAAGCCAAGGGCGAGCATGAGCAGCGCCGCAAGGTCCTGGTCCCGACCTCGGCCCACGGCACCAACCCGGCCACCGCCGCCTTCGTCGGCTATTCGGTCGTCGAAGTCGCCCAGACCGACGACGGCCGCGTGGACGTGGCCGACCTGGCCGCCAAGCTGGGACCGGACGTGGCGGCCATCATGGTCACCAACCCGAACACCTGCGGCCTGTTCGAGCGCGACATCCTGGAGATCAGCCGCCTGACGCACGAAGCGGGCGCCTACTTCTACTGCGACGGCGCCAACTTCAACGCCATCGTCGGCCGGGTGCGGCCCGGCGACCTGGGCGTCGACGCCATGCACATCAACCTGCACAAGACCTTCTCGACGCCCCACGGCGGCGGCGGTCCCGGCGCCGGTCCGGTCGTTCTGTCGGAGGCCCTGGCCCCGTTCGCGCCCGCGCCGTGGGTCGTGAACACCGGCGACGGCTACAAGCTGGTCGAGCGCGAGGAAGACGAGGCGGCCCAGGCCTTCGGCCGTCTGTGCGCCTTCCAGGGGCAGATGGGCATGTATGTGCGCGCCCTGTCCTACATGATGTCGCACGGCTCGGACGGCCTGCGTCAGGTGGCCGAGGACGCCGTCCTCAACGCCAACTACATCAAGGCCCGCCTGCAGGACCTGATGAGCCCGGCCTTCCCCGAGGGTCCGTGCATGCACGAAGCCCTGTTCGACGATGAATGGCTGAAGGGCACGGACATCACCACGCTCGACTTCGCCAAGGCGATGATCGACGAGGGTTTCCACCCGATGACCATGTACTTCCCGCTGGTCGTGCACGGGGCCATGCTGATCGAGCCGACCGAGACCGAGTCCAAGGCCGAGCTGGATCGCTTCATCCACGCCATGCGTCTGCTGGCCGAGGCGGCCAAGGCCGGCGACGTCGACCGCTTCAAGGGCGCCCCCTTCCATGCGCCTCTGCGGCGCCTGGACGAGACCCGCGCCGCGCGCTCGCCGCGTCTGCGCTGGTCGGCCCCGGAAGGCTCCAACATCGCGGCCGAATAGGACCGCGAACCCGATCTGAAGTGAAACGCCGTGTCTTTCGGGACACGGCGTTTTGCGTTTCTGCGGCTCTAACGAAAGCTTCACCCCCACGCCACGGTTCGGCCTTGTCGCGCGTGTCTAGAAGAGTGTGACAGCATCGCCACGTTCAACGTGAACTTCCGCGAGGAAGGAGCACGCCGCACGCGGAGGCGTTGTCTCCTTGCCTCCTCCCTGACTGTGACGCCTGTGACCCTCGCCCTGATCCCCTTCCGCGCCGACAGCCGGCCTCGTCAGAGGCCCGGGCTGCTGCGTCGTGCGAAACGGCTGGGCATGATGGCATTGGGCTTCCTGATCATCGGCCTTGGCGTCCTGATCGCCCCCCTGCCCGGCCCCGGCGGCGTGCCGGTCATCGCCCTGGGTTTGGTCCTCCTGCTGCGCAACTCCTGGTGGGCCAAGCGCCAGTTCATCCGCGCCCAGTACGCCCGGCCCAAGTGGGTCTATCCCTTCCGTCGCCTGATGCGGAAAAACCCGGAGATCGCCCCCGTCTTCTGGCAGCAGGCCCTGCGCGCCGAAAAGGTGGTGCTGCGCAAGCGCCCGTCGCGCCAACTGATCCGGGCTCGCAAACGCGTCCGTCGCTTTTTCCGCAAGCTCTTCCGCTAAAAAGCCACATTTCATCAGACACGGTAACGTGAACGGCGAATCGCCCCGCCGCGCGCCGAACGGCGTATGCTTCCCCTCGCGTAGTCAAAAGGCAGATGGCGTTGGGAGGCGCTTTTCTCATGATGTCACGCGTAAAACAGGGAATCGTCGCCGGTTTCGTAGCCACCGTCGCGGTCTCCATTCTTGAAGCGGTGAACCTGTTGTTCGCCAAGGTCTTCGACCCCTTCCCCGAAATCGTCGCGCGCATGTTCCGCCTCGGCGACAATCTGGCCGCCGGCTGGGCCATCCACTTCGTCATCGGCTCTCTGATCATGGGTCCGCTGTTCGCGGTGCTCTATGCCCGTCTGCCGACCAAGACGCCCGAGACCAAGGGCATCCTGTTCGCCGTCGCGGCCTGGGTGGCCATGATGCTGATCATCAGCATGATGGGCGATCCGCGCACCTTCTCGGGCAGCGCCGGCTTCGGCACCTTCGGCTGGATGCTGATCACCCACATGATCTTCGGCGGGGTGATGGGCAATGTCTTCGCCCGGCTGCTGGCGCGCGAGAAACGCGCCGCCGGCTTCATCCACGGCGCGCCCGCCCACTAGCCAGCGCGCGCACCTGAAACGCAAAAGGCCCCGCCGTCGCCGGCGGGGCCTGATGTGTTGTCGCTGTGACCGCGATCAGTTCAGCTTGTCGCCGATCTGGGCGATGGCGGCGTCGATCAGCGGGTCCGACTTGGCGCCAGCCAGGCGGGCGGCCAGGATGTCCTGGGCAGCCTTAGCGGCCAGCTCGGCGGCCGCGGCCTTGACCTCGGTCGTGGCCTCGGCCTCGGCCTGGGCGATGCGACGCTCGGCCAGGGCCTGACGGCGGGCCAGGGCCTCTTCCAGCTTGACCTTGGCTTCGGCCTCGATGCGGCGGGCGTCGGCTTCAGCGGCGGCCAGCATGTCGGCGGCCTGGGCTTCGGCTTCGGCCTTCTCCTGACGGATCTGGGCCAGCATGGCTTCGGCTTCGGCCCGCAGGCGGGCGGCCTCGTCCAGTTCCGACTGGATCTTGCCGGCCTTGTCGTCCAGGGCCTTGGCGACCATCTTCGGCACGCCAGCCAGAACCACGATGCCGATGAAGATCAGCAGACCGACCAGAACCCACAGTTCGGCGCTGGTTTTGACGTCCCAGAAGTGGGGGTCGAAGAACATGTTCATCAGGCGGCTCCCTTGACGGCCGCGTCGGCCTCGGCGGCCGTCGGGGCCTGGCCCGTCAGACGCTCGACGATGGCGCGCGTGGTGTCCGAAGCGATGGCCGAAGCGTGGGCCATGGCGCCGTCGCGGGTGGCGGCGATGGCCTTCTCGGCCTCGGCGACGCGGGCGGCGACAGCGGCTTCTTCCTCGGCCTGACGGGCCTGGATTTCAGCGGCGATGCGCGCCTTGGCGCCCGCGGCGGTGGCGCGGGCGTCAGCGCGGGCCTTTTCAAGCTCGGCCTTGGCGGCGTCGGCCTGGGCGACGGCCTCGGTCTGGACCGAACGCGCGGTGGCGACGGCCGAAGAAACGGTCTCGGCCCGTTCGTCGATCACGCGGCGCAGACGTGGCGCGAAGACCTTGGCGATGAGCACGTAAAGAATAGCGAACAGGATCAGCAGGTAGGCGGCCTGCCCGGCCCAGTGCTGGAACTCGAACTGCGGCAGTCCGCCGGCTTCGTGGTCGGCGGCGGCGGCGGCCGCGTTGGCGGGCACGTGCCCGGTTTCGGCCGCGTATTCGACGGCCTGTTCCACCGGCAAGACCGGGGGCGGAGCTGAGGGAGTGGCTGCCATGATGATCCGTCGTGAAAGCAGATGCGGCGGCGCAGCCGGTCAGGCGCGCCGCCGCTGATCAAGTGTTCGGGTTTAGCCGAGCCAGATCAGGATGCCGAGCACGAAGGCCAGGATGCCCAGGGCTTCGGCGAGGGCGGCGCCCACGAACAGGTTGCCGACTTGCGAAGCGGCGGCAGCCGGGTTGCGCAGGGCGCCGGCCAGGAACTGGCCGAAGATGTTGCCGACGGCCAGGGCCGAACCGACCATGCCGATGGTGGCGATACCGGCGCCGATGAACTTGGCGGCTTCAGCTTCCATGATGATATTCCTAATTCTTGGAGCGTTTGAAGGGTAGGGTTTAGTGCTGGTTCGCAGCCTTAGTGGCCATGACCCAGGTTGACCACATCATTGAGATAGATGCAGGCCAGAACAGCGAAAACGAAGGCCTGAAGGAAGGCCACGAGGAACTCGAGCGCAGTCAGGGCGATCACCATGCCGAGCGACAGGGCCGCCACCGGCAGGGCGAACAGGCCCGCACCGCCCGCCAGCGCCACGCCCACCAGGGAGACGATGAAGCCGGCGAAGATCTTCAGCGCCACGTGGCCGCCCAGCATGTTGCCGAACAGACGAAGCGCCAGGGTGACGGGACGCAGCAGGAAGGAGAAGAACTCGATCAGGCCGACGACCGGGCGCAGCGCCAACGGCGCGCTGGTCGGCCAGAACAGGCCGAAGAAGCCCAGACCGTTCTTGGCGATGCCGATGATCACCACCAGGGCGAAGGTCAGGACGCCGAAGGTCGCGGTGACCGCCAGCTGCGAGGTGGCGGTGAAGGTCAGGAACATGCCCAGCAGGTTCATCATCAGAACCAGCAGGAACAGGGTGAAGACGAACGGGAAATACTTGCGGCCGTCGTGGCCGATGATCGACTGGGCGAGGTTGTCGATCATGCCGAACAGGGTCTCGCCTGCGGCCTGCATACGACCCGGGACCACCTGGGCGCGCGACGTGGCCAGTTGCAGGAAGCCGATGACCAAAACGAACGCCAGGGTCATGGCCAGATGCGAGTTGGTGAAGGCCAGATGGACCGTCCCGATGACCGGCAGGGTGACTTCACCGAAGTCGAGGCCGGGCAGCGGCGTGATCTGGAACTGATGAATCGGATCGGCCACGGGCCTTTCGCTCCTTAGTCTTCTTCTTCGCCAGCCTCGACGTAGGGAACGGGTTGCCCCGTCACCCCTGCCGCTTTGGCCTGCGCCATCAGCCGGTTGGCTGTGCGACGCGCCATGTAGATCGCCAGGGCGAAGCCCGCGAGGACTCCGACCAGAATGCCCCAGGGGCTGGTGCCGAACAAACGGTCGACGCCGAACCCGAGGCCGAGACCAACGAAAACACCGCCGAGCAGCTCGGCGATGATCTTGTAGGCCTGTCCCGTCACCGCGTGCGCGGCGAACTCGGCCGATTGCTCGACCTTGGTCCGGTCTTCCAGCGCGGATGCGCTTTCGTGGAGGCGTTTGATCGCCTCTTCGCGCGATTCCTTCGTCGGGGACATGGGCCTGTTCGCTCAGCGTCCGACACGGGGCCGGAACGGGTCTGAATTCGGCGCGGAACCTATAGCCGAGGGGGCCTCAGGTCAAGGCACGCCAATCTTTACTTAAGTCTATGTTTTTCAGAAGCTTAGTCGCAGCGAACAAACAGGCGTGGCGATGCGTCGCTGCCTGGCTTGCGAGTCTCAGTCCTCGCTGACGAAATCCTGGGCGAATTCGGGGGCGCCGTCGTCGAGCCCGGTCAGCAGGTCCTCGCCTTCCGAGTCGCCGCTGCGGGTAGGGTCGGGCACCTCGAAGCCGACGGGGATCGACAGGTCCAACAGGCCCGCCGCCTTCATCTCCTGCACGCCGGGCAGGTCATAGAGGCTGGCCAGGCTGAAATGCTCGAGGAAGCGGTCGGTCGTGGCGTAGGTGACGGGACGGCCCGGCGTGCGCCGACGCCCGCGCAGCCGCACGAAGTCCATCTCCAGCAACAGGTCCAGCGTCCCCTTGGACAGGGAGACGCCGCGCACGCTCTCGATCTCGGCGCGAGTGCAAGGCTGGTGGTAGGCGATGATGGCCAGGGTCTCGAGCGCGGCCTTGGACAGGCGGCGCGGCTCCTCGCGCTCCTCGGTCATCAGGAAGGCCAGGTCGGCGGCGGTGCGGAACCGCCAGCGGTCGGCCACGCATTCCAACTCGACGCCGCGTCCCTGATAGCGCTGACGTAGGGCGGCGATGGCCCGGCCCGTATCGGCGCCCTCGGGCAGACGACGCGCGATCTCGGCCGCCGACAGAGGCGCGGCGGCGGCGAACAGCAGGGCCTCGACCCGGCGTTCGATCTCGGTGTCGTCGGGTTTGAAGCTGAGGTCAGACATCAGCACACCCAATCCCGCTCATCCCGGCGAAGGCCGGGATCCAGATTATAGGGCGTGAAGGCTTGCAGGACGGGTCTGCGAAAAACGAGCACGAGAGTTCTTGCATCTGGATCCCGGCCTTCGCCGGGATGAGCGAATGGTGGGGGCTCACGGCGTCAGCTCCAGCGGTTGGCCGAAGCCGCGACGTTTCAGGAAGACGTCGGCGAAGGCCTCGACCTGGCGCACGTCCATGGCCCCCTCCTTCACCAGCTCCAGACTGGCCGACAGGGTGGAGGCGGTATAGCTGGCCTGGCTGGGGCCCTCCCCGTCTTCGTCCCCGCGGGTCGGCGCGACCTGATCCAGCGGAGTCCAGTCGGCCAGACGCGGCATCATCGAGCGCAGCCAATCGCGCGCGGCCTCGAGCTGGAAGGCCTCGACCCGCTGGCCGGGGGCATAGTTGCGGCGTTGCTCGCGGCGACGCTGCGCGACATAGGCCGCCATCAGCTCATAGAGGCTGGCGTCCACGCGGTCTGAGGGAATGATGACGGTGGCTTCCGGGTCGCCGCGGGTGAAGACGTCGCGCTTCAGTTGCGGGCGGCTGGTGATGGCCTCGACCGAGCGGCGCATGGCCTCCAGCTTCTGCAGGCGAAACGCCAGTGCGGCGGCCATTTCCTCGGCCGGCGGCTCCTCGGCCTTGCCCTTCTCGGTGCGCGGCAGCAGCAGGCGCGACTTCAGATAGGCCAGCCAGGAGGCCATCACGAGGTAGTCGGCCGCCATGGCGAAGTTGCGCCGCCGCGCCTCGTGAACGAAGGCCAGATACTGTTCCGCCAGCCTGGTGATGGACAGCTTCAGCAGGTCCACCTTCTGCGTACGCGCCAGCGCCAGCAGGACGTGCAGCGGCCCTTCGTAACCTTCCAGATCGACGACGAAGGCCTCGGTCGCATCAGCCTCGGCGACGGCGGTGAAGTCCAGATTAGGCTGGAACGCCTGATCCATCATCTAGGCCTGCGCCTCGCCGACGTCCGGCCCCTTGGCGGCGTCGAAGCGGCCGGTCAGGGCCGCCTCCAGCCGGGCGCGGGCGTCGGCCAGATCAAGCGGTTCAGGCGTATGGACGATGCGCTTCAGCGCGGCCTCGGCGCGGCGCCGGGCCTGACCCTTCAGCTTGCCGGTTCCCTCCGCCACCTGACGCATTTCGTCGAGGTCGCCGTTGCAATGCAGAACCACGTCGCAGCCCGCCTTCAGCGACTGTTCGGCGCGCTCGGTCAGGCTGCCCGACAGAGCCTGCATCGACAGGTCGTCGGACATGATCAGGCCGGAGAAGCCCAGATGCTCTCGCATCAGGCGGATGCCCTTCTTCGACGTCGTGGCCGGGCGTTTGGCGTCGACGACGGTGAAGACGACGTGGGCCGTCATCGCCATCGGCATGTCGGACAGGGCCTTGAACGGGGCGAAGTCCCAGGCGTCCAGGGTGGCCAGATCCGTCTCGACCACCGGCAGGTCGTGATGGCTGTCGGCGAAGGCTCGGCCGTGGCCGGGGATATGCTTGATGATCGGCAGGACGCCGCCCGCCAGCAGGCCCTCGGCCGCCGCCCGGCCCAGCTGGGTCACGGTGGCGGGGTCCTGAGCATAGGCGCGGTCGCCGATGATGTCGTGAGCGCCCGGCACCGGCACGTCCAGCACCGGCACGCAATCGACGGTGATGCCCAGTTCGCGCAGATCGTGGGCGATCAGGCGCGCCCCCAGACGCACCAATTCGCGCGCCGCCATCGGATCGTTGACGGCCTTCAGATAGGCCGAGCCCGGCGGATACTTGGGCCAGTGCGGCGGGCCGAGGCGCTGCACCCGGCCGCCTTCCTGATCGATCAGGACGGGGGCGTCGGCGCGTCCGATGCTGTCGCGCAACTCATCGACCAGGGCCTTGACCTGATCGGGGCTGTCCACGTTGCGGCGGAACAGGATGAAGCCCCAGGGCTTGGTCTCGGCGAAGAAGGCGCGCTCCTCCGCCGTCAGCCTGTGGCCGGAACAGCCGTAGATGACGGCGGAGGTCATATTTTTCTCCCGCTCATCCCCGCGGAAGCGGGGACCCAGGTTTGATCCGCGCCAGCAAAGGCCGAAAACCTCCCGGCGCCCATTCGAACATCGAGCCAAAGAACTGGGTCCCCGCTTCCGCGGGGATGAGCGGACATCTTGGTCATTAGCGGACGATGCAGTCGCGGCCGGCGGCCTTCAGCGCGTTGCAGAAGGCCACAGCGCGATCGCGGCTCATGCCGGTGAAGGTGGTGCGATAGACGGTCGAGCCGTTGGCGGCGGTGACTTCCTGCACGCGCTTTTCGGCGCCCGAGGCGTACTGGCCGAAGCGCGAGGCGACGGCCGCGTATTCACGGTCGGCGATAGCGGTCGAGGAGAAGGCGCCGATCTGCACGCCCGAGGAACCGCCGGCCGCGGCCGGAGCCGCAGGAGCCGGAGCCGGCGTCGCCTTGGGCGCGGGGGCCGGGGTCACGGGCTTGGCCGGAACGACGGGAGCCGGCGCGACCGCAGCCGGGGCGGCGGGCGGCAGGGCCGTCGGCGCGACGGGCAGAGGCTGGGGCGCGGGGCGCGGGGCGACGGCTTCCGGCTCGGGGGTGAAGGTGGGGACGGCGTCGGTCGGCTCTCCGCCGTCGCGATAGACGCGCACGCCCGCTTCCGGGTCGATCGGCTGGGCGTCCAGCGGCGCCTCGACCTTCATGCTTTCGACCGGCGTGCCGACAGCGGGCGGGGCGTCGGTCGAGGAGCGCACGCCCGAACGATAGAAGACCACCACGGCCACGATCAGCAGCAACAGGACGATGGCGCTGATGATCAGCGTGACCGGCGGCGACTTGGCGGCCGGGGCGCGACGGGGATCATAGCTGCGACGCTCGAACGGCAAGTCGTCGTCGGTGGGCGGCGTGTAGGCCCCCCGCTCGCGGCCGGCGTTGGGGTTGCCTCGGTGATCGTCGTCGTAGGACATGGGTCGTGCTTTCTGGATCGGCGCCGCGCGAATCGGCGCCGCGATGTATCAGTCTAGCCCGCCCGTGGCCGCTTTCGAATCACAGATCAAGCGCCAGGTCGAGGCTGAACAGCTTGCCGTGCACCTCAATGGCGTAACGGTCCGTCATGCCCGCGATATAGTCGCACACCGCCCGCGCCCGCTTGACCGGATCATCCGACATCGCCGGGGCCGACCATTCGGGGGGCATGACCTCGGGCTCTTCCATGAACAGGTGGAACAGCTGCGACAGGACGCGGCGCGCCTGACTCCGGGTGCGGTTGACCCGGTAGTGGCGATACATCCGCTCGAACAGGAAGCGGCGCAGCACGCCCAGGTCGGCCATCATGCCGGGCGAGAACTGCACCATCATCTGCGGGGCCAGACGCACGTCCTCGACGGTGACGATGCGGTGCTCGGCGAGGCGACGCTCGGTCTCGGCCAGAACGTCGTCGACCATGATGCCGATCATGCGGCGCACGGCTTCCAGCCGCACCATACGGTCGTCCAGCGCGG
>DAIOID010000086.1:0-13088 GCA_036744355.1 Brevundimonas sp.
AGTCTCCTTGATCCGGAGGCCAGGGAGACCCTCTCCCCGTTTCGCCTCGCCTCCCTGATCCCTTCCCCATCCTCCGGACCGGTTCCGCCGGACGCCGCCGGCGAAACCGGCTTTCCGGTCAGGCGGCCGCGTCGCCCGCCGTCGCCGCGTCCGGATTCCCAGACGCCAGGGCCGCCTCGCCGGCCGGCGTCACCACGAAGACCCCGACGCCTCAGGCGGCGTCACCGTGGAGCTCATCCCCATCCGCCGCTCCATCGGAGCCCGCGACGGCGCCTAGTACGCCTTCTGGGACGCCTTCTGGGACGCCGTCTGTGTCGCCTTCCGGGTCGCCCGGCCCGACCTGGCGCTCGCCGGTCTGTTCCCCGACATCACCGCATGACGCGGTCTCCGTCCCCTCACCGGCTTGGGCGCCGGAGACGGCGTCGGGTTCATCGTCAGAGCCGGCCGCCGCCCTGTCCGCCATATCCGCGTCATCAGCCGACCTGTTCCAGGCCAGGCAGACCGGCGCCCAGCGACGCGCAGCAGCCTGATCCTCCGTCCAGGCCACGAGGTCGCCCTTTCTCATGCGGGCGGGGGCTTCGGTTTCCGCGCCCATACGCTCGAGCATGGTCAGCAGTTGCTCGCGGGAATGGGGGCGCAGATAGGCCCCGTCCGGCGTCCACCAGCGCGCGATGTCGGCGTCGCACAGGTCGGCGATCTCCGCCGCCTCCGCCCGTGCGCTCTTGCGCACCAGGCTGGTCCGGTCCTCGCGCAGGTCGAGGCTCAGCGCTGTCAGATCGGCCAGAAGTCCCATCCGGTCGCCTGCGTCCATGGCGTGGACCCAGGCGATGGTCGTCAGGCCGGAGGCTTCCCAGGCCAGGCGGCGCGCATCGAGGCGCTCGCGCACCGCCCCGTCGAGGGTTTCGACGATCCGCCCGCCCGTCGGGCTGAAGGCCGTGGTTGTGATCGCCAGGGCGGCCTCGGTACGCCCTACCGGCGGCCAGACCGCCAGGCTGGCGAACAGGCGCGCCGCGAGGACGGTTAGAGCGACCTCGGGCGTCTCCGCTAGGGCCCTCATCAGGCCGCGCGTCGCCATGTCCGTGCGCGTGGCGTGCAGCACATGGCTGACCCCCTCGACCTCGGGCGCGGGGGCTTCGGCGCGCGGCGGCGCATAGCGGCTGCCCGCTGTCCGGCGCCCTGCGACCTCCGCCTCGACCTCCACCTCGTCTGAACCCTTGTTCGACGAGGTTGGGGCCTCGCCGATCTCGACCGGGGCGTAGCAGTCGATCTCCACGCCGGTCCGCAGCGAGGGCCTGAAGACCAGGAGCGTCGCCAGCCGCTGGCCGGAGCCGGCCTGGTCCTGGGCGATGCGCGCCCGCACAAAGGCGGCCCGGCGCCCGGCGACCTCCTCGTCGCTCATCCCCGGCTCGAGCGTTTCGACGGCCTCCGCCGCCGCCTGGGCGCGGTCCCGGGCCTCGCGATAGACAAGGGTCGCCTCATCGGACAGGCCGCCATGGGCGTAGTAGAGCTGCTCCAGGTCCTCGGGGAGGTCCGGCCCGCCCTCATCCCCGTCGTCGCCAGGGCAGAGGCGAACCGACAGTCCCTCCGCCTCGAACGGCGCCGCCATCTCAGCCGCCCGTTTGATCCAGCCCCGCGTGAGGGCCGCGGGATCCAGCAGGACCGGCGGGAGTTCCCCGAACAGGTCGATTTCCGTGCGCCCGCCCTCGTCGGCGTAGAGCGCGGGCGTCACCAGGCCGCATCTGGGATCGCGGTCGGTGATGCGGCCCTGCCGGAGCTGTTCCTGGATGCGCCATTCCGGGAGCCCATGGCCGTCCAGTACGGCCTGGGCCATCTCCGCCTGGGCCTCGGCGTCCTTCAACCGGGCCAGGAGGCGGGCCTGCCTAAGGGTGATGCGTCCGGACTTGAGCGCCTCCAGCGCTGCGGCCGGCAGGGCCGACAGGGCGGCCAGGCGGCGGATCTCGACCTCGCCATAGCCGAGCGCCCGGGCGATAGCCTTCACCCCGAGCCGCCCCTTCAACATGCGACCGATGGCGGCGATGACGTCGGCCACATGAACGGGCACAGCCGTATTGGTCAGGACGACCGCCGCGGCCTGGCGCGCCCGATCGGTCTCGATGAAGACCTCCACCGAATGGTCTTCGTCGATGACGCCGCGGTCGCGCAAAATCCGAAGGGCCAGTAAACGCCGGCGTCCGTCCAGAACCATGTGGGCGGCCTCGTCGCCCGAGCCCGGCCGGACGGTCGGAAACTGCAGCAGGCCGGCGGCGGCGATGGTGTCGGCCAGTTGAGGGATGTCGTCGTCGGGCGCTTCGCCGTGGCGAAGGTTCTCCGGAGCGATATCCAGGTCGCCAAGGCGTACGGTCATCTGGCGGCGCGACGGCGCAGAAGCGGCTGAAGCCGGGGCGGTCCCGCCTGGCGCGGCGGTCTTCCTTGTAGCGGAACGGGTCATGGGTCTTCTCCCGCCGGACGGCGAGGCCTATCCCCGCCTTGTCGGCGCCCCGCCTCGCCCTTCCCCCTCCTCCTCCAGGACAGCGGCCTCGTTCCAGTCGCCATAGGGCGACGGCGGCAGGCGGACCTCGGTCGCCAGCCCCATCGCCCTGAGCCGTCCGCACAGTTCTGCAGCAGCCGCTTCGCCAGCCCGGCCGCGATCGCCGGCGATCAGGATGCGGCGCACGCCTGCCGGCGGCGACCAGCGCGCAAGGTTTCCCGCCGACAACAGGGCCCAGCCCGGCAGATCGAAGCGCGCCATGGCCGACAGCGTCGTCGCCACGCCCTCGCCCACGACCATCTCGGCGTCGGGGGAAGACAGGCGCACCGCCACGCCGGCCGGGGCAGACCCGACCATCTTGCGGGGCAGCCGAAGGTGACGGGCGGTCCGTCCGTCCGGGCCGAGATAGGCGATCTCCACCGCGCTGAGCGCCCCGTCAGACGTGCGGATGGCGGCGATCATGGCCGGACAGGTCCGTTCGGAACGTCGAAACACCGAAACCGGCGCCGCCGGGTGGCGGCGCAGATCATCCGGCAAGGATCGAAGACGGACGCCCCGAATCCGCAGATGGCGATGGCAGAGATCGCCGTCCTCGAGCGGAAAGGCTTCGGACCAGAGCGCCCGGGCGGCGGCGATGCGGACATGGGGCGACGGCCGCGCCGGTGCGGCTTGCCCCGGGCCCGACCTCACCGCCCCGCCGGTCAGTCGGCCTGCGGCGTCGATCAGACCAAGCCCCAGCAACTGGGCGCGGACCTCGCGCCAGTCCGCCGCCCCGAAGCCATGGATCACCAGTCGGTCGCCGTCGAGCAGGAGGGAGACGGAGCGGTCCCCCGGACTGTGACCCGGCGCCGGCACATGGGCGCTGCCGCCGCCATGATGGAGGTCCCCGCCCAGGGCGGAAACGATGTCGCGGAGACTCCTGGTCCAATGCCGGGTCATCGCCGACTCACATCAGGCCCAGGGTGCGCAGGCTCTTTGTCCCCTCCGGCCCGACGATGACATGGTCGTGGACGGTGATGTCGAAGACCCTGGCGGCGTCGATGATCCGCTTGGTCATGTCGATGTCGGCCCGTGACGGGGTCGGATCGCCCGAGGGATGATTATGGACCAGAATCAGGGCCGTGGCCGACAGCTCCAGTGCTCGCCGCACCACTTCGCGGGGATAGACAGGAGCGTGATCGACAGTGCCGTCAGCCCTCAGCTCTTCGCGGATCAGGATGTTGCGCTTGTTGAGATAGAGGGCCCGAAACTGTTCTCGCGGGGCATGGGCCAGGGAGATGCGCAGATAGCTCAGGAGCGCGCTCCAGGACGAGAGGACGGGTCGCCTGCAGGCCTCGGCCCGGCCCATGGCCAGGGCCAGGGCCCTGACGCTGGCGAAACCGGCCACAGCCCCGGGCGGCAGACCCGTTCGCGCCAGGGCGGCGGCGTCCGCGGCCGCCACCCCCGCCAGGCCCCCGAAGTCCGTGATCAGGGCGGCGGCGGCGTCCCGTCCCGATCCCGGCAGCTCCCGCTCCAGGAGAGCCGACAACAGGTCCAGATCCGCGGCCTCCTCATAGGGCGTAGCCGGAATGGTGCAATCGAAAGCGACGAGCGAAGTCATGGCGTAGTCCTCCCTGGGCTCCCGAGCGGAGCGCCCCAGAGCGCCCTTTCCTTCCCTCCGGTCCGAAGACGCCCGGCCTGGCTCAGGGCTGGATCAGACCCGGCGCACGCCCCGTTCACCTGTTCGTCCTGGGCTGAACGCAAGCGTCGCAAGCAGACGTTAGCCGCCGGAGAGGATCATGGCGGATTCCGATCCTTCAGATGCAGGACGCCCTCAGCGTCAATCAGGCCGATGTTGAGGGGATCGAGCGGACCACCTGGCTTGAATGCGCCCCGCCGCTACCGTCCCAAGGGCGCGTTCGCAGAAAACGCCTTACCCATGCAGGCGTGGGCCTGCGCCTTGACCCAGGCGACAAAACCGGCCGCCAAGCCCCCGGCTCCGCCTGAAGGAGATAGAAGGGGCGCCGGCGGTACAGGGTATCGGGCGACAGACGGACGAGCGCCCCCTGGGTCGTCGTAGCAGACGGTATTTGGGAGCAAGGCCGCTGAGACCGGCCCCCGACACAAGCTGGGTCTCGCGCGTGGAAAGGAACCATTCCTGCCGGGAGGTCGTCTGTATCGGAGGCCAGGAGTACGACCATGACATCCGAGCAATCCCGAGGACGGGCGCGCAACGCCGCGACGCCGGGCGGCAAGCCCGAGGCTGACGAATCCGACGAGGCCGTGGAGCGCGTGGGCCGCGAGGCCCGCAAGCGCGCCGGTCCAGACGGTCCGGACGCGACGGTGGTCGGCGACATCTTCAAGAGACCGCCCGATCGACGGCGGTCGAAAGAGACCGGCCCCAATAAGCCGGCGGAGCGTCCGCCGAATGGATGACCGTCCCGCGCCGCCCCTGAGCCCCGAACCGGCTTCCGGGCCGAGGGACGGCGATCTGCCGGCCTATCTCGGCAACGGCCTGATCGGCCTGAGGGTCCGCGAGGTCCCCCTCTTCGCCGGCATGGTTCTCGTCAGCGGCCTCGCCGGCGCCCACCCCGAGCGCGGGATCGAGGCCGCCGCGGCTGCGCCCTATCCGCTATCCGGGGATCTGGCGATCGACGGGGTCTGGATGAGCGAGCAGCCCTGGGGCGTCGGCGATCTCCGACAGTCCTACGACTTCGCGACCGCCGAGCTCCATTCCGCCTTCACTTTTAAGGCCGGGGCCCGGACCCTCTCGGTAGAGGTCGTGACCTTCGCCAGCCGCACCGCCCCCTCGATCGTCGCCCAGGAGGTCCGGGTCACAGCCGACGGCCCCTGTGACCTGAAGTTCCGGGCTGTGGTGTCGATCGCCGGAGTGACCGGACGGATCGCACGACGGCGCACGGACACGCCCGGCGAACCCGAGCCGGCCTGTGACGGCAGCCTCCTTTGGGAAACGGCCGAAGCGCTCGGCCAATGCGGCCTGGCCCTGGCCACCGAAGCCCCTGCGGCCGCCGGCCGCAGGGTCTTGACCTGGTGCGACGCCGGCCCCCTCTGCACGGAGCATGAGATCCGGCTAGCTTCAGGAAAAGCCGCGCGTTTTCGGCAACTGGCGGCCCTGATCCCCTCCGTCCTCCACGGACGGCCGGACGAGGAGGCCGTCAGGCGCGTGGCGCGAGCGTCCCGGGACGGTTTCGACGTCTTGAGACGATGCAACCGCGCAGCCTGGGCGGAGATATGGGAGGGTCGGATTGCACCTCGATCTTCGGCCTCGCGACCTGGCGGGACTATCACTACTACTACGGCCACGTGATGTGGGATGTGGACGCCTTCTGCCTCCCGCCCCTGATCCTCATGCAGCCGGAAGCGGCGCGCGCCATGCTGGCCTTCCGGAGTCGAGGCCGGCCTGCTGCGGCGGCCAATGCGCGCCTCTCCGACCGTCAGGGGCTGCAATATCCCTGGGAGGCCGCGCCGGGCGCCGGCCAGGAGGCGGCGCCCCGCCGGCGACGCCGCCCATCACGAGGACCATGTCTCCCTGCATGTGGCCCGCGCCTTCTCCCTCTTCGCCGACGCCACGGGCGACCAGAGATTTCTGGAAGAGGAGGCCTGGCCGGTCCTCAGCGGGGTGGCCGACTGGTTCGTCAGCCGGGTGAGCCGGACAGGTCGGGGATTTGAGCTTCTGCGGTCCATGGGCCCGGCGGAGGTCCCCACGCCCCCGGACAACGACGCCTTCAGTCTCATGGCCGGCGCCGACGTACTTCGGCGCGCCCTGCGCGTCTCGGAACGCCTGCGGCGGCCCGCGCCCGACGCCTGGAAGATGGTGCTCGCCGACCTCTACCTGCCGGTGCGCTTCGACGGGGTCATCGCCGCCCATGACGACTATGACCGCCGCGAGGAAAAGGGCGCCACGCCCTCTCCCCTGGCCGGACTATTTCCCTATGACTATCCGGCCTCGCCCTCCGTGAGCCGCAAGACGCTGGCCTTCTACCTCAAGCTCTGGCCCGACTATGTCGGATCGCCCATGTTGCCCGCCCTCTACTGCGTCTGGGCCGCGATGGCCGGCGACCGGGACCTCGCGCTCAAGCTGTTTGAAGAAGGCTTCGCCGCCTACGACCGCCCCCGGTTTCACCAGCGCCTCGAATATCGGCTGGATCACGCGGAAGGACCCGCAGCCGGGCCCTTCTTCGCCAATCTCGGCGGCATGCTTCTCGGCCTCTGCTACGGTCTGACCGGACTCGTGGTGGACGACGGCGAGCCGGATACCTGGGCCCGCCGCCCGATCACCCTCCCAGCCGGCTGGGAGGCTGTCAGGATCGACCGCCTCCGGGTGAGAGGCCGTTCGGCGCGCCTTGTCGCGCGGCAGGGCGCCGAGCGCGCCGAGCTTTCATTTTCCTGATGCCAGGACGTCGCCGGCGGGCCGCGCATTTCAAAGCGCTTTCAGTCCACGGCCCTGCAGTCCTGCGTCCGGCCCGCATCGAAGGCGGAAGGCCAGGGGCGAAAACACCTCGTCCGTTCCCCCGTCCTGAATGACCACGCCTGTCAGCCCCTGGGCCTCGAACAACGCCGCCAGGCGCAGGGCGGCGCGGTCGTCGGACACGCAGGTGGCGAGGTCTTTCTCGCCGGCTTCATAGGTGACCAGATAGGACATGGATCGCTCCCGGCTCTCCTCCTTCGTCAAGCGCTCTCGCCGGCCGCCGTCTCCCTGTGTCGGATGCCCGACACAGGGCCAGTCCCGACATTGGCGGCGCCCCCCGACCGGGAACCGGGGGACTTTCCAACGGCGGATGGCGGACGCCGCGCGTCTTGCAACGACGACGTCCGCCGGCCGAAGGATGGAGCGCATCACAGCTCCGTAGCGGCAATGATCAAGAGCCATGCTCTGTTCCGCTTCACGCAGACGTCGAACGTTTTGTTGACGAAGACCGTCCCACCATCCTCGCCCTCAGGAGAGACCGGCATGACCCCTATGGAGCGACGGTGGATTGGAGAGGCCCTGAGGCGGCGCGCGGAGCAGTGGCGCACGCGGATCGGGTTCGGCCTGCTGATCGCCCTGGTCTTCTGGCCCATGACGGGTCCCCTTTTCGCCCTGGCCTGGACCGGAACCTATCTTCTCGTCCAGGCGGGCGAGCGCTTCCTGACCGCCCTGTGGAGCGCCTCCCCCCGGCTCCGGCGACGTCTGACGTATCCGGGTCTGGCTCTGGTACTGGCGGGCAACCTGGTCTTCGCCAGCTTCGCCCTGCGCCAGGCCATGACGCAGGACACGCTCGGTCTGGTCTGCGCCGCTGTCCTGGCTTCGGGAGCCCTCATCAACGGGGCCATGGCGACCAGCGGGTCGCGCGCCGTCACCCTGGCGGCCCTGGCGCCCCATATCGGACTGCTCCTGAGCCTGCCGGTCTTCCTCTACCTCAGCTATGACTCGCCGCTTCCGGCGGTGCAGCTCCTGGTGGCCGGCATGCTGCTGGCGGCCGCGACCGTGGCCGCCGTCAGGGGATTGTCCAGGACCATGGCGCGCCAGCGCGCCGCCGAGGCGGCGGCGGTCTCCGCGCGCCGTCAGGCGGAAGCGGCCAGCCGGGCCAAGAGCGCCTTCATCGCCAATATGAGCCATGAGATCAGAACGCCGCTCAACGGCGTCCTGGGTCTGGCGCGAGCGCTCGCGGGCGCCGACCTGCCGCCGCGCGAGCGCGAGCAGAGTCTGCTGCTCCTGGAATCCGGCGAAGCGCTCAGGGTCCTGCTCAACGACATGCTTGATCTGTCCAAGATCGAGGCCGGTCACTTCGTTCTGGATTCCCGCCCCTTCGCCCTGCGCGACCTGCTCGACCGCCTGGTCCGCCTCTTCGAACCCGTGGCGGCGGCCAAGGGCCTGGAGTTGCGTCTGGCCGCCGCGCCGGATCTCGCCGAGGTCTATGTCGGCGATGAAACGCGGGTGCGCCAGATCATGGCCAATCTCATCTCGAACGCGGTCAAGTTCACCGACCATGGCCGGATACTGGTCGAGGCTCGCCCCGCCCCGCAGGGCTTGCGGCTGGCGGTGTCCGACACCGGTCCCGGGGTGGCCGCCGACCAGATGGCGCTGCTTTTCCAGAAGTTCGTGCAGCTCGACGAGTCCCCGACGCGCCGTCACGGCGGCGCCGGTCTGGGCCTTTCTCTCTGCACCGATCTCGTCGCGCTGATGAAGGGCGACATTCGCGCCGAACGTCTTCCGGACGCGGGCATGAGGTTCGAAGTCGTCCTCCCGCTGCCCGAACGACGGAACACGTCCCGACCGCAGCAAGAGGCGGAACCGGCGCTGCCGGCCGCCGCTGTCAGCGGAGGCCCGCCGGGCGACCGGCCCGTTCCGCTGCAAATCCTGGCGGCGGAGGATCATCCGATCAATCGCAAGGTCCTCGAGCTTCTTCTCGAACCGGCCGACGTGGAATGCCACTTTGTCGAAAACGGCCAGGAGGCTGTCGAGGCCTGGCGACAGCGTGACTGGGACCTGATCCTCATGGACATCCAGATGCCCGTCATGGACGGCATAGCCGCCACGCGCGCGATCCGCGCCGAAGAGACCTTCCTTGGACGACGGCGCACGCCGATCCTCGCCCTGACGGCCAACGCCCTGCAGCATCAGCAGGAAGAATATGCTGCGGCGGGGATGGATGATTTCATCGGCAAGCCTGTGCAACCCGAAACCCTCTACGCGGCCATCGAGCGGGCGGTCCGGGCTTCCGGCGACTCAGCCGCGGAACGGTCGACTTTCCACGCCTGAGCGCCGACCATCAGAGCGGGCCTTCAGTGGGCCCCGGCGGCGCCATGAAGCCGTCTGAACGGATATCTCGCTAAAAGAGCTCTCGCCGAACCCGACCTCTCCCATTTCGGCAGGCGTCAGGATGAGCATGTTATAAGGGTTCGGGCAGGTTCGCCCGCCTCGCAAAGGACCTCATGGCGCGTCAATCAAGACTCTCGACGCGGCTGTCAGCCGCCAGCCTCGTCCATCTCGGCGCGCCGCGCCTGGCCGACCTGCTGATTGAGGCTGGCGCCGGAAACGCCAATCTGAAGCGCCGCCTTCGCCTTGAATTGGCGGCCGAGGCGGGTCCGGATGTCCTGGCCATGGAGATCGACAAGCGCATCACGGCCCTCGCCGCCGCCCGCACCCGCGTGTCATGGCGCAAGCGCAGCGAGCTGATCGAGGACCTCAACGCCCACCTCCGGATGATCATGGAGCGCCTGTCGCCGGAGGCGCCCGTCGAGGCGCTCGCCGTCCTCATCCGCTGGTTCGATCTCTATCCCGGCCTGGCCGCCCGCGTGAAGGACACCAGGGGCGAACTCCCCGCCGCCTTCGAAGCGGCCGCGCCTGATCTCTTCGCGCTCGCCGAGGCTGGCGGCGACAAGGCCCTGCAGGATCTGGTCGACGCCCTTGAACGGCGTCCGCAGGACTATGGACGCTGGATTTCCGCTGCAGGCGACGCCCTGGGTCCCGTCGCGGCGCGCCGGCTGCTGGACGGCCTGGACGCCTCGGCCCGGAAGACCCCGGCAGGCCGGAACCTGCTGCGCCGCCTCGCGGACAGGGCCGGTGACCTCGATCTCTGGCTGTCCCTCGTCACCCCCGAACAGGCCGGTTCGCCCGACATAGCCGCGGACATCGCCCGCCGCCTCCTGAACGCCGGCCGCGTCGCCGAAGCTCGCGCCGCCCTGGAAGCCCCCTTGCGCCCCTCCCCGCTCAACCGGCGCTGGACCTTCGGCCACAACCCGAAGGAGGGCGCGCCCCGTCTGACCGCGGCCTGGGAAGCCGCCTCCATCGACGTGCTCGAGGCCGAAGGAAGCCGCCAGGAGGCTCAGGACCTGCGCTGGAGCCTGTTCGAACGCGACCTGTCGGCGCCGGTCCTGCGCGACTACCTCTCGCGCCTGCCCGACTTCGACGACGTCGAGGCCCTGGACCGGGCCTTCGCCCACGCCTCCGGCCACCCTGACTTCGAGGCCGCCATGCGTCTCCTGATGGACTGGCCCGCTCACAGGGAGGCGGCCGCCCTCGTCCTGGCGCGGCCCCGCGAAGCCCGGCAGGCTCGACCGATAGCGGCGGACTGGGCCTCTCGTCTGGCCCAGCGTTATCCCGAAGCCGCCGACATCCTGGCCAGCTAGGCGCTCCGGTCAGGCCAGGGTCCTGAAGGTGATGGAATAGCGCAGGGCCGTCATCGGAGAGATCGAATGCTCCCAGTCTCTGCGCGCCTCGCCTGACAGCCGATAGGCGGATCCGGGCGCCAGGGGCGCGGCTGACCGACGCCATCCCGTCCCGTCCTTCCGGCGCAGGCGCATGACGCAGGGCGCGAGAAAGGAGACGCCGAGGATCTCCCCGTAGACCGGCCTGTCGCGGTGCCAGCCGATACCGGCGCCGGGGGCGTATTCATTGACCAGAGCCTGGACGAAGGCCGTTTTATCAAGGCCGAGCCGACCGCTCAGACGCCCCAGGAGCGCCTTCAGGAAATCCGGCCAGGGATCGGCTGCTTCCAGCCTGCCCCGTTCCAGATCATAGCGGCGCCCGAAGGCGGCGATCTGCCGGAAGCCCTGGTAGCCCATGTGCTCATAGGGCCTGAAGCTCAACCGCTGCAGTTGCTCGACCACCGCCGCTTGCTCGAATGCCGACAGGACCTCCGGCCAATAGTCGAAGCCCGGAGGCACGGCAGGCTGGGGCGCGTGCCCGAACAGGTCCGCCTGGAGCATGGCGGTCATAGCGCCAGCTCGCCCGGACAAGCCCTTGAGGGCGATCCCGGCGACGCCTTCTCCAGATTGGACAGGGTCACGCCGACAAGCCGTACGCCCCTGGTCGGCGGATAGAGGGATCTTGCCAGCAGCCGGGCGATCTCGCGCAAGCGCGCCTTCGAGGCGACCGGCTCATTGAAGGAGCGGCTCCGGGTCGATTGCTGGAAGTTCGCCCATTTGACTTTCACCGTCACGGTCCGACCCAGCGACCCGGCCTTCTCGCACCAGGCCCAGACATCGTCCGCCATCTCGTCCAGCCCGGCCTCGATCGCCGCCGGATCGACCAGATCGCTGGCGAAGGTGGTCTCCGACCCGCTCGACTTGCGCTCGCGATCCGGATTGACGGGTCGTTGATCCTCTCCCCGGGCCACGCCATGGTACCAGGCGCCGGACTTGCCGAAGTGATGCTGCAGGAAGGCCAGGGACTGACGCCTCAGGTCCGCGCCGGTCTCTATGCCCAGGCGGTTCATCTTCTCCGCCGTGACCGGCCCCACGCCATGGAAACGCTTGACCGGCAGGGCTTCGACAAAGGCCTCCCCTCGCCCGGGCGGGACCACGAACTGGCCGTTCGGCTTACGCTGGTCCGAGGCCAGCTTGGCCAGGAACTTGTTGTAGGAAATCCCGGCCGAGGCCGTCAGACCCGTCGTCTCGAGGATGCGCGCGCGGATTTCCTCCGCCGTCGCCGAGGCCGTCGGCAGTCCCCGGATATTGGCGGTGACGTCGAGGTAGGCCTCATCGAGCGACAGGGGTTCGATCAGATGGGTGTAGTCGGCGAAGATGGCGTGGATCTGCGCCGAGACGGCGCGATAGACCTCAAACCGGGGCGGTACGAAGATCAGCTCAGGGCATTTCCGCAAGGCCGTGCTCGACGGCATGGCCGACCGCACGCCGAACCTGCGCGCCTCATAGCTGGCGGCGGCGACCACGCCGCGCGAAGCGGCTTGGCCTACGGCCACCGGCCGTCCGCGCAGGGCCGGATCATCCCTCTGCTCCACCGAGGCGAAGAAGGCGTCCATATCCACATGGATGATCTTACGAAGCGCGGCGACGTCCATTCGCCACGCCTAGCAGAAAGAGAACAAAGCCGGAACTGATATCCTGCCCGTCAGCAACCGTTCAACACCACGCGACCAGGGCGGCCGCCCTGACAAGGGACCGAAACGGGTTCCGCGAAGACCGCCAGGGCCCGCTGCCCGACAGTAGGAACACGGCGTCATGCCGACGGTTCGACAGGCGTGGACCAACAGAGGGAGACACGTCAATGGACCGAGACAAGGACGCCGACCGCTGGGGCGGCCCGGGCTCAAGTCACCAGAACCGGCAGGCCCCGCAGCCCGATCCCGTAGTGAAGGACGCCGAAGATCCCGATCATCTGTCGCCCCGCAGCCAGGTCTCGGGCGGCGGAGGCGAGAAGGATGTGCACAAGGGTCATTCGGCCGACGCGCGTTCGACACGGCAGGCGTCCAGCGAGGAGAAGCGCCATGAACGCGACAATCGCCAGTAAACGCCTCGCTCCTTCGAGCGACGAAGCCCGCTGGGCCCGTCGCCTGAGCCCGGACTAGCCCGACCGCCCGCCTTCATCCGACCGCGTCGAGCCGCAAGGCTCCGCCATCGAGGCCCGTCTCCACCGGAGACGGGCCTTCGTCCTGTTCGCCGACGAGCCGGGCGTTCTGAGGCGGCTCAGGGTTTGAGGACGACCTTGGTCCACTCATTGGGATTGTCGTGGAAGTTCTTGTAGGCCGTCGCCGCCTCCTCGAGGGGAAGGCGATGACTGATGAGGTCGGTCGTGTCGATCTGACCGTCCATCACCAGCTTCAGCAGCTTGGGCAGGTATTTCTGCACATGGGTCTGCCCCGTCTTCAGGGTCAGC
>DAIOID010000087.1:0-1078 GCA_036744355.1 Brevundimonas sp.
TACATCATCGGCACGGCGGCGGGCCCGGCCCCCTATCCGGCCATGGTGCGCGACTTCCAGTCGGTCATCGGCAAAGAGATCAGGCGTCAGTCGCTGGGCCAGATCGGGCGCCTGCCCGACGCGGTGGTGGCCTGCATCGGCGGCGGCTCCAACGCCATCGGCGCCATGCACCCCTTCATCGAGGACGAGGGCGTGCGCCTGATCGGCGTCGAGGCGGCGGGCCATGGCCTGGACACCCCCGAACACGCCGCCAGCCTGAAGGGCGGCCGTCCCGGCGTGCTGCACGGCAACCGCACCTATCTGCTGCAGGACGCCGACGGTCAGATCCTTGAGGGTCACTCGATTTCGGCGGGGCTCGACTATCCGGGCATCGGGCCGGAGCACGCCTGGCTCAATGATCTGGGCCGGGGCGAATATCTGTCGGCCACCGACGACGAGGCGCTGGAAGCCTTCCAGCTGTTGTCGAAACTGGAAGGTATCATCCCGGCGCTGGAGCCCTCGCACGCGCTCGCTCGCATCGGCGAAGTCGCCAAGGACGTCGGCAAGGACGGCGACGTGGTCCTGGTCCTGTCGGGCCGGGGCGACAAGGACATCTTCACCGTGGCCAAGCATCTGGGCGTGGAGCTTTGAGCATGAACAGTCTTCTGATTGCGGCCCTGGCCGTGCTGGCGTCGCCGACCCTGACGATGGCCAGGACCCAGGCGGCGCCCGCGGCGCCGGCGCCGGTTCAGGCCCCCGCGCCCGCCGCGCCGTCCTTCGGCCAAGGCGCGGCCGCGACCGGGGTGCCGGTCATGTCCCCGGCCGTGGCTTCGTCCGATTGCGGCGGCCAGGTACGCAGCCCGGCCTTCTGCGTCACCGCGCAACTGGATCAGGTCAGCGATCTGGCCGAGGCCTATCTGGCCCAGTTCGAGAAGGAGGGCTGGCTGCCCGCCGCCGGGGACGACAACCGCGTGATCCTGATCAAGCGCCGCGAGGGCGGCGGTTGCGACGGCATGCAGATGATCGCCTTCTATGACGAGTCGAAACCGGCCGAGGCGACGTCGCCCGGCTACCTCGGCTTCGCCACCATCCCCGGCGA
>DAIOID010000087.1:1178-5340 GCA_036744355.1 Brevundimonas sp.
TGACGACCGCTCGTATCGACGCCCGTTTCGCCAAGCTGAAGGCCGAGGGCCGGGCCGGTTTCATCCCTTACGTCATGACCGGCGATCCCAGCCGCGACGAGGCGCTGGAGATTCTGCGCGGCCTGCCCGCCGCCGGGGCCGATCTGATCGAACTGGGTCTGGCGTTTTCGGACCCGATGGCCGAGGGACCGCCGATCCAGCGCGCGGCCCTGCGCGGGCTGGCGGCGGGGATGACTCTGCGCGGCACGCTCGATCTGGTGGCCGATTTTCGCAAGGGCGACGACGCCACCCCGGTCATCCTGATGGGCTATCTGAACCCGGTGGAGAGCTATGGCTACGAGGCCTTCGCTCGCGACGCGGCGGCGGCGGGCGTGGACGGTTTGATCGTGGTGGATTGCCCGCCGGAAGAGGCCGGGCCTCTGGCGGCGGCGCTGGACGCGCAAGCTGTGTCGCTGATCCGTCTGGCCACGCCGACCTCGGACGACGACCGTCTGAAGGTCATCGCGCGTGGGACCTCGGGCTTTGTCTATTACGTCTCGGTCGCGGGCGTGACCGGGGTGAAGGAGGCGCAGGCCGCCGCCGTCGCCCCGGCGGTCGAGCGCGTCCGCAAGGCGGCGAATCTGCCGGTCGCCGTCGGCTTCGGCGTCAAGACGCCCGAGCGCGCCGCCGAGATCGCTCGCGTGGCCGATGCGGTGGTGGCCGGGTCGGTCTTCGTCGACGAAGTGGCCGCGGCCCTGGCGGCGAACGAACCGGCTGTGCCCCGCGTTCTGGCCAAGGTGAAGGCTCTGGCCGACGCGGTGAAAACCGCCAGAACTAGTGCTTCCGTCGCGGAAACCGTCTAAAGGCGCGCTCATGGTCGACAAGAATCCTGAGAACAAGCCGCGCGGCGGCTGGCTGTCCCGCTTCGCTCCGGGCGTGCGCAAGATCGTCAGCCGGCGCGACACGCCCGACAATCTGTGGGTCAAGGACCCGGACAGCGGCGAGATGCTGTTCCGCTCGGACCTGGAGGCGGTCCTGTGGGTCACGCCGTCGGGCCGCCACATGCGGATCAATGCGCCGACGCGCCTGAAAGCCACCTTCGACGACGGCGTGTTCGAGAGCATCGACACCCCGGACGTGCCGGAAGACCCGCTGAAGTTCTCGGACGGCAAGCCCTACAAGGACCGCTTGAACGCGGCGCGTAAGGCGGCGGGCCGCAAGGACACCATGGCCATCGGCTTCGGCAAAATCGACGGCGTGTCCGCAGTCGTCATCGTGCAGGACTTCACCTTCATGGGCGGGTCGCTGGGCATGGCCGCAGGCGAGGCCTTCATCGCCGCCGCGCGTGAAGCCGTGAAGCGCGGCGTGCCCTTCATCTGCTTCACCGCCGCCGGCGGCGCACGGATGCAGGAAGGCGCGCTGAGCCTGATGCAGATGGCTCGCACGACCCTGGCTGTGCAGGAAGTGAAGGCGGCGCAACTGCCTTACGTCGTCGTTCTGACCGATCCGACCACCGGGGGCGTGACCGCCTCCTACGCCATGCTGGGCGACGTTCACCTGGCCGAGCCGGGCGCCCTGATCGGCTTCGCCGGCCCGCGCGTGATCGAGACCACCATCCGCGAGAAACTGCCGCCGGGCTTCCAGCGCGCCGAGTATCTGCAGGGCAAGGGCATGGTCGACAAGGTTGTGGCGCGCGGCGATCTGCCGACCGTCCTGGGCCAGATCCTGTCCATGCTGATGGGCGGCAAGCGCAAGGCGGCCTAAGGGCGTCTATGGACCCGATCTCGGAACGCCTGCGCGCCCGCCATCCCCAGCGCATCGACCTGTCGCTGGACCGGATGCGGGCGCTGTGCGCGGCGCTGGGCGATCCTCAGTACAAGCTGCCGCCGGTGGTCCATGTCGCCGGGACCAACGGCAAGGGCTCGACCGTGGCCCTGATCCGGGCCATCGCCGAGGCGGCGGGCCTGCGGGTTCACGCCTACACCTCGCCGCATCTGGTGCGTTTCAACGAGCGCATCCGTCTGGCCGGGACGCTGATCGGCGACAATCAGCTGAACGCCGTGCTGGACCGCATTGAGGCGGTGTCGGGAGAGGCCACCGTGTTCGAGAGCACGACCGCCGCCGCCTTTCTGGCCATGAGCGAGATCCCCGCCGACCTGGCCATTATCGAGGTGGGGCTGGGCGGCTCGCTGGACGCGACCAACGTCATCGAGCGGCCGCTGCTGAGCGTCATCACCCCGGTCGACCTGGATCATGCCGAGTTCCTGGGCGACAGGATCGAGGGGGTCGCCGCGGAGAAGGCGGGCATCCTCAAGGCCGGGGCGCGCGGCGTCGTCGCCCGTCAGTCCGAGGCTGTCATGGCGGTGATAGAACGCCGCGCCGCCGAGGTGAACTCGCCCCTGACCGTCATGGGCGTGGACTTCGACGCCTGGGCCGAGCGCGGCGGGCTGGTCTATCAGGATCAGGAGCGCTTCCTCGACCTGCCGGCCCCGGCGCTGAGCGGGCCGCATCAGTTCGATAATGCGGGCGTGGCCGTGGCCGCCGCCCTGGAGCTGGACCTGCCCGAAGCCGCTATCGCCGAGGGGCTGAAATCCGTGCGCTGGCCGGCGCGAATGCAGCGGCTGACGGCAGGCCCCTATGCCGAGAAGGCGCAGAAGGCCGACGCCGAACTTTGGCTGGACGGCGGGCACAATCCCCACGCCGGACGGGCTTTGGCCCGGACCCTGGCCGAGCGTCAGGCGCGGGCGCCGCGCCCGCTGGCCCTGATCGTCGCCATGCTGGCCAACAAGGACGCGGGCGGCTTCTTCGAGGCGCTGAAGGGTGTGGAGGCGCAGGTCTTCACCGTGGCCTTCGACGGCGCGGCGGCGGACCCGGCGGCCCTGGCCGCCGTGGCGCAGGGGCGCGGTTTCGGGGCCATGCCGACGGCCTCGGTGGACGAGGCTCTGGACCGGGCGCTGGCGCTGGGCGCGGGCCGCATCGTCATCTGCGGCTCGCTCTATCTGGCGGGCGAGGTGCTGGGCGCCAGTCCCGAGACCTGGCCGGTCTAGCCCTGGGTCTTGAAGGCGGGCAGCAGGGCGCCGAGGCGTTGGCCCATTTCCTCGGCCATGGCCTGAACCCCGTTGAGGGGGCGCATCATGACTTCGAAATCGACGATCTGGCCGTCTTCGTTGAAGCGGATGAAGTCGATGCCCTTGACGCCGCGCTCGCCGACCTTGGCGCTGAACTCCAGCACCACGCTGAGGCCGTCGGCGGTGGCGGCTTCGCGGTGGTAGGCGAAGTCGGTGAAGACGCTGGCGGCGGTGCTGACCGCCAGAACCACGGCCTCGGCGCTGTGATAGGCCTTGTGGGCGACCGGCGAACGGAAGACGGCCTTGGGATGGGTGATGGCGCGCAAGCCCCCGAGGTCCTGGGCTGTGACCATGTCGTGCCACTTGGCGAGCGAGGCGGCAGCGGCGGGATGCAGGGTCGGCGTCATGAGCGTCTTCTCCGTTAGAGGGCGGCGGCCAGGCGCACGCCCTGGTCGATGGCGCGTTTGGCGTCCAGTTCGGCGGCCACGTCGGCGCCGCCGATCAGGCGGACCGAGCAGCCGCGCGCGACCAGATCGTCGTGCAGGTCGCGCAGGGGCTCCTGACCGGCGCAGATGACGACATGATCGACCGGCAGGGTCTTATCGGCGCCGTCGATGCTCACATGCAGACCCTCGTCGTCGATGCGGCGATAGGCGACGCCGCTGGCGGTGACGACGCCGTGCATCTTCAGGGCGGCGCGGTGAATCCAGCCGGTGGTGCGGCCCAGACGTTCGCCGACCTTGCCGGTCGAGCGCTGCATCAGGAAGACCTGGCGCTCCGCCGGTTCGACCTGCGGCGCGGTGCGGCCCCCGGCGGTGCGGTAGTCGGGATCGACGCCCCAGGTGCGGAAGAAGCGGTCGATCGACGGCGGCTCATGCCGCTCGACCAGATATTCGCTGACGTCATGGCCGATTCCGCCGGCGCCGATGACGGCGACAGACTTTCCGACCGGAACCTCGTCACGCAGGACGTCGAGATAGGACAGGGTCTTGGGGTGGTCGATCCCGTCGATCTCGGGCGTGCGCGGGCTGACGCCGGTGGCCAGGATGATCTCGTCAAAGCCCTCGTCGGCCAGGGCGTTCGCCTCGGCGCGGGTGTTGAGGCGGACGGTGACC
>DAIOID010000087.1:5440-12962 GCA_036744355.1 Brevundimonas sp.
TCGGTCTCGTGGCAGGCGCGTGGATTGACCAGGCAAGAGGTGATCTTGCCGGCGAAGGTGTGGTCCAGACAGGCCTGGTTGCAGCCGATGCAGGTGTTGATCTCGTCGGCGCGGTTCTCGCGCGCCTTCTGCACAAAGGCGGCGTCGGCCAGCAGGGGACGGGCCATCGACACCATGTCGCAATAGCCCTCGGCCAGCAGGCCCTCGGCCACCTCGGGCGTATTGATGCGGTTGGTGGCGACCAGGGGGATGGAGACCTCGCCCTTCAGCCGCTTGGTCACCCAGGCGAAGGCGGCGCGCGGGACGCTGGTGGCGATGGTGGGGATGCGGGCCTCGTGCCAGCCGATGCCGGTGTTGAGGATGGTGGCGCCCGCCGCCTCGATGGCCTTGGCCAGTTGCACCACCTCGTCGGCGGTCGAGCCGCCCTCGACCAGGTCGAGCATCGACAGGCGGTAGATGATGATGAAGTCGGGGCCGACCTTCTCACGCGTGCGGCGAACGATCTCGAGGGGCAGGCGGATACGGTTCTCGTACGAGCCGCCCCATTCGTCGTCGCGCTGGTTGGTGCGGGCGGCGATGAACTCGTTGATCAGATAGCCCTCGGACCCCATGACCTCGACGCCATCATAGCCGGCGGACCGGGCCAAGGCCGCGCAGTTGACGAAATCCTCGATGGTCTGTTCGACCTCTTCGCTGGTCAGGGCGTGGGGAGCGAAGGGGGTGATGGGGGCCTGGACGGCCGAGGGCGCCACCAGGTCAGGGTGATAGGCGTAGCGGCCGAAATGCAGGATCTGCAGGGCGATCTTGCCGCCCTCGGCGTGGACGGCGGCGGTGACCAGACGATGGTGGTCGGCCTCCTCCTCGGTGTTCAGCTTGGCGCCCCAAGGCATGGGGCGGCCGCGTTCGTTGGGCGAGATGCCGCCGGTGACGATCAGGCCGACCTCGCCCCGCGCCCGCTCGGCGTAGAAGGCGGCCATGCGCTCGAAGCCGTTTTCGACCTCCTCCAGCCCGACGTGCATCGAACCCATCAGCACCCGGTTCTTGAGGGTGGTGAAGCCCAGATCCAAGGGCTTCAGCAGTTCGGAGTAGGGCATGGCGGCGGCCTAGTTATGCAATCAGTTGCATAACTAGTATCGCGGTCTCGGTATTATGCAATGGTTGCGATATCCGCCCCGGATCAGGGCTTCTTGATGAACTGGGGCAGCAGGCTGGCCACCACCTTGCGGCCGGCGTCGTCGGGCTGGTCCAGCATGGCGCGCAGGGGCGGGCCGATCAGGGCCTCGCCGAAGGCGCTGAGGGCGATGAACAGGACCGCCGAGCCGATGCGCTCGCGCGCCTCGCCGTCGTCGCCCATCTTCTCGGCGATGGCGTTGACCAGATTGTTCACCGCGTCGCGCACCGGGTCCAGATGGGTCAGGTCGCCGGACAGGGCGATCCAGGCCGCCAGCCGCCCGGCGCCGCCTTCAGCGAAGGCGTCGAACACGGCGTTGATCAGCTCCATCGGCGCGCCGTCGTCGGTGCGCAGCCGCGTCACCGCCGTTTCCAGCGCCTGACCCAGGTCCGCCACCATCGAGCCCATCAGCGCCGACTGCAGTCCGGCGGCCGAGCCGAAGTGGTGGATCAGATTGGCGTGGGTCACGCCGATGTCCGCCGCGACCGCCGACAGGGTCACCGCATTGGGGCCGCCCGACAGCAGCAGGGCGCGGGCGGCCTCGACCGCCTCGCGACGCGCCTCGTCAGGCGAGCGACGGCGACGGCGCGGTTTTTCGGTCTTGGCAATTGACATATGTGTAAATGACATTCATGTAGATAGTTCGTTGTTCTAGGCTTCCGTAGAGGAACCCGCAAGTGCAAGCCGTCTCAAGCCTCCCCGCTTTGGAACTGTCCGCCCGCGCGACCGCCCGTCAGCCTTCGCAGCTGACCGCCCATCGCGTCCAGCCGATTCGCGCGCTACGCGCCATGCGCCGCCTGGTGGCGGACAAGGACGACACCGAACAGGTGTTCGAGATCATGAACGCCCTGTCGGGGCGCTCGCCCGACTGGGGCTACAGCCGTCTGCTGGAGACGCCCGAAGGCGGGGTGCAGGCCTATCGCCGGATCGAACTGGCGGACCGGCTGCAGGACCGCGCCTGGCTGGAGCAGTTCGCGCCGGGATCGGTCGGGGCGGCCTATCGCGACTTCATCGACGCCCAGAACTTCTCGGCCTACGGCCTGGCCGACGAGAGCCGCAAGATCGCCGACAGCGAGATCGAGGCCGCCCACCCGCGCGCCTGGTTCGCGCGGCGGATGCGCGACGTCCACGACGTCTGGCATGTCCTGACCGGCTATCAGGCGGACGCCCTGGGCGAGGCTTGCCTAGTGGCGTTTTCGCTGCCGCAGACGCGCAGCGCGGGCTTTGGCCTGATCGCATCCAGCATCGCCGTCCAGTTCATGCGGGCGCGCACCGGCTACCCCTGCGCCCGGGCGGTGTTTCAAGCCTGGCGCGACGGTCGCCGCGCCGCCTGGCTGCCGGGCGAGGACTATGAGCGCCTGTTCGCCGAGCCGCTGGACGCGGCGCGCCGCCGTCTGAAGATCCCGACGCCGACCGTCTATCAGCGCGTGCCGCCTGCGGTGCGCAACGCCTATCAGGGCGGCAAAGGATGAGGCGCGGCCTGTGGGCGTCGGCGGCTTGTCTGGCCGTCGTGGCCGCCTCGCCCGTCATAGCGCAGAACCGGGCGCAGAACGAGGCCCTGCTGGGGCGCTGGCGCACGCCGGCCCAGAACGGGGTGGTCGTCATCGAGCGTTGCGGCGCCGGTCTGTGCGCCAGGGTGGCGGACGCCGCCGCCCTGAGGGCTGATCCGGACCAGCGCGACGTGCGCAACCGCGACCCGGCCCTGCGGTCGCGTCCGATCAAGGGGCTGACGGTGGTGCGGGCGGCGTCGGGCGGGCCGAGGGTCTGGAGCGCGGGGCCGCTCTACGACCCGGAAAGCGGCCAGGGGGCGGCGACGGGGACTCTGACCCTGATCGAGCCCGACCGGCTGGCGGTGCGCGGCTGCATCGCCCGGATGCTGTGCCGGACCCAGACCTGGACGCGGGCGCGCTGAGCCGCGCCGACCTTCAACGACACTAGCGATTGGGCTGGCGGGGGGGACCGTGTCGGCCATGAGGACATGACCATGCTGATCTGGATTGGCGCGCTGGCCCTGGGGGCCTTTCTCCTGACATTGGTTCAGGCGCGGATGGCGGTGTGGAGCCTCGCCGCCGCCGTCTGGATCGCGGCGGGCTGGGGGGCGGAAGTGATCGCGCCGGCGACGGCGGCGATCATGGCGGCGGCAGCTGCGCCAGTGCTCCTGCTGCTGACGCTCACGCCCCTGCGTCGCGCCATCCTGTCGCGTCCGGCCATGGCGGGCTTCCGCAAGATCATGCCGAAGATGAGCCCGACCGAACAGGCGGCGGTCGAGGCGGGCAATGTCTGGTGGGACGCCGAACTGTTCGCGGGCAAGCCGAACTGGAAGCGGCTGCTGGCCACGCCCGCGCCGGGGCTGACAGCCGAGGAGCAGAGCTTCCTCGACCATGAGACTGAACACCTGTGCGATCTGGCCAACGACTGGGAGACCACCTCGGTCTGGCAGGACCTGTCGCCCGAGGCCTGGGCCTACGCCAAGGACAAGGGCTTCCTGGGCATGATCATTCCCAAGAGCTACGGCGGCCGGGGCTTTTCGGCCTATGGCCACAGTCAGGTGATCCAGAAGCTGTCGACGCGCTGCTCGGCGGCGGCGGTTTCGGTCATGGTGCCCAACTCCTTGGGCCCGGCGGAGCTGCTGCTGCACTACGGCACGGAAGACCAGAAGAACCATTATCTGCCGCGTCTGGCCCGCGGCGAGGAAATCCCCTGCTTCGCCCTGACCAACCCCTATGCCGGGTCCGACGCCGCCTCGATCACCGATGTGGGCGTGGTCTGCAAGGGGATATGGAACGGCGTCGAGACCCTGGGCTTCCGCATCAGCTGGCGCAAGCGCTACATCACCCTGGCCCCGGTCGCGACGGTGCTGGGTCTGGCCTTCCGGGCTGTCGATCCCGACGGTCTGTTGGGCGATGAGGCCGAGCCGGGCATCACCTGCGTCCTGATCCCGCGTGAGCATCCGGGGGTCGAGATCGGGCGCCGCCACTGGCCGCTGAACGCGGTCTTCCAGAACGGCCCGACCAGCGGCGACGAGGTCTTCGTGCCGATGGCGATGGTCATCGGCGGGCGCGAGCAGGTCGGGAACGGCTGGCGGATGCTGATGGAGTGTCTGGCCGCGGGCCGGGCCATCTCCCTGCCGTCGTCCAATGTCGGCATGTCCAAGCTGGCCGTCGGCATGGTCGGGGCCTATGTCGCCATCCGTCGTCAGTTCAACCAGCCCATCGGCGCCTTCGAGGGCGTGCAGGAGGCCCTGGCCCGCATGGCCGGGCATCTCTACGCCTCGGACGCCGTGCGGCGTCTGGCGGCGGCGGCCCTGGATCAGGGCGAGAAGCCCTCGGTCGTCTCGGCCATCGCCAAGTATCACGTCACCGAGCGCGCCCGCCTCATCATCAATGACGGCATGGACGTGGTCGGCGGCAAGGGCGTCTGCATGGGACCGGGCAACTTCCTGGCCCGCGCCTATCAGCAGATTCCGGTCGCCATCACGGTCGAGGGCGCCAACATCATGACCCGCACCCTGATCATCTATGGTCAGGGCGCCATCCGCTGCCATCCCTATGTCCTGACCCTGATGCGGACAGCGGGGGCGGGCGAGCTCAAGCCGTTCGACGCGGCCTTGTTCGGCTATGTCGGTTTCCTGTTCCGCAACATGGCGCGGGCCCTGACCTTCAGCCTGACGGGCGGGCGGTTGATCGCCGCGCCGGGCGGGGCGGCGCCGCAACTGAGGCGCTACTACCGCGCGGCCACCCGGCTTTCGACCTTGCTGGCCCTGGCGTCGGATCTGTCGATGGCCACGGTCGGCGGGGCCTTGAAGCGCAAGGGCGCCATGACCGGGCGGATGGGCGACATCCTGTCCCAGCTCTTCATCCTGTCCAGCGTGCTGAAGCGGTTCGAGGACGAGGGGCGTCCGGTCGAGGACCTGCCCTTCGTTCACTGGGCGGCGCAGGACGCCCTGGCGCGGGCCGGGACCGCGTGGCGCGACCTGCTGGCCAATCATCCGAGCCGGGGCGCGGCCCTGTTCCTGAAACTGGTCGGCGCGCCGTTTGGTTTGAAGACGCCCCAGCCGGACGACGCCTGCGCCGCCGCCGTGGCCTGTCTGATCCAGACGCACGGCCCGGCGCGCGATCGCCTGACCGCCGACTCGTGGACGGCGCGGATCGAGGTCGATCCCATCGCCGCCACCCTCGTCGCCTTCGACCTCTATCCGCAGGTCGAGGCCATCGAGCGCCGGCTGAGGGACGCCATCCGTGCGGGCCGCATCGCCCGCGCGCCGCAGAACCTGACCCTGCTGAACGACTGGGCCGCCCAGGCCGAGGCGCTGGACTTGATTAGCGCCGAGGAACGCGCGGTCATCGCTCGTTTCGCGACCTATGCCGATCAGGCGATCCAGGTGGACGACTTCCCCGCCGACTTCGACATGGCCGCCGGGCTGGAGCGGCGACAGGCGGCGGAAGCTGCGCCGCGCAAGACGACCAAGAAAGCAGCCTGATGAGCGACCGGTATCTGGACTTCGCCAACTCCGGCGTCGGCGGCTGGCTGACGGGGGCCTTGGGCTTGCCGCGCCCGGCGCCCCTGCGTCGTCGCGCCGAGGCGGGCGCGGGCCTGGTCGGGCCTCTGTTGCTCGGGCCTGCCCATAGCGAAGAGGGAAACGGGCGTCTGGCCGCGACCCTGGGGCGTCTGGCCGGGGCGTCGGGACAGAAGACCCACGCCGAGTGGTCGCCGGACGTGCGCTATGGCGGGCTGGTGTTCGACGCCTCGGCCTGCGCCGATACGGCCTCGGCGCAAGGTCTCTATCGCTTCTTCCATCAGGCCATCCGTTCGGTGGCCGAGCATGGCCGCATCGTGGTGATCGGCACGCCGCCTGAGTTGATGGCCGACGCCGAGGGCGAGGCGATCCAGCGCGGGCTGGAGGGCTTTGTCAGATCTCTGGCCAAGGAGGCGCGGCGCAGCATCGCCGTCCACATGCTCTATGTCGCGCCGGGGGCCGAGGACGCGGCGGAAAGCACCCTGGCCTTCCTGCTGTCGCCGCGTTCGGCCTATGTTTCGGGCCAGCCGATCCGGGTGAGCGCCGCCGTGGCCGGCGTCGATCAGGCGGGGCACGCGGGGCGACGCGTTCTGGTCACCGGCGCCTCGCGCGGCATCGGCGAGGCCATCGCCCGCCTGTTCGTCGCCGAGGGGGCGCAGGTCGTGGCTCTGGACGTGGCGGGCGCCGCCGAGGCCTTGTCGGCTCTGGCGACGGAGCTCGGCGTGGCTGCGCTGGCGCTGGACATCACGGCGCCTGACGCGGCGGAGACCCTGCTGGCCGACGCCAAGTCACGCGGGGGCTATGACGTGGTCATCCACAACGCCGGCATCACCCGCGACCGCACCCTCGCCCGGATGGAGCCGCGCGAGTGGGACAGCGTCATGGCCGTCAACCTGTCGGCGCCCTTGACCATCACCCGCGCCCTGGTCGAGGGCGGAGGGATGCGCGCCAACGGGCGGATCGTCGCCGTCTCCTCGCTGAGCGGCATCGCCGGCAACATGGGCCAGAGCAACTACGCCCTGTCCAAGGCAGCCTGGATCGGGGCGGTGCGGCGGCTGGCGCCCCAACTGGCGGGGCAGGGGCTCACCATCAACGCCGTGGCTCCGGGCTTCATCGAGACCCAGATGACCGCCGCCATTCCCTTCGCCATCCGCGAAGCGGGGCGGCGCATGAACAGCATGGGGCAGGGCGGCCATCCGGTGGATGTGGCCGAGACCATCGCCTGGCTGGCCGATCCGGCGTCGGGCGGGGTCAACGGGCAGGTGGTGCGCGTCTGCGGCCAGAGCCTGCTGGGCGCATGACGGCGGCGATTGAGCGGTTCGACGCGCCTCTGTCTGGCGCCGCCGTGGTCGGCGGGGCGCTGCGTGGCATGGTGCGCGCCAGGCCGGGCGAGGCGGTCTTGCCGCAGCGCGTCTTGCAGCGCGAGGTCGCGTTGGAGGCCGAGGCTGTCGGCGCCTACGCCCGGCTGTGCGGCTTTGCGCCCGAGCAGGGCGTGCCGATCACCTGGCCGCATATCCTGGCCTTTTCGCTGCAGATGCGGCTGATGCTGGGGGCGGACTTTCCCTATCCGGCCATGGGGCTGGTGCACTTGCACAACCGCATTCGCCAGCACGTCCGGCTGAACATTGGCGACCGGCTGACGCTGACGGCGCGGCCGGGACGGTTCCTGAGCCACGACAAGGGGCAGGCCTTTACGCTGGAAACCACGGCGGCGCGCGACGGCGCGACGGTGTGGGAGGGGGTGAGCGTCTATCTGCGGCTCGGGCGTCCTGGGCGGGGCGATCCGGCCCCGGTCCTGAGCGGCGACGAGGCCGACCGGCTGATCGAGACCTGGA
>DAIOID010000088.1:0-3025 GCA_036744355.1 Brevundimonas sp.
AGAGCGACCGCGCTGATCGCCCAGGACGACCAGACGAAGACGCCGTAGGGGCTCATGTCGAGATCCAGCATCGGCGTCTCCTTCAGGCTTCTTGGGCGGCGCGAGCGCGCAGCGTCAGCACCCGGCGACGGCGCACCTCGGTGCGGATCGAGGTCAGCCAGACGGCCCCGAACAGCATCCCATAGGCCGCCATCATGGTCAGCAGGGGGGCCAGATAGGCCGGGTCCAGACTGGTTCCGCCCGCACGCAGCAAGGACGCCGGCTGATGCAGGGTGTTCCACCAGTCGACCGAGAACTTGACGATGGGCAGGTTGATCAGACCGACCAGACCCAGCACCGCAGCGGCGCGCCCGGCCTTGGCCTCATCGTCGATCGAGGCGCGCAGGGCCATGTAGCCGAGGTAAAACAGGAAGAGCACCAGCACCGAAGTCAGGCGCGCGTCCCACACCCACCAGGTCCCCCACATGGGCTGGCCCCACAGCGCGCCGGTGATCAGCGCCAGACCCGTCAGCACAGCCCCCGGCAGGGCGGCGGCGCGGGCGGCGGCGTCGGCCAGCGGATGCCTGAACACCAGGGCGAAGAAACTCGACACGCCCAGCGCGGCATAGGCCCCCAGCCCCAGGGTCGCGGCAGGGACATGGATGAACATGATCCGCACCGTGTCGCCCTGCTGATAGTCCGCGGGCGCGGTGAAGCTGAGCCAGGTCCCCACGGCCAGCAGGACAAGCGCCAACCCCCACAGCACCGGCGTGAGCGGGCGGGTGAAGCGCATGAAGCGGTCGGGATTGGCGAGGCCGAACATGGTCCGCCGATTACGCGGCGCGACGGGGAACGGCAAGCGCCCCCCGCGCACAGTCCTTGATCGCGATCAGAGCTTGAGCCCGTGCTCGGCGGCCAGGGCCTCCAGCTTGACCATGGGACGCGGGCCCCAGTGGGCGATCACTTCCGAAGCGGCCAGCGACCCGAGCGCCCCGGCCTCGGCCGGCGACAGGCCGCGCGCCAGACCCAGCAGAACGCCGGCGGCGTACTGGTCGCCCGCGCCCGTGGTGTCGACCACCTTGTCGACCGGGAAGGCCGCGACCTCGACCCGCTCTTCGCCCCGGAAGATGACCGAGCCCTTTTCGCCGCGCGTCACGGCGGCGACCTCGACGATGCGGCCCAGGTGGGCGGCGGCGTGGTCGAAGTCCTCGGTCTCGAACAGGGCGTGCAGTTCGCCTTCGTTGGCCAGGACGATGTCCGCCGAGGCCTCGATGAAGGCCAGCAGCTCGGCGCGCCAGCGGTGGACGACAAAGCTGTCCGACAGGGTGATGGCGACCTTGCGACCCGCCGCGTGCGCGGCGGCGGCGGCGGCCTCGAAGGCGGCGCGGGCCGGGGCCGGGTCGAACAGATAGCCTTCCAGATAGACGATCTCGCTGGCGCCGATCAGGTCGGCGTCGATGTCGGCCGTGGTCAAATGGTTGGCGGCGCCCAGGAAGGTGCACATGGTGCGCTGGCCGTCGGGCGTGACATTGATCAGGCAGCGGCCGGTGCCGAAGCCCAAACCTGCGCCGCCTTCCAGCACCGGGGTGTCGAAGTGGACGTGGGCGGCGCGGATGTCGTGGCTGAAGACCTCGCCCAGCGTGTCCTGGGCCACCTTGCCGATATAGGCCGCGCGGCCGCCGAACGAGCCGACGCCCGCCACGGTGTTGCCGGCCGAACCGCCCGAGGCCTCGACCCCCGCCGCCATGGCGTCATAGAGGGCCGCGCTCTGGGCTTCGTCCACCAGCTGCATCGAGCCGGCCACCAGCTTGTGCGCGTCGAGGAAGGCCGGCTCGCACGGGCTCAGCACGTCGACGATGGCGTTGCCGACGGCGCAGACGTCGAAGCGGGCGGTGGAAGTGTTCTGGGTCATGCGCGCCCCATAGCGGGCCAAGGCCGACGACGCCAGCGCCGGGCTTTTCGTGGTCGCCGAAAACAGCCTATGCAATGGCCGTCCGAGGAGTAGTCGCATGACCGAAGTCGCCGTCCTGACCCCCGACCCCGCCGACCCTTCCTACGCCGGGCAATGGCCGGGCGTGCTGGACCGCCTGGCGGCGGCGCTGGCCACGGCGGGGATCAAGGCCCGGCCGACGCCCTGGACCGATCATGTCGACAGCGCCCACGGCCTGACGGACTTTCCCCTGGTCCTGCCGCTGATCGTCTGGGGCTACCACCGCGATCACGCGGCCTGGATGCAGGCCTGCGCGACCTGGTCCGAGGCGGGCGCGCCCCTGGCCAATCCCGCCGAGGTGCTGCGCTGGAACTCGGACAAGCGCTACCTGGCCCGGCTGGCGGAGAAGGGTGTGGCCATCCCGCCGACCATCTGGACCGACCACGCCAGCTCCGGCGTGGTCGAGGCCGCCTTCGCCGCCACCGGCGCCGAGCAGCTGATCGTCAAGCCGACGGTGTCGGGCGGGGCCTGGCGCACGCTCAAGGTCGCGGCGGGCGACCTGCTGGAAGACGTCCTTTCGGACGCCCCGGAAGGCGGAGCCATGATCCAGCCCTTCCTGCCGACCATCGCCACCGCGGGCGAGACCTCCCTGCTCTTCTTCGGCGGCGCACTGAGCCACGTGGTCAACAAGCGCCCGGCCCACGCCGACGAGTTCCGCATCCAGGTCCAGTAGGGCGGCCAGTACCAGCGTCTGGATCAGGCCCCCGAGGGCGCCCTGGCCCTGGCCGAACGGACGCTGGCGGCCATCGACGAGCCCCTGCTCTACGCCCGCATCGACATGGTCCCCGACGCCGACGGCCAGTGGCTGCTGATGGAGGCCGAGCTGATCGAACCCGACTTCTATCTAGGCTCGGCTCCCGAGGCCGGCGCCCGCTTCGGCCGGGCGGTGGCGGAGCGGCTGGGGCTGTAGCGCCGTAAGCACGTCAGTAGCCCTCCCCCTCGAGGGGGGAGGGTTGGGTGGGGGTGGCGGCAATCCTTATCTGCTGGTGCGCTGGAGACTGGGGCATCGCCTCATGCGCGCCATCGGTCCCGTCGCGTTCCGCACCCCCATCCCCG
>DAIOID010000088.1:3125-8970 GCA_036744355.1 Brevundimonas sp.
CCCACGCCCGGCAGGGCCTGCAGGTCGGCGCGGTTCAGCGGCACCTCCCCGCCGTGCTGCTCGACCAGCATCCGCGCCGCGGCGATGACGTTCCGCGCCTTGGTGCGATAGAGGCCGATCGAGGCGATCAGAGGGATCAGGCCCTCTTCGCCGAGGGCCTGCATTTTCTGCGGCGTGTCGGCCACGGCGAAGAGGGCCTTGGTCGCCTTGTTGACCCCCACGTCGGTCGCCTGGGCCGACAGGGCCACGGCCACCACCAGGGTGTAGGGATTGACGAAATCCAGCTCGGTCTTGGGGTCTGGCATGACCCCCGACAGGCGAACGAAGATTTCTTCCACTCGATCCTCGTCCGGCGGCCAGCCGATCACTGCCCCGACCGGCGCCTTCTTCGGGGCTCGCGACCGCTTGCCGGGCGGCGGGCTGAGGGCGGCGCGGACGGCCTTGGCGGCGGGACGTTTGCGGACGGACATGTCCCCGCTTCGCCTTCCCCGCGCGCGGCGTCAACTGGACGAAATCGACACGGTGCGACGAAATCGCGCAGGCGCCCCTTGATTTATGGACGACCCTGTCCATTTTACGCGCCGAAATCGAAGCGAGCTGTCTCCCCCATGGCCCTCCCCGGCAATTTGAAGAAACGCCTTCCCCTGATCGTCGGCGGCGTCGTCGGCCTCGCCCTGATCGCCGGCGGCGTCGTCTGGTGGCAGGGCAAGCAGCGCTGGGAAGGCACCGACAACGCCTTCGTCCAGGCCGACACCGTCTCGGTCAGCCCGCGCATCAGCGGCTCGGTCATCGAGGTCCTGGTCAAGGACAACCAGCGCGTCGAGGCCGGTCAGGTCCTGGCCCGTCTGGACGACGCCGACGCCAAGGCGGCGCTTGCCCAGGCCCAGGCCAATCTGTCGGCCCTGACCGCCGCCGTGGCCAATGTCGACGCCCGCGTCGAGCAGGAACAGGCCAACATCGCCGCCCGCGCCGCCGCCGTGACCCAGGCCCAGGCCCAGGCCGGCCTGGCCCGCGCCGAGGTCGATCGCTACGGCAAGCTGGCCGAGCAGGGCTGGGTGTCGCAGCAGCGCATCGAGACCCAGCGCGCCACCGCCGAGACCGCCCGCGCCTCGGTCGCCCAGGCCCAGGCCGCCCTGACCGCCGAACAGCGCACCGCCGCCGTCCTCGGCTCGACCCGCAGCCAGAGCGTCGCCGCCGTCGAACAGGCTAGAGCCCTGGTCGAGCAGGCCCAGCTGACGCTGGACCGCACCGTCATCCGCGCCCCCGTCGCCGGGATCGTCGGCGCCCGCGGCGTCCGCGTCGGCCAGGTGGTGCAGGCGGGCGGACAGATGATGTCCATCGTGCCGGTGCAGGACACCTATGTGGTCGCCAACTTCAAGGAGACCCAGGTCGGGCGCATGCGTCTGGGCCAGACCGTCGAGATCAAGGCCGACGCCTTCCCCGGCAAGGCGATCGTCGGCCATATCGACAGCTTCGCCCCGGCCACCGGCTCGGAGTTCGCCCTGATCCCGGTCGAGAACGCCACCGGCAACTTCACCAAGATCACCCAGCGCGTCCCGGTCCGCATCGTCGTCGACCGCCGCGCCTCGGGCGAGCCGATCACCCTGCGTCCCGGCCTGTCGGTCGAGGTCAAGGTCGACCTCAAGAGCCGGGGCGGCGGCGCCTTCGCCGACGCCCATCTGGGCCAGGTCGAGACCGCCTCTCTGGACGCGGGCCGGTGAGAGACGGCGTCCTGCCGGCCGACGGCGCCGCCACGGAGGCCAAGCCGGAGATCAACTGGACGGTGCTGCTGCTCGGCTTCGCCGGCATGGTCATCGGCCAGTTCATGGCCATTCTGGACATCCAGATCGTCGCCGCCTCCCTGCCGCAGATCCAGGCCGGGGTCGGCGCCTCGGCCGATGAGATCAGCTGGATCCAGACCGCCTATCTGATCCCCGAGGTCGTGATGATCCCTCTGTCGGGATACCTGTCGCGGCTGTGGGGCACGCAAAAGCTCTTCCTGGCCTCCTGCGTCGGCTTCCTGATCATGAGCGTGGCCGTCGGCCTGTCGTCGTCGGTCGAGATGATGATCTTCTTCCGCGCGCTGCAGGGCTTCCTCGGCGGGGCCATGATCCCGACCGTCTTCGCCGTGGCCTTCACCGCCTTCCCGCCCGAGAAGCGCGTCACCGCCAGCGTCATCATGGGCCTGATCGTGACCCTGGCCCCCACGGTCGGACCGACCCTGGGCGGTCACCTGACGGAATGGCTCAGCTGGCGCTGGCTCTTCTTCATCAACATCTTCCCGGGCGTGGTCGTCCTCTTCCTGGTCGGCCGCTACGCCCATTTCGACAAGGGCGACGCCAGCCTGGCCAAGGGCTTCGACTGGTGGGGTCTGGGCCTGATGGCCGCCTTCCTGATGAGCCTGCAGTTCGTGCTGGAGGAAGGGGCTAAGAACGACTGGCTGGCCGACGACCACATCCTGCTGCTCAGCCTGGTGGCCCTGATCTGCGGCCCGGCCTTCATCTGGCGCTCGCTGGTCTATTACAATCCGATCGTCGAGCTGCGGGCCTTCGCCAACCGCAACTTCGTCGTCGGGGTCGTCATGACCTTCATCGTCGGCGCGGCCCTGTTCGGCGGCACCTTCCTGCTGCCCCTCTTCCTGGGCCGGGTGCGCGGCTATTCGGCGGCCGAGGTGGGCACCACCATGGTCGTCTCCGGCCTGGCCATGTTCGCCACGGCGCCCCTGGCCGGACGGCTGGTGCGCAAGCTCGATCCGCGCATCCTGATGTTCCTCGGCTTCGGCCTGTGCGCCTGGGGCATGTGGGACGCGCGTCTGGTGACCGGCGAGTGGGGCTTCTGGGAGTTCGCCGGGGTTCAGGCCGTGCGCGGCTGCGGCGTCATGATCGCCATGATCGCCTCGCAGCAGGTGACCATGTCCACCCTGCCGCCGCACATGGTCAAGAACGCCTCGGGGCTGGTGAATCTCAGCCGCAACGTCGGCGGCGCCTTCGGCCTGGCCATCCTCAACACCTCCCTGACCCAGAACACCGCCCTGCACATGGTCGAGCTGACCAGCGCCATCAATCAGTCGGACGTCGCGGCGCGCAACATGATCGCCGGCATGGCCCAGCGCTTTTCGGGCTCCATCGACCCGCACGCCGCCGCCATGAAGGCCTTCTACGGCATGTTGCAGAAACAGGCGACGACCCTGGCCTTCGGCGACGCCTTCGCCCTGCTGGCCATCGCCTGCGCCTGCGCCGCCTTCGTCACCCTGCTGTCCAAGCCTGGCAAGGCCGATCCCTCGGCCGGCCCGTCCGAGGTCCACTGATGCCCCGCGCTCCCGGTCAGGTCGACGAGCACAAGAGCGCCGCCATTCTTGAAGCGGCCTCGGCCCTGTTCGTGGACAAGGGCGCGGGCGCCTCGATGACCGAGATCGCCCGGCGCGCGGGGGTGTCGAAACAGACCCTCTACAACCGCTTCCCGACCAAGATCGACATCGCCCGAGCCCTCGCCGCCCAGCGGTCGGACGCCGTCACCGCCCCCCTGAAATCCGGGGCCGCCCCGGAAGAGGTGCTGGCCGCCATCGCCGAAACCCTGATCACCAAGATCTGCCGCGAGGGCAAGGGCGCCTCCCTGCGCGGGGTGGCCCTGATGTCCCCCGAAGCCCCGGAACTGGCCCGCGCCATCTATGACGCCGGACCGGGCGAGAGCGTGCGCCGCATCGCCGCTTGGCTGGCCGAGCAGGACCGGCTGGGCCTGCTGTCCGTGCCCGACCCCATGTCCGCGGCCGAGATGTTCGCCGGCATGGCCCTGGGCCACGGCCATCTGCGCTCGGTCCTAGGCCTGCCCCACCCCGACGCCGATCACGCCGCCGCCCGCGCCCGCGAAACCGCCCGCCGTTTCATCCGCGCCTTCGCCCCAGCGTAGCCGTCGCTCGCGTTTGGCCCTTTGGCCGGATCGGCGTAAAGCGCGGGCGTCTGTCTGCCCTTCGCGGAGTTCCCCATGCTGATCCACCTGTCGTCCTGGCCCGAAATCGACGCGCGCCTGAAGGACGGCGCCGCCCTGTCCAAGACGGTCATCGTGCCGATCGGCTCGAACGAGCAGCACGGCCCGACCGGCCTGCTGGGCACGGACTGGCTCTGCCCCGAGATCATCGCCCACGCCGCCGAGAAGGGCGACGAGCGCCTGATCATCGCCCCGACCTTCAACATCGGCATGGCCCAGCACCACCTGGCCTTCCCGGGCACCATCTCCCTGCGCCCCTCGACCTTCATGGCCGCCATCACCGACTGGGTGTCGTCGCTGGCCCGTCACGGCTTCGAGCGCATCTATTTCCTCAACGGCCACGGCGGCAACGTCGCCACCATCGAGGCCACCTTCTCGGAAATCTACGCCGAGTGGTCCTTCGTCGAGGATCAGCCGCCCTTCGTGCTGAAGCTGCGCAACTGGTGGGACCTGCCCGGCGTGCACAAGCTGTGCGAGGAGATCTTCCCGGTCGGCCACGGCAGCCACGCCACCCCGTCCGAGATCGCCGTCACCCAGGCCGGCTATCCCGACCGCATCAAGACGGCCGACTACAGCCCCCAGATCGCGCCCAACGGCCCGATCCGCGACGCCCTGGACTACCGCGCCCGCTTCCCCGACGGCCGCATCGGTTCGGACCCGGCCCAGGCCAGCCCGGAAAAAGGCCAGCGCATCATCGACGCCTCGATCCCGGCGCTGATCGAGGACGTCACGGCCTTCGCCGCCGAAGTCCTGCCCTGAGACGGAAACCGGGCCTGATCCGCTTGCCCGGCAGGCGGAACAGGCCCAGGCTCCTCGCATGAACCCCATTGATCGCGCCGCCCGCACCGCCCGCGCCGGACAGGAGACCGCCGAGGCCTCGGCCCAGGTCATCGCCCGGCGTCTGGCCGTCCTGGGCGAGGCCCTGGCCGATCCCCTCAACGCGGATCACGCCGAGCTGGGCCGGATGGGGACGGAAAAAGTCGAGGCGTTCACGGCCTCGGCCGGAGCTGTGGCGGCCGGCGCCCTGGATCTGGCCGATCAGGGCCGCCGCATCGCCGACCGCGAAGGCGCCGAGGCTTCGGCCCATCTGGCGCGACTGGCGCGCGCCGACAGCCTGGCGGGTGCCGCCGCCCTGCAGGCGGCCTGGGGCATGGGCGTCTGGTCGCGGGCCATCGCCGACGGCTGGGGTCTGGGCGAGGCCATGCTGAAGCTGCAGGCCGAGGCTCTGTCGCCGATCCACGCCGCCGCCGTGGCCAACGCCGAGCGCCTGAAACCCTGAATTCAAGGCGGCGTGATGGAACGCCGTCTCGTCACCCGTGTTGCTTGCGTGTCCAGCAAGGAGCGCGACATGGCCGAGCAAGACCCGAAAAAGACCGATCCCCATCCCGGCATGATGGGCGACGGCACCGAAGAGCAGAACCTCAACCAGCCCGGCGATCCCTCCAAGCGGATCACCGAGGAAGAGGTCGACGACGCCTTCACCAAGGACCCGAAGATCGTCCCGAAGGAATAGCGCGCCTCAAGCCGTCCGGATAATCCCGCCCCTGGCCTCGACCGGCCAGGGCGTCAGCTTGCCGCCCGCGCAGGGTCCGCCCACGCAGGCGCCCGACAGGGGCTCGAACACCGCCCCGTGCCAGCCGCACATGATCAGCGCGCCGTCCGGCGTCAGATAGCGGTCCAGCTCCATGGCGATGGGGAAGCCCGCGTGCGGGCAGCGGTCCACCCAACCGGCCACCGCGCCGTCCTTCTTCACCACAAAGCCGTGGAAGAAGGCCTCGCCGATCTGCAGCACGAAACCGCGCGAGCCAGGGTCGGCGATGTCGGCCTCGGCGCACAGGGGCACGTTCGGCGGCGTCTTCCA
>DAIOID010000088.1:9070-11361 GCA_036744355.1 Brevundimonas sp.
GTCAGTTCGCGCACGGCGGGCGCGCTCTCATAGCCCTCGGCCACCGAGCGCTTGCCCGCTAGGGCCTGCTCCACGCTCATCCCCTGGCCCAGGGCCAGGCCCAGGCTCATGTTGCGCGACTGCGGGCTGGAGCAGGTCAGGACCAGGTCGCCCAGGCCGCACAGGCCCGCGACCGTCTCGGCCTTGCCGCCCAGGGCGATCGCCACGCGGGTCATTTCAGCGAAGCCGCGCGTGATGACGGCGGCGTGGGCGCTGCGGCCCAGCTCGCGACCCTCGACGATGCCGCAGGCGATGGCCAGGACGTTCTTCAGCGCCCCGCCCGTCTCGGCCCCGATCAGGTCCTCGGCCAGATAGGGACGGAAGACCGGGCCCGACAGGGCCGTCGCGAGAGCCGTCGCCAAAGCCTCGTCCTCACAGGCCAGGGTCACGGCGCTGGGCAGGCCGCGCGCCACCTCGGCGGCGAAGCTGGGGCCCGACAGGACGGCGGGCGTGGCCGACGGGATGGTCTCGGCCAGGACCTCGGTCATCAGCTTCAGCGAGCCGCGCTCGACGCCCTTGGCGCACAGGACGATGGGCAGGCCGGACCGGGCGTAGGGGGCGAAAGCGGTGAGCGTCGCCCGCATGTGCTGGGCCGGCGGCACCGCCAGAATCAGGTCGCAGTCGGCCAGATCGGCCAGGTCCGAGGTCACGTTGATGGCCGAGTCCAGCTCGATCCCCGGCAGGAAGGCGTCGTTCATGCGCCGCGCGCGGATGCTTTCGATCACCTCCGGCTCGCGCGCCTGCAAGACGACCGCGAGGCCCGCCGCCGCCGCGCTCTGCGCCAGGGCCGTGCCCCAGGCGCCGCCGCCGATTACGCCTGCCGTATGAAATTCCATGTCTTCTCCGGTCCCCCGACCACCGCTCAAACCCAGGCTCATCAAGCCTTGGCGCCCTTGCGGCCCGTTTTCTTGTGCACAGGATCGGCGTTCGCGCGCGCCTCGTCCAGAGGCCATCGCGGCCGGGCGGCGACATCAATGTCCGAGGTTAGGCCTTTTTCCAGCCGCTCCGCCCCCGCAAGCGCAATCATGGCGGCGTTGTCGGTGCAATAGACCATGGGCGGGGCCAGGAAGCTGAAGCCGTGCTTCGTCGCCAGATCCTCCAGCGTGCGCCGGATCGTCCTGTTCGCGGCGACGCCCCCGGCCACCACGAAATGACGCGCCTCATGCTGCTCGGCATAGGCAAGCATGGCCCGCTCCGTGCGCTCCGATAGCTGACGTGCGATGGCCTTCTGCACCGCGTCGGCCAGATCGGCCCGGTCCTGATCCGTCTCGCAGGTCTGGGCCAGTCGCGAGGCCGCCGTCTTCAGTCCCGAGAAGGAGAAGTCGCAGTCCTTGCGCCCCAGCAAGGCGCGCGGCAGATCGAACCGCGAGCCGTCGCCGGATGCCGCCAACTTCTCCAGGGCGGGCCCGCCGGGATAGCCCAGCCCCATGGCCTTGGCGATCTTGTCGAAGGCCTCGCCCGCCGCGTCGTCGATGGTGGTGCCCAGCCGACTCATGTCGCCGATGCCGCGCACCTCCAGCAACTGGCAGTGCCCGCCCGAGACCAGCAGCAGCAAAAACGGATAGGTCGTCTCCGCCCCCAGCCGCGCCGAGACCGCGTGCCCCTCCAGATGGTTGACCGCGATCAGCGGCAGGCCGCGCGCCAGGGCCACGGCCTTGCCGTAGGACAGCCCCACCATGACCCCGCCGACCAGCCCCGGCCCGGCGGTGGCCGCCACCCCGTCCAGGGCCGCATAGTCGATCCCGGCCTCAGCCATGGCCCGGCGCGCCACCCCGTCGATCATCTCGACATGGCTGCGGGCGGCGATTTCCGGCACCACCCCGCCAAAGGCGGCGTGCTCCTCGATCTGGCTGTGAATGACGCTGGACAGGACCTCGGCCCCGGCCGCCGACAGGCGCACAACCGAGGCGGCCGTCTCGTCGCAGCTGGTCTCCAGACCCAGAACCGTCAGCCCGGCGCCGGGGGCGCGGCCTTCAGCCCCACGCGCGCCAAGGCCGGGCTTGGTTGCCCCCGTGGTCCCGCTGCTATAGTCCGCGCCTGTGTTCATCGGGTCGAGGTAGCGGCCCGGTTCCCCTTTCGCAACGGCTGCGCGACCTCATGACCCCGCTTCTTCGCATCGGCACCCGCCGTTCCAGGCTGGCCCTAGCTCAGTCCGGCATGATGCAGCGCGCCATCGGCCGCGCCCTCGGCGTAGCCGAGGCCGACATCGAAACCCTGGTCCCCCTGGTCGAGATCGTCACCACCGGCGACCG
>DAIOID010000088.1:11461-12795 GCA_036744355.1 Brevundimonas sp.
CCCGACCTGCAGATCGAGATGCTGCGCGGCAATGTCGACACCCGGCTGAAGCGGCTCAAGGACGGCGATTTCGACGCCATCCTGCTGGCCTGCTCGGGCCTCAACCGTCTCGGCTTCTCCGAGGTGATCCGCGAGCGCCTGTCGCTCGACGCCTTCCTGCCCGCCCCCGGTCAGGGCGCCCTGGCCATCCAGACCCGCGAGGATGACGCCTCCGCCGACTGGACCCGCGTCCTCAACCACGACCTGACCGCTCTGGCCGTCGCCGCCGAACGCGGGGCCATGGCCGCGCTGGAAGGCTCGTGCCGGACCGCCATCGGCGCCTACGCCCATGTCGAGGACGACCGCCTGCATCTCGCCACGGAAATGCTCAGCCCCGACGGCTCGGGCCGCTGGACCCGCGCGGGCGACATCGCCGCCGACGCCGGCCACGCCGCCGCCCGCGCCCTCGGCCTGCGTCTCGGCGGCGAGGTCCAGGCCGAAGCCGGCGACCAGAAGATCGCCCTCTAGCCATGCGGCCGATCCGCCGCGTCTGGATCACCCGCGCCCAGCCCGGCGCCGCGCGCACCGCCGCGCGCCTGACGGCGCTGGGCTTCACGCCCGTGGTCGCCCCCCTGCTGGCCATCCGCCCCCTGCCAGACGCCCTCAAGACCGCGCCGGACTTCGTCGCGGTCGCGGCCCTGGCCTTCACCAGCCCCAACGGCGTCGAGGCCTTCGCCGCCCTGACGCCGGACCTGCGCGACCGCCCCGTCTTCGCCGTCGGCGACGCCACCGCCGAGGCCGCCCGCGACGCCGGCTTCGCCGACGCCCGCTCGGCCGCCGGCGACATCCACGCCCTGGCCAGCCTCATATCCGCCACGCCGCTCTCCGGCCTGATTCTCGCCCCCGGCGCCCGCGAGCCCGCCGGCGACCTGCCCGCCCTCCTGCCCGACCACGCAGTGCAGCGCCTGCCGGTCTACGCGGCCGAGGAAACCGCCGCCGTCGTTCCCGCCGATTTCGACGCCGTCCTGCTCCACTCCCCCCGCGCCGCCCGCGCCCTGGCCGCGATCCTGACGCCCGCCGCCGCCGAAAACCGCCTAGCCGTCTGCATCTCTGCCGCTGCGGCAGCCCCCCCGGCCGCCCTCAGCTTCACCGAAATCCGCACCGCCGAGACGCCGGACGAAACTTCGATGCTGACAGCGCTTGGCAAGTCCGCCGGACCCGTATAAAGACCCCACCTCGCGCGGCTTTCCGACCTTCGGGTCCCGGCCGACGACCGGAGCCGCTTTAGCTCAGCCGGTAGAGCACCTCATTCGTAATGAGGGGGTCAGGTGTTCGAGTCACCTAAGCGGCACCAC
>DAIOID010000089.1:0-11500 GCA_036744355.1 Brevundimonas sp.
TGGTCACCGACGCCTGGGAGCCTCAGGTCAACGGCGTCGTCCGCACCCTGACCCGCACCGTGGCCGAATGCCGCGCCATGGGTCATGAGGTGGAGGTCATCGAACCCAGCCAGTTCAAGACCATCCCCTGCCCCACCTATCCCGAGATCCGGCTGGCTCTGGGCGCCGAAGAAGAGATTCGCGAGCGCCTGCGCGCCTTCGAGCCCGAGGCCGTCCATATCGCCACCGAGGGACCGCTGGGCATCGCCACGCGCCGCATCTGCGTCGAGTGGAAACTGCCGTTCACGACCAGCTATCACACCAAGTTCCCGGAATACGTCTCGGCCCGTTTCCCGATCCCGGTTCAGGTCGGCTACGCCTACATGAAGTGGTTCCACAAGCCGTCGGGACGACTGATGGTGGCGACCCCGACCCTGCGCGACGAACTGGTCGAGCACGGCTTCCGCAACGTCTCGCCGTGGACGCGCGGCGTGGACACCGACCTGTTTCGCCCCGACCTGGAGCCGATCTACAAGGAGATGGGCGGCGACGCCTGGCCCCGCCCCTTCTTCCTCAACGTCGGCCGCGTGGCGGTCGAAAAGAACATCGAGGCCTTCCTCGAACTGGACCTGCCGGGCACCAAGATCGTGGTCGGCGACGGCCCGGCCCGCGCCGAGCTGGAAGAGAAGTACCCCGAGGCCAAGTTCCTGGGCGCCCGCTTCGGTGAGGACCTGGCCCGCTGCTTCGCCGACGCCGACGTCTTCGTCTTCCCCAGCTGGACCGACACCTTCGGCCTGGTGATTCTGGAGGCCATGGGCGCCGGCACCCCGGTCGCCGCCTATCCGGCGCACGGCCCCATCGACATCATCCCCGGTTCGAACGCCGGGGTCATCGACGATGACCTGAAGACCGCCTGCCTGCAAGCCCTGGAGCTGGATCGCAAGGACGTGCGCGCCTATGCCGAGAAGTTCAGCTGGCGGGCCTCGGCCGAGCAGTTCGTCGAGAACCTGCAGCCCTATCCCGAGCCCGCGCGCGGCCGCTTCTGGCGCCGCCTGCGCCGCATCGCCCGGCTGAGGCGCAGGGCGGCGGCTTAAGGGCCCTGGATTGCAGACAGAAGAACGCCCCGGACGATGATCGTCCGGGGCGTCTTTTTAGCGGCCTGACGGCCCTAGTTCGGGCGGGCCATCGAGGTCATGGCGGCGGCCTTGGCGCGTTCGGCCGTCAGTTGGTCGGCGGGCAACGGCACCAGGCCGCGGTCCTGCAGGTAGCCGCCGCGGCCGGCGGAGCCTTCCGACATGAACTCCTGCACGAACTGCTCCAGACCCGGCGTCACGCCCACATGGGCCTTCTTGACGTAGATGTAGAGGCTGCGGGCCAGGGGATAGCTGCCGTCGGCGATGGTCTCGGCCGAGGGGGCGACGCCGTCGATGGTCTCGGCCTTCACCGTGTCCATGTTCTGCTCCAGGAAGGAGAAGCCGAACACGCCCAGCGAACCCGGGGTGCGGGTCAGGGTCTGGACGATGGCGTTGTCGTTCTCGCCGGAGTCGACCCAGGCGCCGTCTTCACGCAGGGTGTGGGTCAGGGTCTCGAACTTGGTCTTGTCGTCCTTGAAGGCGGCGACGGCGGGGATCAGCTTGCCGCCGGGCGCCATGCCCAGTTCCAGGAAGGCGTCGCGCGTGCCCGAGGTGGGCGGCGGGCCGTAAACCTGGATGCGCTGGTTCGGCAGGCCCTTGTTGACGTCGCTCCACGTCTTGGCCGGATTGGCGATAAAGGTCCCGTTCGGGCCCGGCACTTCCTTGGCCAGACCTTCGTAGAGGTCGTTCAGTTCGAAGTTGAAACTGTTGCCGGTGCGGGCCGTGGCGATGACGATGCCGTCGAAGCCGATCTTGATCTCGACGATGTCGGTGACACCATTGGCGACGCAGCGGTCGAACTCGCTCTGCTTCATCGGACGCGAGGCGTTGGCGATGTCCGGGGTCGAGGGACCGACGCCGGCGCAGAAGGCCTGGATGCCGCCGCCGGTGCCCAGCGACTCGATGCGCGGCGCGGCCGTGCTGCCCGAGGTGCGGGCGAAGTTCTCGGCCACGCGAGTGGCGAAGGGGAAGACGGTCGAGGAGCCGGCGGCCCAGATGCCCGCACGGGCCTTCTGGCTGCCGGGGGCGGCGCCGCCCTCGTTATTGCCGCAGGCGGCGAGCGCGGCCAAGGCGGCGGCGCAGGCGGTTAATTTCAGGGAACGGATCATTGGCCGGACCTCTCCAGACGTCAGTTGGAGACGCTTAGAGCAGCGAAGTGTGACGGTCCGGCCAGACCTTTGTGACAGTCAGGGCAAACTTGCCCCGACCGGATATCGATTACAGCAGGCGCTTGCGCATGACCTGCGACAGGGTGTCGATCAGGGTCACGGCGACGACGACGATGATGACGATGGCCGAGACCGCGCGGAAGTTGAAGGCGTTCATGCTGTCGAACAGCACCTGGCCGATACCACCGGCGCCGATCAGGCCCAGGACAGTGGCCGAACGGCTGTTGGACTCGAAACGATAGAGGGCGAACGAGGTCCACAGCGGCGCCACCTGCGGGATCACGCCCCAGACGATCTCATGCAGCTTGGACGCGCCGGTGGCGCGCACGCCCTCGACCGGACCCTTGTCGATCGACTCGACGGCTTCCGAGAACAGCTTGGCCAGAACGCCCGCCGTATTCAGGGTGATGGCCAGGACGCCGGCCAGAGGGCCGAGGCCCACCGCGGTGACGAACAGCAGGCCGATCACCAGATCCGGCACCGAGCGCAGCAGGTTCATGACCCAGCGCACCGGGGTCACGACCCAAGCCGGCGCCATGTTGCGCGCGGCGGCCAGACCCAGGGGAATGCCGAACAGCACGGCCAGAGCCGTGCCCCACAGGGCGATCTGGACCGTCTCCCACATCTTGGCGACGAACATCTTCCAGTCGGAGAAGTCCGGGCGCAGCAGGTCGTGGACGAACAGGCGGGTGCTTTCGTTGCCCGAGAACAGACGCGAGATATTGCCCAGGTCGACGGCGTCGATGCTGTAGAGCAGGACGGCGATGACACCGCCCCAGACCAGGACGTCCATCGCCCAGGAGACGGCGGACTTTTGCGGCGCTGCGGGAACGGCGGCCGGCGTAAGCGGAGCAGAGGTCAAGGCTGGACCTCACGCAGGCTGCGCAGGCGCTGAAGTTCAGCCTCGGCGGCGGCGGCGCCCGCCTTGTCGCCCTTGGCTTCGGCTTCGCCGCGCTTCTGGTCGGCGATCATCTCGCGGATCGGATTCAGGTAGCTGTCGTCGGCGGCGGCGAAGCGCGAATACTCCAGACCGGCCAGCACCTTGCGCTGACGTTCGGCCTCGGCGCCCTCGCCCTGGCCATAGGTCAGGAAGAAGCTGCGAATCTTTTCCTTCAGGGCCGGGTCCAGATCCTCGCGCACGACGATGCCGCTCTCGGGGATCGGCGGCGAGGTCCAGATCTCCTCGATCTGATCAGCCAGTTGCGGGTTCTCGCGGCGGATGAAGATGGTGTTGACGCTGTTCGAGGTCGCCACGTCGATCACGCCGGTGGCCACCCCAAAGGCGTTGGCCTGATGATTGGCCGAGCGGACGGTCTTGAAGCATTGCGACGGCACGACGCCGCGCGCATTGAACAGGAAGGTCATGGGCGCGAGAGTGCCCGAGGTCGACTGGGCGTCGCCGATGCCGAAGTTGTAGACCTTGCCGCAGGCCAGAACCTTGTTCAGCGTGATGCCCGAGCCCTTCTTGACGATCAGGGTCGACTGGTAGCTGTCCAGGCCTTCACGGTTGACCGTGCGGGCGATGACCTCTGCGTTGGCGCGATCGATGGCCTCGACCTCGGGCTTGGCCGAGAACCAGCCCACCTGGGTGTGGTTGCCGCGCATGGCCTCGACCAGAACCGTATAGTTCGAGCCGAAGTAGGGCTTCACCGGCACGCCGATGGCCTTGGACATGTCGTCCAGCAGCGGCTGCCACAGCGGGCCCGACGAGGCCTGGCCTTCAGCCGACAGGATGGAGAAGGTGATCTCGCTCGGAGCGGCGCCCGACTTGGTCTCTTCGCCCTTGCCGCAGGCGGCGAGGCCCAGGGTCAGGGCGGCGACGGCGGCGACGCCCATGAGGCGGCGGGTGATGGGGGTGCGGGTCATGCCTTGGCTTCCCAGAACGCGTCCTCGTACTCAGGACCGTAAATTTCAATCAGGCGCTTGGAATCGAGACCGGTCGAGGGGCCGTCATAGACCACCTTGCCCTTCTGCAGGGCGATGACGCGGTCGCAGTAACGGATGGCGTAGTCGACCTGGTGCAGGGTGACGATCACCCCCATGCCGTCGCGCTTGTTCAGCTCGACCAGCAGTTCCATGACCTTGCGGGCCGAGACCGGGTCCAGCGAGGCCACGGGCTCGTCGGCCAGGATGGCTTGCGCGCCCTGGACGATGGCGCGGGCGATGGCGCCGCGCTGCTGCTGACCACCCGACAGGGTGTTGGCGCGCTGGGGGGCGTACTCGGACACGCCGACGCGGTGCAGGGCCGCCATGGCCCGATCCTTGTCCGCCTTGGGCCAGACGCCTAAGATCCCGCGCCAGCCCGGCAGACGACCGAGCGCGCCCAGCATGACGTTGGAGAAGAGCGACAGGCGCCCCACCAGGTTGAACTGCTGGAAGATCATGCCCAGACGTCCGCGCGCCTTGCGCACGGCGCCGGTGATGCGGCCGTTCTGCTGAACGGTTTCGCCGAACACCTGGATCGTCCCCTTGCCGGGGTCGATGGGGTGCAGCCCGGTGATGGAGCGCAGCAGGGTGGACTTGCCCGATCCGGACGGACCGATCAGGGCGACCATCTCGCCGGCGGCCACTTCGACGGACACGCCGTCGAGCGCCTTTCTGGCTCCGTAGGTCTTTGACACATCCCTTACGGACGCGACAGCGGCGGTTGAAGAACTCATGAACCCGTGGGTGGCGGTTGCAACAGGGGGCGCCGCATGACGCGCCACGCGCGTTTCGACAAGTCTTAATGGCATGCCTGCGTCGTTTTCGTCCAGTGCAGGGGCCGTGCAGCCACCCTTTCCGCGCTTTCCCCTGTGGATCAGGTCACGAAATTACCGCTTTACATGACGGCCGGGCATCCCTACATCGCGCGTTCCGGCGGACCCCGTGGTCTAACCGTTAAGCGCTGCTAACGCCGGTCTGGGTTAACAATTAGCAGGGGGTTACGTGAATTGCGCACGTACCAACTTCCCCTGGACCTGGTCCGTGAGCGGTCCCCTGAACGTCCCGTCGCCCTCGTGCGGCCGCGTTCGGTTTCCGTAGCGGCGCGCTGGTTCCAGGACAATCTGAAAGCCGACGTCTTCTATGCGGTGAAGGCGAACCCTTCGCGCTGGGTCATCGAGACCCTGGTCGAGCAGGGCGTCAACGCCTTTGACGTCGCGTCCCTGGCCGAGATCGAGCTGGTTCGCTCGGTCAGCCCGAACGCGCGTCTGGCATTCATGCACCCGGTCAAGAGCCGGGGCGCGATCCGCGCCGCCTACGCCGACCACGGCGTGCGCACCTTCGTGCTCGACAGCCACGACGAGCTGCAGAAGATCATCGAGGCGACCGACAACGCCGACGACCTGAACCTGGTCGTGCGCATGGCCGTCTCGGCCGACGGCGCGGCCTATTCCCTGTCGGGCAAGTTCGGCGTCTCGCCGGATCAGGCCCCCGCCCTGCTGCTGGCCGTGCGCCAGGCGGTGCAGGACGGCCTGATGGGCGTGTCGTTCCACGTCGGTTCGCAGTGCATGCGCCCCTCGGCCTATGAAGCCGCCATGTCGCAGGTCGGCCGCGCCATCAAGAAGGCGGGCGTCTTCGTCGACATCGTCGATGTCGGCGGCGGCTTCCCTTCGGTCTATCCGGGCATGGTCCCGCCGGATCTGCAGGAATACGCCGACGCCATCCACCGCGGTTTCAACGAGATGCCGGTGTCGGAGACGACCGAGCTGTGGTGCGAACCCGGCCGGGCCCTGGTGGCCGAGTCGTCGTCGGTGCTGTGCCGCGTGGACCTGCGCAAGGGCGACGCCCTCTATCTGAACGACGGGTCCTACGGCTCGCTGTTCGACGCCACCCACTCGCGCTGGCCCTTCCCGACCAAGCTGGTCCGGGACGCCGAGGCCTCGTTGGAGCTGAAGCCCTTCCGCTTCTACGGCCCGACCTGCGACAGCATCGACCACATGCCGGGCCCGTTCTGGCTGCCGGCCGACGTGCAGGAAGGCGACTTCATCGAGATCGGCATGCTGGGCGCCTACGGCGTGGCCATGACGACGGGTTTCAACGGCTATGGCGAGCACGAGATCGCTGCGGTCGAGGACGCCCCGATGGCGTCGCTCTACGGCCTGGCCCCGCGCTCGATCCCTACGGTCCGCACCTCGGCCGAGGAAGCCGCCCGCAAGATCGTCCGCCTGTCGCGCCCCAAGGGCAAGGCCGGCGCCCGCAAGCGCAAGCGCTGATCGCCTGACCCAAAACCGTCTTCGGACGTTGATATGAGATCCGCAGCGGCCCGTCGCTCCGTCCGGGCCGCTGCGACGGCTTGATGACGGGCGCTCATATCCCAGGGAAACCGCCGAAATGAACGCTCCCGTTCAGTCGAACCAGAAGGCTGCGCTGCTTCAGAACACTGTCGAGCACGTGGACATCACGTCCTTCGACGCGCGTCCGATCATCGACAGCATGCGCAAGATGTCCTTCAGCTCGCGCGACACCGCCCGCGCCGCCGACATCTTCAACATGGCCATCGAGGACAAGGCCTGCTCGCCGTGGCTGATCCTGGCCGGTTCGACCTCGGCCGGCGGCTGCATGCACGTGTACCGCGACATGGTGAAATTCGGCATGGTCGACGCCGTGGTCGCCACCGGCGCCTCTATCGTGGACATGGATTTCTTCGAGGCCCTGGGCTTCAAGCACTATCAGGCCGCCGGCGAGGTGGACGACAACGTCCTGCGCGACAACTACATCGACCGGATCTACGACACCTATATCGACGAGGAAGAGCTCCAGGCCTGCGACCACACCATCCTGGAGATCGCCAACCGTCTGGAGCCGCGCGGCTATTCCAGCCGCGAGTTCATCTGGGAAATGGGCAAGTGGCTGTCCGAGGGGAATGCGAAAAAGCCCGGCTCGCTGATCCAGACCGCCTATGAAGAAGGCGTGCCGATCTTCTGCCCGGCCTTCGTCGACAGCTCGGCCGGCTTCGGTCTGGTCAAGCACCAGAAGGAGCGCGCGGCGGCGGGCCTGCCCTATCTGATGCTGGACGCCATCGCCGACTTCCGCGAACTGACCGACATCAAGATCGCCGCCGGCGTGACCGGCCTGTTCATGGTCGGCGGCGGCGTGCCCAAGAACTTCGCCCAGGACACCGTCGTCTGCGCCGAGATCCTGGGCGTCGAGGCCGAGATGCACCGCTATGCGGTCCAGATCACCGTCGCCGACGTGCGCGACGGCGCCTGCTCCTCCTCGACGCTGAAGGAGGCGGCGTCGTGGGGCAAGGTCCAGACCACGCACGAACAGATGGTCTTCGCCGAAGCCACCACGGTCGTGCCGCTGATCGGATCGGACGCCTGGCATCGCGGCGCCTGGAAGACCCGCGAGAAGCGCCGCTGGAACAAGCTGTTCGGCCATCCCTGTTAGGCCGCGATCTGAAGGCTCTACCCTTTCGGCTCGACGCCTCAAGCAGCGCGGGGCGCGTTAGGCGCAAACAAGAGAGGCCGGCGGAGAAGTCCGCCGGCCTTTTCTTTGTTGGAACCCTCCCCCCACGGCTTCGCTTTTCCTCCTCAGCAAGGAGACGATGATGGCCGACCCCAAACTCGACACCCCCGAAGCTCTAGAAGCCGCCGCCATGGGCGAGAAGCCTGATTTGGGTCACACCCAGGATGCGCTCAAGAAGGCGCTGGAAGGCACTGACATGGGGTCGGACACCCGCGCCGGATCGCTGCGCGGCGGATCGGCCAGCGGTTCGGAAATCGATCCGGACCAGGACATGATCAATGCGGCGCTGGCCGCCGAAGGTCGCCGCCTCAAGGCCGAAGGCGACAAACTGGCGGGTGGTCCGGCGGGCGGCCCGGCCGAGGCCCGCAAATCCACAGGCCAGCCCGGCGACGATGTTGATGCTCCAACCGGTTGAACCGCCTTGCTGCCGCCGCACGGATGGGCCACGGTGTTCAGCAAGTTGAACAGTCTCAAGGACGTAGGCGGGATGAAGCGTAGCGTGGCAGCCGTCGCCGTGGCCCTAACGGTCGGTCTCGTCGGATGCGATGAGCGCAGCGAGGCTGCGCCGGAGACCAGCCTGCCGCCGCCCGCCGACTCCCTCGCCGAGAGTGCGCCCGTCGCCGCCGCGGCCCCGGTTGCGGCCGACGCCGCCGCGCCGGCCGGCCCCGCGTCGATCGACGGCGCCCCGGCCTTCGCCGCCCTCTATCCCGGCGCCCAGACCGACGGCCCCGCCACGGTCGCCAACGGCCCGACGGGTCCCGGCGGCCTGATCACCTTCACCACTGACGCCGCGCCCGACGCCGTTGTGGCCTTCTATCGCCAGCGGGCCGAGGCCGCCGGCCTGGCCCCCGTCATGGCCATGAACCAGGGCGAGGCCCGCGCCTATGGCGCCGCCGCCCGCACCACCAACGGCGCCACCCTGCAGGTCGTGGCCTCGCCGGGCGAAGGCGGGCTGACCTCGGTGCAGTTGACCTGGAGCGCCGGGGCCTGATGAACCGCCGGGGGGCCGTCATCATCGCCATCGCCGCCGCCGGGCTCTCGGCCTGCGCGGGCACCCCCGCCGCCCTGCGCCCGCAGGCGGTCCAGGCCGCCGTCCCCGAAACCAAGGGCTATCTGGCGTGGCCGCTGATCCAGGCCCTGGCCGACGCTGTGCCGCCGCCTCCCGTCACCGGCTCCCCCGTCGATCTGGCCGACAAGGCCCGCTCGAACCAATTCAAGACGCTGGAAGACGGCGACCGCTGGCTGCTGGCCACCGCCCACGCCGAGTTGCGCCCGCCGCTGGCCCTGCAACATTTCGACTGCGCCCTGGGCGTACGTCTGGGCTCGGCGGCGACGCCGAACCTGAACCAGCTGATGCAGCGGCTGTTCGACGATTCCGACGCCGCCGCCGAACGGGTCAAGGCGCGCGGCTTCCGCGCCCGACCGGTCGGCGATGATCCCGAGCGCCGCCCCTGCCAGCGTCTCAGCGAGGCCGGGCGCAAGACCGCCTCCTATCCCTCGGGCAGTTCGACGGTCGCCACCGTCTATGGCGAGGCCTTCGCTGCGCTGGAGCCGCAGCGCGCGGTCGAGGTGCGACGCACCGCCCACGAGATGGGCCTGAGCCGTCTGGTCTGCGGCATGCACTACCCCAGCGACGTCGCCGCTGGCGAGGTGCTGGGCAAGGCGGTGTTCGACGCCGCGGCGGCGACGCCCGCTTTCGACGCCGATCTGGCCGCCGCGCGCGCCGAGCTCGCCGCCGTGCGCGCCACCGGCCTGACCAGCCCTGCTTGCGCCGCCGAGCGACTGGCCATGGCCACGCCCCTGCCCTGATGGCCCCGTGGCTGGCGGCCCTGTGGCTGAGCGCGGCCCCTGATGCCGGCGCTTCGGACGCCTGGGCCCTGCCCGCCGCCCGCCCCTGCACCGCTGCTGAGCTGGGCGAACTGACCGCCCAAGCGACGACGCCCTACCGCCTGACCTGTCGCGCCGTCCTGACACCCGGTCAGCACATCCTACGGCCTATCCTGATCGAAGGCGCCGAGACCTCCGGCGCCGGGCTGGACTGCAAGGGCGCCTCAGTCGGACGGCCGGGCGTCGCCACCACCACCCGCCAGCCCACCATCGCCATCTGGTCGCGCCGTATCACGGCTGAGCACTGGAGCCGCCCCACCGACATCCGCATCGAGCACTGCACGATCCACGGTGCCGTGCGGGTCTGGGGCATGGGGGCGGACGGGAGTTATGACGACCTGCGCGCCTCGTCGCGCACCGCCGACCACATAGCGACGACGCAAGGCGCAGCGCCCTCGCACATCGAACTGGACCGCGTGACCATCGTCGGGACCGGCTCCATCCCCCTCTATGTCGGGCCGGGGGTGACGCGGCTCAGCCTGGCCCACTCGACGCTGAGCGGCCGCAGCGACGCCACCGCCCTCTATCTGGACGCCGAGAGCGCCGACAACCGGATCGAAAACAACGCCATCGCCGTGGCGACCCGGCGCGAAACGGTCGCCGTCGATGGCTCGGCGCGCAACCGCATCACCGGCAACCGTTTAGACCTGAACGGCCGCCCCGGAATCTTCCTCTATCGCAACTGCGGCGAGCGCGGCGTGATCCGGCACCAGACGCCGTCGGACAATCAGATCACGGACAATGTCTTTTCCGGCGCCGCGCGGCTGCGGCCCCAGCTGGTCGTCGTCGGCTCACGCGAAGGCCGCCGGTCCTACTGCGGCGCCGATCGCGGCTATCCCTGGGGCAGCAGCGCCGACGACGGCGACCGCGCCGCGAACAACGTCGTGGCGCGGAACAGCAGCCGGTAATGCCCCTTGCCGTCATCCCGGGGCCGCGCAGCGGAACCCGGGACCCAGGCGGCAAGACTCGTGCGGCCCTTCCCATGACTGGAGCAAGCGCCTGGGTCCCGGATCGGCCTAGTGGCCGCCGGGATAACAGAACGGGTTAGGCCGGGCGGCCCGTGGCCAGGGCGCCGTACAGTTCCGGGCGACGGTCGCGGAAGAAGCCCCAGGCGGCGCGGTACTGATCCAGGAAGTCCAGATCGAAGGTGTGGACCAGCACGCCCTCCTCGCCCGTCAGGCTCTCGACCAGATCGCCGCGATGATCGGCGATGAAGGAGTGGCCGTAGAAGCTCTGACCGGCTTCGGTCAGGGTCTCATGGCCGATGCGGTTCGCGGCGACGACCGGCATGGCGTTGGATACGGCGTGGCCCTGCATGGCGCGCTGCCAGGGGGCGGCGGTGTCGAGCGTGGCGTCATGCGGTTCCGAGCCGATGGCGGTCGGGTACATCAGGATGTCGGCGCCCTGCAGGGCCATGGCGCGGGCGGCCTCGGGGTACCACTGGTCCCAGCAGATACCGACGCCGATACGGCCGAAGCGGGTGCTCCAGACCTTGAAGCCGGTGTCGCCGGGGCGGAAGTAGTACTTCTCCTGATAGCCGGGGCCGTCGGGGATATGGCTCTTGCGATAGACGCCCAGGGCCTCACCGTCGGCGTCCAGCATGACCATGGAGTTGAAGTAGTGCGGGCCTTCCTTCTCGAAGATCGAGACGGGGATGACCACGCCCAGCTCCTTGGCCACCGGCTGCAGCTGGACCACGGCCGGATGCTCGCGCCACGGATAGGCGGTGGCGAACCAGTGCTCCTCCTGCGTCACGCAGAAGTAGGGGCCTTGGAACAGCTCGGACGGCAGAATGACCTGCGCGCCCTGGGTCGCCGCCTGACGGATCAGGCCGATGGTCTTGTCGATGTTCGCCTGCATGTCCTCACCGTACGAGGTCTG
>DAIOID010000089.1:11600-12673 GCA_036744355.1 Brevundimonas sp.
GGCTCCTGTTGCGAGATGCAGTGGAAGGATCCGCCGCCGGTCAGGACGGCGTTGGACGGCGACAGGACGATCTCGCGGTCGGGGAAGACGGTGGCCAGGGCCTCGCCCGCCAGACGGCTCGCGACCTCGTCGCCATAGGTCGGCACCACGATGGCGCCGTTGGCGATCAGGAAGTTCATGTGGCTGGCCGGAACCGGGCGCTCGTCGGCGTCGAGCACCAGACCGGGCGACGGAATGCGCAGGACCTTGAGCTTGCGGCCCATGGCGTCGGTCGTTTCCGACAGCAGGCGGGCGGTCTCGTCATAGACCTCGGCGTTGGGGTCCTTGCGGCCGAAGGCGATGGGGCAGGCCACCACGCCCGGCGCGACGAAGCGGGCCAGATTGTCGACGTGGCCGTCGGTGTGGTCGTTCAGCAGGCCGTCGCCCAGCCAGACCACCACCTTGGCGCCGACCGAGGCGGCCAGAGCGGCCTCGGCATCGGCCTGGGTCCAGGTCTTGTTGCGGTTCTTGTTCAGCAGACACTGACGCGTGGTCAGGATCGTGCCCTCGCCGTCGTGATCCAGGGCGCCGCCTTCGAGAATGAAGTCATGGCGGGTCGTCGGCACGCCCGAGAAGGCCGCGATCTGGTCGGCGACCTCGTCGTCGTGCGGATAGTCGTACTTGCCGCCCCAACCGTTGAAGGCGAAGGCCTGGGCCGTTTTCGAGCCGGCGTTGAAGATCGGGCCGGTGTCGCGCAGCCAGATGTCGCCGAAGCGCGCGGCCACGACCTCGACGCCGTCGACGCCGCCCAGACGCGCGCGGGTGCCGGGCAGGGCCTCGTCATTGCCAACCATCAGCCTGACCTGCTCGCGGCCCGGACCGGCCAGGGCGCGGACCAGGGCTTCGACCTCGTCTTGGGCCTGCGCGAAATACTCGCCCCACAGCTCGGCATGACTGGGCCAGCCGACCCACATGGCGCGGTGCGGCGTCCATTCGGCGGGGATAGGTTGGGTCATGGGCGAAGTCGATCCGAATGGGAGGAAGGTCAGCCGCGCCAGATAGGCCGAGACGCCCACCGGTTCAATGTTTGCGGG
>DAIOID010000090.1:0-7164 GCA_036744355.1 Brevundimonas sp.
ACCGGCAGGCCGGCCTTCTTCCAGGCGTCCAGGCCGCCGGCCAGCACATGCGCCGGGCCGTCGACTCGCGCGGCCAGCCGGTCGCAGTGCCCCGCCGTCCGGTTGCCGCTGCGGCACATGAAGATGACGTCCTTGCCCGGCGTCAGCGCCAGATGAGCGGCCTCGAAGCCGGACAGCGGGGCAGCGACGGCGCCCACGATATGTTCGCGCGCATGTTCGTCGGGTTCGCGGATATCGACCAGCACGGCGGAGCGCGCCTTCAAGCGAGCGGCGACCTCGGCGGGCGACAGGGAGATAAGGGGGTTCATGGTCATGGTCCTTGGATTGGGAAGGGCCTCAGGCCGAAGCCGGAGGGCAGAAGATTTCGGCCAGAACGCCGATCACCTGCAGGGCGGCCGGGTCGGCGATGCGATAGAAGACGGCGGTGCCGCTCTTCCTCGCGCTCACCAGCCCGTCCTCGCGCAGACGCGCCAGATGCTGGGACAGGGCCGATTGCGACAGACCGACCAGCGGCAGCAGGTCGGCGACCTGCCGTTCGCCGTCGCCGATCTGGCACAGGATCATCAGGCGGTTTTCGTTGGACAGGGATTTCAGCAACCGGGCGGCGTCGCCCGCATTGGCTTGAAAGCGTTCCAGTCCGATGGCGTTCAGGTCGATCATGCCGCCAATATATGAGCACTTGTTAAATTAGCAATCTCTAATATATTGATCGCAACCAAGGAGGCTGACATCGTGACCCCAATCCCCACCGACAGGCCTGACGTCATCGGCTTTTTCGACGGCGCGACCCACACCGTCACCTATCTGGTGTCGGACCCGGCCACGGGCGCCGCCGCCATCATCGACCCGGTGCTGGACTATGATCCGGCGGCGGCGCGCACCTCGACCGGTTCGATCGAGCGGGTGCTGGAGGCTGTGCACGAACGCGGTCTGAAACTGGAACGCGTGCTGGAAACCCACGCCCACGCCGACCACGTGACCGGCGCCGACGAAATCCGCAATCGAACCGGCGCGCCTATCGGCATCGGTGAGAAGATCACCCGCGTGCAAAAGACCTTCGGCGACCTGTTCGAGGCCACCGACGTCACGCCTGACGCCGTGGTCTTCGACGAGACCTATGCCGACGGCGCCCGCTTCGCCCTGGGCTCGCTTACGGTTGAAGTGATGCACACGCCCGGACACACGCCGGCCTGCGTCAGCTACCGCATCGGCGACGCCGCCTTCGTCGGCGACACCCTGTTCATGCCCGACTACGGCACGGCGCGCTGCGACTTCCCCGGCGGCGACGCCCGGACCCTCTATCGCTCGATCCAGAAAATTCTGAGCCTGCCCGACGCCACGCGGGTCTTCGTCGGTCACGACTACCTGCCCGAAGGCCGCACCGACTTCCGCTGGGAAACCAGCGTGGGCGAAGAAAAGGCCAACATCCACCTGGCCGGGCGCAGCGAGGACGACTACGTCGCCATGCGCGAGGCCCGCGACGCCACCCTGCCCCCGCCGCAGCTGATCCTGCCGGCGCTGCAGGTCAACATCCGCGCCGGCGCCCTGCCCCCTGCCGAGGCGTCAGGCCGACGCTTCCTGAAGCTGCCGCTGAACGCGATCTAGACCCGGCCGCGCAGCACGCTCCAGAACAGGCGCAGCCGCTTCAGCGGTTCTGGCTCGTCAATACGTGTCAGCGTCGCATGGGCGACGGCGGGAAAGGCGGCGGGTGGCAGGGCCTTCAGCCCTCTGTTGGCGGCGGCGGCTTGCGCCTTCGCTTCATCCGCCCGCCCCGTCTGCGACAAGGCCCACAGACGACCGGCCTCGACGACGACGGCGTCATGCCCCTCGCCCGCCAGCATCTGCGCCGCCACCTGCATGGGGCCGACGTAGAAGGCGTCCAGGTCGTGCGGCTCGCCGTGCACCCGTCCGATGTGAGCCTCGATCAGGGCGTCGAACGGCGCGCGGTCCAGCCCGTGGCGAGCAACCGCAGCGGTCAGGGCCTCCAACACCGGATGGCCGACGCGCGGGGTGTTGGAAAAAACGCCCTCCATCTGCTCGGCCCACCATGTGTAGCGCATCTCGGCCAGCATGGGCTGGGTGACGCGGGTGGGAATGGTCAGCAGTTCCGCCTCGAGGGCGTAGAGGGCGATCAGGTCCGCGCGCGCCTGAACATCGGCCACGAACCGGCTGGACAGCCAGCGGTCGGGGTCGGCGGCGCGGACCTGGGCATCAAGATCAACAGTCATCGCGCAAGGCCATCGGCCATTGCGCGCAATGGCGCAAGTCTCAGCCGAACAGGGTCTGATACATGGCCATCGAGGTCAGCATCGGCAGCGACAGCAGCAGGTTGGTGCGGCTGCCCAGCATGGCGATGCGCGCAGCCCTGGCCTTCTTGTCGTCGTCGACGGCGATGATGCCGAGAGCGCGCTTCTGGTTCGGCCAGATCACGCCCCAGACGTTCAGGAACATGACGATGGCCAGCCAGACGCCGATCCCCATCAGGGTGAACTGCTGGTCGCCCGCGTTCAGATCGCCGGCCAGGCCGAAGGTCAGGACTTCATGGGCATAGACCTGGCCGCGCGTGAACAGGATGGCGATCCCCGCCAGCACCGTCACCAGCGCCGACCAGCGGAACCAGAACAGGGCCTCGGGCGCGATGTGCTTGCTGACGGCGGGTTTCAGCTCGGCCGGGATCGACGGCATGATCCGGATCTGCACAAAGTTGAAATAGTAGAGCAGGCCGATCCACAGGATGCCCGCCACGACGTGAACCCAGCGGAAGGCCGCTTGGGCGAAGCCGAGATCGAAACCGCCCGGCGCAATGCGGCCGAAGGCGAAGATCATGACGCCCGCCAGCAGGATGCTGAGCAGGAAAGTCGTTCTGAAGTTGGATAGCAGTTTGGCCATACGCCCCTCCCCGGGTCGGAATCAGGAAGCGTGACCTTACTCCTCCCTCCCCGTCCGGGGGAAGGAGGAGCCTTTTCAGGTAGAAGCCGGCCTCAGGGGCGGCTGGCCATGCCGAACTTGACCGGCTTGGCGTCCTCGTCGATGGAGCCGCCGCGCTTGACGCCCCACAGCAGGATGATCGGCGCGCCGACATAGATCGACGAATAGGTGCCGATGACGATGCCGACCATCAGAACGATGGAGAAGCCGAACAGGGCCTCGCCGCCATACAGAGCCAGAACCGCCAGAACGCCGACGGCGGTGACGCCGGTGATGATGGTCCGCGACAGGGTCTCGTTCAGCGACAGATCGATGACCTCACGCAGCGGCATGGTCTTGTACTTGCGCAGGTTCTCACGAAGGCGGTCGAACACGACGACGGTGTCGTTCATCGAATAGCCGATGACGGTCAGAATGGCCGCCACGGTGTTCAGGCTGAACTCGAACCGGAACAGGACGATCAGGCCGAAGGTCAGGATCAGGTCGTGCACCAGGCCAGCCACGGCGCCGAAGCCGAACTGCGGCTCGAACCGGAACCAGATGTAGATGAACATCAGCACGATGGCCGCGCCCAGGGCCAGCAGGCCGCTGGTAAACAGCTCGCCCGAGACCTTGGAGCCGACGACGCTGACGCCCGAGTACTTCACCTCGCCGACCGCCTCGTCGATCGCCTTCTCGACGCGGGCGACGACGGCGCTCTGGCCTTCGTCCTCGGGGATCTGGAAGCGGACGATGGCGCTGGCTGCGCTGTCGATGCCCTGGACCTGGACATCGCCCAGACCCAGTTCGCTGACGGCGCCGCGAACCTTGTCCAGTTCAAGCACCTGACCGGCGGGCTTGGAAACCTCCATCGAGGCGCCGCCCCGGAAGTCGATGCCCAGGTTCAGGCCGGGATAGAAGCAGCCGACGATCGACGCCACGCACAGGATCAGCGAGATCACGCCGGCGGCGGGCGCATATTTGACGAACCGGAAGTTCGTCTTCTGCGGAAGCAGTTTGATGAGGGGCCATCCACGCATCGCCATCACTCCGCGATCGGCAGTTTCTTGGGCTTGGCGACTTTGAGCCAATACCCGAGCAGCACCTGGGCGACCATCACCGAGGAGAACATGGAGGTGAAGACGCCGATGGTCAGCGTCCAGGCGAAGCCGCGCACGGGCCCCGCACCGAACATGAACATGATCAGCGCCGCCACCAGGGTGGTCAGGTTGGCGTCGACGATCGTGCCCATGGCCTTGTTGAAGCCGGCGTCCATTGAGGCGATGACCGAACGACCGGCCCGCGCTTCGTCGCGCATCCGCTCATAGATCAGCACGTTGGCGTCCACGGCCACGGCGAAGGTCAGCACCAGACCGGCGATGCCGGGCAGGGTCAGCGTCGCGCCGAACAGCGACATGGCGGCGATGATCAGGATGCCGTTCAGGATCAGGCCCAGCACCGACACGCCGCCGAACAGGAAGCCGTAGGCGCCGATCATGAAGACGCAGATCAGGATGAAGCCGATGATGGTCGAGACCATGCCGGCCTTGACCGCGTCAGCGCCCAGTTCGGCGGTGACGACGCGGCGTTCCTCGACCTTCAGCGGCGCCGGCAGGGCGCCGCCGTTCAGCAGGTTCACCAGTTCAGCCGCCGACTGGATCGAGAAGTTGCCGGTGATCTGACCCGTGCCGCCGGTAATCGCGCCCTGAATGGTCGGCGCCGAAATCACCTTGCCGTCCAGAATGATGGCGAAGGGCTTGCCGATATTCTGGGCGGTGGCCTCGCCGAAGCGACGCGCGCCCTGCCCGTCAAAGCGGAAGTCGATGGCCGGGCGGCCGTTCTGGTCCGAACCGACGCCGGCGCGGGTCAGGTTCTCGCCTGAAACCAGGATGCGCTTCTTCACCAGATAGGGCGTGCCCTGATCGTCGGTCAGCAGTTCGGCGTCCGGCGGCACGCGCCCGGCCATGGCGTCCTGCAGGCCATTGGTCGAGGTGTCGACCATCTGGAACGTCAGTTGGGCCGTGCGGCCGACCAGACGCTCCAGCTCGGCCGGGTCGCTCTGGCCCGGAGCCTGAACCACGATGCGGTCCGCGCCCTGACGGGTGATGGCGATTTCCTTGGTGCCCGAGCTGTCCAGGCGACGGCGCACGACCTCGATGGACTGATCCACCGCCGTCGCGCCCATGCTGCTGAGCGTGGCGTCCGTAAAGGCGAAGCGGATACGGTTGTCGCTGAGACGCGTGACCGCTCGGTCCGACTGGCCCGTGGCGGCGGCGCCGGTCTGAGCCAGATTGCGCAGCTCGGTCAGGGCCACATCATACTGCCCCGCGTCGGCGATGGTGACGACCACGCCGCCCGTTTCACGCTGCATGGCGCCGATGTTGACCTGCTTCTCGCGCAGGGCGACCCGCACGTCTTCCATCAGGTTGGTGACGCGCTTGTTGCGCATCTCCGGCACGTCGACCTCCAGCAGGAGGTAGGAGCCCCCTTGCAGGTCGAGGCCCAGGTTCAGGCCGTTCTTAGGCAGCCAGCCGGGCAGCGCGTCGCGCTGCGCCGGGCTGAGCACGCTCGGGAAGGCCAGCAGCAGCCCGACAACGAGCGACAGCACGACCAGGGTGACTTTCCAGCGCGCGAGCTGAATCATGTCAGGGCTCTATTTCGGGCGGGCGTCAGCGGCGAGAAGCCGCTCAGCCCTTGTCGTTGGCGGCGATGGCGGTGCGGTTGCGCACCTCGGCGATCATCGCCTTGACCACGCGGACGTTCACGCCCTGCGAGATCTCGACCATGGCCTCGGCGTCTTCAACGCGCGTCACCTTGCCGACCATGCCGTTCGACAGGACGACTTCGTCGCCGCGCTTCACGCCGGCGATCAGCGCCTGATGAGCCTTCATCCGCTTCTGCTGCGGGCGGATCATCAGGAAGTAGAACAGGATGAAGATCGCGACGATCGGCGCGATCTGCACCACGAGGGCCATCAGGCCGCCTTCGGTACCAGTAGGCATGGAAACTCCCCGAACCGGGCCGACCTTGAACGGGGGCCCCATAAGAAATTGAGGCGCGGAACCTAGGGTGCGCCGTGCCGATTTGCAACGCGGCCTGACGCCAACGTGTCACAGGCGATGCCGCCCGGACACGCCGGGCGACTGCCATCAGCGTGGCAGGACGCCCAGCGGATCGACGGCGACGGGATCATCGCCGCGCATCTGGCGCGTCTCGAAGTGGATCGAGGGGCGCCCGTCGCCCGCCGTCAGGCCGACCGTGCCGATGGCCTGACCGGCGCGAACTTCCGCCCCGTCGCGCACTGTGGCCGAGCCCAGATGACCGTAAACCGTGCGCCAGCCGTCCTTGTGAACGATCAGGACCGTCAGCCCCTGGCCCACCAGGTCGTCGCCGACATAGGCCACGCGCCCGGCGGCGGCGGCCTTGACCTCGGTGCCGGCTGCGGCGCCGATGTTGATGCCGTTATTGCGCTCGCCCATGCCCACCGGGCCGAAGCGACGCAGGATGTCGCCGCGCACCGGCCATTGCATGACCAGGGCCTGGCCCACGGCCGCGCCCTGAACCGGCGAGGCCGGCGTCGAGGAGGTCACAGCGGGCGCACGCGCGGGCGGCAGGGCGGCGTTGCCGCTGGGCGGCGGAGGCGGCGGCGGAACCACGCCATTGTTGGGCGTCCGCACCCCGACCGGCGACGGCCCGGTGGCGTAGGGGTCCGAACCGGCGTCGACCGCGCTGTCGGGCAGGATAATGCGCTGACCCGAGCTGATGGCGCCGCGCGGTCCCAGACCATTCAGGTCGATCAGGATCTGCACCGGCGTCTGGAAGCGACGGCCGACGCCCGAAATCGTATCGCCAGGCTGAATCACATAGGCAGCGCCCGGCGTCACCGGACCGGTGCTGGGCCGCGACGGCGGCGTACTGCTCGGGGCGGTCGGTGCGCTGGTCGAGGGATAGGCCGGACCGCCGGCGGGCGGCAGGCCGCCGCCCTCGATGCTGCCCGACGGTGCGCGCGGCCCCTGCTCCTCATAGGGGCGCGCCGGCGGCGTCGTCTGCGGCTGCGCCGGTTGGGCGTAATAGGGATTGTTGTTCGGATAGGCGCCCGGCTGCTGCGGCTGCGCCGGATAAGCAGGCTGCCCGCCGACCGGCATGGGACGCGTCGAATAGCGCGGCTCGTTCGGATAGGTCGAACACGCCGCGACCGTCAGCGCCCCGCCGACGACGACCGTCGCCCTGATCCAGCCCGTGAAGCCGCCCATGCGC
>DAIOID010000090.1:7264-9235 GCA_036744355.1 Brevundimonas sp.
CTACCCCTCCTTGGCCGTGCCCTCGACCAGGGGCACGAAGCGGACTTCGCACAGGCTTTCGCGGCGGAAGCTGCCGTCTTCCTGACCGGTATATCGGTTCAGCATCTGCACCGAACTGCGGCCTACCGGCGCCACCAGAATCCCGCCAGGCTTCAACTGCTTCAGCAGTTCCGTCGGTTCATGCGGCGAGGCCGCCGTGACCATGATCCGGTCAAAGGGCGCCTGTTCCAGCCACCCCTGCCCGCCGTCGCCGTGGCGGGTGAAGACGTTGTCGACGCCCAGCAGCTTCAGCTTGTGCTCCGCCTCGGTCAGCAGGCTCTTGTAGCGCTCCACCGAATAGACAAAGCGCGCCAGAAGGCTCAGCACCGCGCACTGATAGCCGCTGCCGGTGCCGATCTCGAGCACGCGGTGACGCGGCTGGACGTCCAGCGCCTGGGTCATCAGGCCGACGATATAGGGCTGGCTGATCGTCTGGGCGCAGTCGATCGGGAGGGCCTGGTCTTCCCAGGCCTGATCGAGGAACTTTTCGTGGACGAACAGCGACCGGTCGATGGATTCCATCGCCTTCAGCACCCGCGCGTCGGTGACCCCCTGCCGCCGCAGCGACAGGATCAACCGGCCCGCACGGTCGTCCGACAGGCTCATTTTTCCAGCGGTCCCTTGGGGGGCGCGCCGCCCAGCACCTTCTTCAGGTCGTTGACGCTGCGCATATGCGTCAGATCGATGTGCAGCGGCGTGACCGAGATGCGGCCGTCGTCCATGGCCCGCAGGTCGGTGCCCTCGGCGTGCTCCTGCGGCGCGCCGCGGAAGGCCATCCAGTAGTAGTCGCGACCGCGCAGGTCGGTGCGGCGGATGGCGTGCATCTCGCCGATGTCGCGGAAGCCCTGCTTGGTCACCTCGACCGCCTTGACCAGCTCCGGCGGCAGCTTGGGGAAGTTGACGTTCATGACCACGCCGTCCTCCCACTTCTGCTCCAGCAGCCTGGCGATGATGCCGGGCGCGAAGGCCTCGGCCGTTTCCCAGTGCGCCACGACGTCGTCATGGAAGCGTTCCAGCGACTGCGACAGGGCGATGGAGCGGATGCCGAAGGCCATGCCCTGCAAGGCGCCGGCCACCGTGCCGGAATAGCTGACGTCCTCGCCGACGTTGTGGCCGCGATTGACGCCCGACAGCACCAGATCGGGCTTCTCGGGCATCAGGTCGTTGACCGCCAGGATGACGCAGTCGGTCGGCGTGCCCGTCACGGCGAAGCGCTTGTCGCCCAGCTGATTGACCCGCAGCGGCTCGGTCAGGGTGATCCCCCGCCCCTTGGCCGACTGCTCGGTCTGGGGCGCGACGATCCAGACGTCGTCCGACAGGGTGCGAGCGATCTTCTCAAGACATTCAAGGCCTTCCGCCTCGATGCCGTCGTCATTGGTGAGGAGGATACGCATTACTTGGAAACCGAACCCACCGTGGTCAGGCCGCCCATATAGGGCAGCAGCGCGCTCGGCACGGCGATAGAGCCGTCCTCCTGCTGATAGTTCTCCATCACCGCGACCAGGGTGCGGCCGACCGCCAGGCCCGAGCCGTTCAGGGTGTGCAGGAACTCGGTCTTCTTCTCGCCCGCGCGCTTGAACCGGGCGTCCATGCGCCGGGCCTGGAAGTCGCCGCAGTTCGAGCAGGAGCTTATCTCGCGATAGGTGTTCTGGCTCGGCAGCCAGACCTCGAGGTCATAGGTCTTCTGCGCCGAGAAGCCCATGTCGCCCTTGCACAGCAGCACCTTGCGATAGGGCAGTTCCAGCGCCTGCAGCACCGCCTCGGCGCAGCCGGTCATGCGCTCGTGCTCGGCCTCGGAGTCCTCGGGACGGCAGATGGAGACCATCTCGACCTTCGAAAACTGATGCTGGCGGATCAGGCCGCGCGTATCACGCCCCGCCGACCCGGCCTCGGCCCGGAAGCAGGGCGTCAGCGCCGTCAGACGCATGGGCT
>DAIOID010000090.1:9335-11117 GCA_036744355.1 Brevundimonas sp.
GCCAGCAGGTCGCGCAGTTCGGCGCCCTTGGCGGCTTCGGCCTCGCCCGCCTCGGCGATCTCGGCTTTCAGCGCCTCGACCTCGGCCTTCAGCCGGTCGGCCTCGGCCATGTCCTTCTTGCCCATGGCGGCGCCGATGGCCTTGGAGGCGGCGTTGCGCTTGGCCAGGGCTTCCTGACCCGTCGTCTGGGCGGCGCGCAGTTCGACGTCCAGCGCCAGAATGCGCGCCACCACATCGGCGGCGTCCTCCACCCCGCGCGACGACCAGCCGGCGACGTAGGCTTCGGGATTGTCGCGGATGGCTCGGATATCGTGCATGGCGTCGCTCTTCGGGCGCTCGTTAAGGGAAGCCGAAGGCTGTAACGCCCGAAGCGGAGTCGGGCAAACCCCTAAGCCCTCTCTCCTCCGCCTCATGCCGTCATCCCGGACGCCTCGCAGAGGCGATCCGGGACCCAGACGGCGGATTTCAGACGCCACTGGCCCTGCTTGATATTCAGCGCCTGGGTCCCGGATAGCGGCTGCGCCGCTTCCGGGATGACGGCAGGTTTTAAGGCTGTGACGCCCGCTTCGCCTTCACCTTGATCTCCACGCCAATCGCCTTGGACACCCAGTCGCCGCCCGCGTCGGACATCATGCCGAGGTCCAGCGCTGTGCGGTCCAGCTCCAGCTTGCCGGCCACCGTCGCCACGCCGTTCGCCTCGTCAAAGGTGAAGGGCAGAACCACGGGCACGGTCGTCGCCTTGATCCGCAGCGTTCCCGTCGCCTCGTAGCGGTTCCCGCCCAAGGCCTTGAACGTCGCCGCCTCGAACCGCGCGGTCGGATAGGCGCTCGGGTCGAACCATTCGGCCCCGCTCAGGCTGCCTTCCTGGGTCGCGTCGCCGGTCTTCGCCGTTCCGGTCTTGACCAGAACCACGGCCTTGGAGCCCGCCAGATCAGCCGGATCGAACCAGACCTGACCCTCCCACTGCTCGAACTGCCCCTTGAAGACCTTGCCCGCGTGGGTTCCGGTGAATTCGATAGATGAACCCGCCTTGTCGATGGTCCAGGCCGTCGCCGTCCCCGGCGTGACCGCCGCCTCGGCCTGAGCGGGCGCCGCAACAGCGTGGGCCTCGGCCCCTGCCCCATCCGCCAGAGGCGCAGGCTTGGCCGCGATGCCGCCCGCGACGGCCAGAACCGCGATGAAGCCGAGGCCCGCCAGACGCTCGGTCCGGCGCAGCAGCGGCTTCGGTTCCGGCGCGGTACGCCCCTCGCCATGCTTCAGCGCCGGGATCATGTGGGCCAGAACCCCGTCGCGATTGATGAACTGGTGCTTCAACGCCGCCCCGACGTGCATGGCGATCAGCACAACCGCGCCCCAGGCCATCAGCCCATGCGCCCCCATGGCCTGATAGGCCACCGCCCGGCGCAGGCCCGCCGCCGCCTCGCCGATGAAGGGCAGATGCGGCACGGTGAACAGGCCGAACCAGCTGGTCGCCACGGCCAGCGGCGCATCCGTCGCCAGGGCCCAGCCGGTCGAGACATAGAGCCACCCGGTCAAAGGCAGGGCCAGCATCAGGCCGTAGAAGGCCGCATGGGTCGCCCGCGCCGCAAACGTCTCCCAGGTCTTCATCTCGGCCGGCATCCCCGGCGTCCGGTGCGTCAGCCGCCAGACCAGCCGCAGCGCCGTTAGCGCCAGGATCAGGAAACCGACCGACTTGTGGATCTGGAACACGCGATAGGCCAGCGCCTGACTGCCCGGCTCTTTGATCGCCTCGCTCATCCACCAGCCCATCGGGATCATGGC
>DAIOID010000090.1:11217-12594 GCA_036744355.1 Brevundimonas sp.
CGCTTGAACTTGCCTTCAGCGGCGAAGCCGATGGCCGGGACCTGCATGAAGGGGTGCTTCTCGATCTCGCCGTTGAAGGTGGCGTCCAGCGTCACCGGCTTGGTCACGCCCAGGAAGGTCAGGTCGCCCGTCACCTTGGCCGTGCGCGGGCCGGTCAGCTCGACCTTGGTCGACTTGAAGGTGATCTGCGGGAAGGCGCCGGCGTTCAGGAAGTTCTTGTTCTTCGCAATGTCCTCGCTCCAGCTCTTGAAGCCCGAGCCCGCGTGGGTGCCAGTGTAGTCGCCCGGATAGTTGGCGTCGACCGAAGCGGGATCAATGCTGACCTCGACCGCGCTATTGGCCAGATTGGCCGGGTCCAGCGTGATCTTGGCGTCGAACGTGTTGAAGCGGGCCGTGTAGTTCGAAATCGTGTTGTGACCGATCGACCACTGCAGCGAGGCGTGGGTGGGGTCCATGACATAGACGCCGGCCGGGGCCTTCAGCTCGACCGGAGCGGTCGCGGCGGCGTCGGCGGCAGGGGCCTTCTCGGCGGCGGGTTGGCTGCAGGCGGCCAGCAGGGCGGCGGCGGAAACGGCCAGGATGGCGGCTTTGATCTTCATGGGAGGACCTCGTTGAATGTTCAGGACTGGACACGAGGCCCAGATGCGGTTCGTCTGTCCGTCGGCGCACCGACGGACTGCAACAGTATAAGTTGCAATTACGGAGCTTCAAGCCCCGTTCGCTCAAAAATGCGGATTGAGGTGCGCCCCGCGCGTCGCACGCCTATCTTGCGACTCACATGCCCATTCGCCGCCTCCCCCCCGAAACCGTCAACCGCATCGCCGCCGGCGAGGTGGTCGAACGCCCCGCCAGCGCCATCAAGGAACTGGTCGAGAACGCGCTGGACGCAGGGGCCTCGCGCGTCGAAATCCAGGCAGACGGCGGCGGCCTGACCCGCATCCTGATCGCCGACGACGGCAAGGGCATCCCCAAGGACGAACTGCCGCTGGCCGTCGAACGCCACGCCACGTCCAAGCTGGAGCCCGACGACGCCGGCGACGTGGACCTGCTGCGCATCCACACCCTCGGCTTCCGCGGGGAGGCCCTGCCCTCCATCGGCTCGGTCGCCCGCCTGACCATCACGACCCGCGCCCGAGACGAAGCCGACGCATGGGCCGTGACCGTCGACGGCGGCGATCAGCGCCCGGTGGCCCCCGCCGGCTTCCCCGGCCCGCACGGCGCTCGCGTCGAGGTCCGCGACCTCTTCTACGCCACCCCCGCCCGCCTCAAGTTCATGAAGTCCGAGCGGTCCGAGGCCATGGCCATCTCGGATGAGATCAAGCGTCAGGCCATGGCGCATGAGGCCGTCGCCTTCACCCTGTCGCTGGACGGCAAGGT
>DAIOID010000091.1:0-4349 GCA_036744355.1 Brevundimonas sp.
CTAGGGCTTACGGGCGCCCCACCACCTGATCGACCGAGTTGCTGGTGACGGGGTGATAAAGCGGCCGGGCCTTGGCGTAGATGCGTGTGGCGATCGGACGGCCCCAGTCGCCTTCAGCCCACAGGGTCTGGAACAGGGGCAGGACGAACTTGCGACGGCCCTGGCTGGTCAGGAAGCGGTCGGCGGTGGCCACGGCGGGCTCATAGCGGTTGGCCAGGGCAGCCTGCAGCCAGGCGAAGACCAGTTCGGCGTTGCCTTCGGTGTCCAGCTTCAGGGTCTGCTCCAGATCGGCCAGTTGGGCCGTCGTCAGCCAGCTGTCGACGCTGACCGGAGGCCGCCACGACAGGAAGCGCAGGCGCTGCTGGGTGTTCCAGTCCTTCCACGGCACGGCCGAGGCCGGACCCTTGGCGAGGTAGAAGGCGCGGGCGGCGGCGTCCACCGGCTCGAAGGCGTGCGACACGGGCGCCTCGACGTTGGACGGCAGCCCCGGCTCATAGACCCAGGCGTTCAGCCGCAGCGCCTGCTCCAGGGCGGCGTCGCCCTTGATCAGGTGGGTGCGGATGTCTTCCATGAACCGCTCCGAGGTCATCGGCCGCCAGGCGTTGCGGTCGAAATAGCCGCGCAACCAGGCGTCGAACCGCTCGCGCCCGGCGATCCGCTCGATGGTGCGCAGGAAGGCGGCGCCCTTGTCGTAGGCGATGGTGTTCATGCCGTCGTCGGGATCGCGCCCGGTCAGGTCCAGGTGCAGGCGGGTGTCGGCGGGCGCCAGGGTCTTCAGTTCGTCCTGCAGCCCGTTCCAGGCCAGAACCTGCTCCTGCACGGCGGCGTCGCGGCCATAGACCGCCTCCATGATCCGGTTCTCGAAATAGGAGGTGAAGCCCTCGTTGAGCCAGAAGTCGTCCCAGGTGGCGTTGGTCACCAGGTTGCCCGACCAGGAGTGCGCCAGCTCGTGCGCCACCAGCGAGACCAGCGACCGGTCCCCGGCGATGATGGTCGGGGTGGCGAAGGTCAGCATGGGGTTTTCCATGCCGCCGAAGGGGAAGCTGGGCGGCAGGACCAGCAGGTCGTAGCGGCCCCAGCGATAGGGGCCGTAAAGCGCCTCGGCGGCGTCCACCATCTCGGCGGTCGGCTGAAGCTCTTGCGCCGAGGCCTGAAGTCGGCTCGGCTCGGTCCAGACGCCGGTGCGTTCGTCGAACGGCGCGAAGGCCAGGTCGCCGGCGGCGATGGCGATCAGATAGGGCGGGACCGGGTTCTCGAGCTTGAAGCGCCAGGCCTTGGTCCCGGCGCCGGCGGCCTCGCCTTTCGGCGTCAGCTGCTCGGCCGACATGACGACGGTCAGGTCGGCGGGGGCGACGATGCGGGCGCTGTAGGACTGGCGGATGCCGGGGCTGTCCTGGGTCGGGATCCAGGTGCGGGTCAGGATCGCCTGCCCCTGGCTGAACAGGAAGGGCTTCTGGCCGCCCGCCGTCTGCTGCGGGCTGAGCCATTGCAGGGCCGAGGCCTCGGGGCGGGTGGCGTAGTCAACGACGATCTTCTGCGTTTCGCCGGCCCGGAAGGCGGGGACGCGCACGGTCAGCGGCTGGCCCTTGATCGGATCGGCGCCGCCCAGACTCCATTGCAGGGCGCGGCCATGGGCGTCGGTGACGCTGCGGATGTCCAGCATCTTGGCGTCCAGAACCACCTCGGTGGCGCCGGGGCGACCGGTCACGTCCAGCGTCGCCTTGCCTGACAGGGTCCTGGCGGCGAAGTCGGCGGTCAGGTCCAGGTCGACATGCGTCACCCGCGCTTCGGCCGGACGGGCGTAGGAGTGGGCGTCGTTGACGTAGTCGTTGGCGGGCGGGACCGGCGACGCGGGGACGAGAGGCGTCATCGGCACGCCTTCAGGCGCGGTGGCGCAGGCGCCAAGGGAAGAGGCGAGGGCGGCGGCGAGGGCCAGGGCGGAAACCCGCCCAACCAGCTTCAGGGTCATCGAACGCTCCGTATTCAGATGCGTGCGAAAAGGCTCCCTCGCGCCGTAAAGATCAAGTCTCGGTTCAGCTTGCCGTCACAGGACGGAGGTGATGCGCCTTGAACAGCCGGCCCTTCTCGGCGGCCAGCACCAACAGCAGGGCGACGACGCCCAGGGCGGCGAAGCCGACAGTCATCGGCACGGTGGTGCCGTCGAAATGCTGACCGATCCAGAAGCCCAGCAGGGCGCCGCCGATGGTCGAGATGAAACCCTGGGCCGAGGCCGCCGTGCCGGCGATATGGCCCATCGGCTCCATGGCCATGGAGCCGAAGTTGCCGGCGATGAAGCCGAAGCAGAACATCTTGCAGGCCTGGAAGGCGGCGAAGACCCACAGGCTGTCATGCCCCGTATAGGCGACGATGGCGTGCAGGATGCTGAAACCGATGAAGCCGAACAGGGCCGTGTGGGCGATCAAACGCGAGCCCAGCTTTTCGACGATCCGCGAGTTCAGCACCGAGGCCAGGGCGATGCCGCCCGCCACCAGGGCGAAGACGGTGGTGAACAGGCCCGGCGACTTGAAGACGTCGAAGAAGATCTGTTGCGACGAGTTGATGAAGGCGAACAGGGCGCCGCTGATCGCGGTCATGGCCAGGGTGTAGCCCATGCCCAGACGGCTGGTCAGGGCCTGACCAAAGGCGCCGGCGATGCGCTTGACGTTGATCGGCATGCGGTCTTCGGGATGCAGGGTCTCGGGCAGGCGCAGGGCCGCCCACAGCAGGAAGCTTCCGCCGAACAGGGCGAAGAAGCCGAAGATCCAGCGCCAGGGCGCCACCAGCATGATCAGCTGGCCCACCGTCGGGGCCAGAATCGGCACGCCGAGGAAGACGAGGAAACTCAGAGACATGACCCGCGCCATGGTGCGCCCGGCGTAACGGTCGCGCACGATCGACACGGCCAGCACCCGCGTCGCCGCCGAGCCCAGACCCATGCCGATGCGCGACAGGATCAGCCACTCGAACGAATGGGCGAAGGCGGCCAGGATGCTGAAGGCGACATAGAGGCCGATGCCGACGAACAGCACGGGACGACGGCCATAGCGGTCCGACAGCGGGCCATAGAAGAGCTGCGCCCCGCCGAAGCCCAGCAGATAGGCGGTGATGACCCACTGGCGCGTGTTTTCAGTGGCGACGCCCAGGTCCTCGCCGATGTGCGGCAGGGCCGGCAGCATGGCGTCGATGGCCAGGGCGTTCATCGCCATCATGACGGCGATCAGGCAGACGAATTCGGCGAACCCCGGCCCCTTGGGGGCGGCGGTTGTTTGAGGCGGGGCGCTGATCATCGGGACCAGATGCGGGCTGCGTCAGGCTGACGCAACCCTCAAGCTGCATCAATTTTGCGTTGCAACAAGAAGTCAGCGCGCCTTTTCACCGCCGGAGCGGACGTCGATGCGCGCCACCACCGACATGCCGGGGGCCAGCCGCGCGGCGGCTTCCTGGCCCGGGTCGATGGAGATGCGGACCGGCACGCGCTGGGCCACCTTGGTGAAGTTGCCGGTGGCGTTGTCGGGGCGGATGACGCTGAACTCGGACCCGGTGGCGGGCGAGATGCGCTCGACCTTGCCCTTCAGGGTCTGGCCGCCCAGGGCGTCGACGGAGATCTCGACCGACTGGCCGACGCGGATGTCGCGCATCTGCGTCTCCTTCATGTTGGCGGTGACCCAGACCACGTCCGGCACCAGGGCCATCAGCTGCGTGCCGACCGAGACCTGCTGGCCCACCCGCACCGAGACCTCGCCCAGTCGCCCGGCGCGGGGGGCGGTGATGCGGGTGTTGTCCAGGTCGATCTGGGCCAGACGGACCTGGGCCCGGGCGCTCTCGACGGCGGCTTCCAGCGAGCCCTTGCTGACGACCGCCGAGGTGACGCCGGTCTGAGCCACGCCCTCGGCGGCGCGGGCGGCGGCCAGTTGGGCCTCGGCGGCGCGCAGGGCGTTCTGGGCCGTGTCCACCTGGGCCTGAGCCACCCAGCCGCCGGTGAACAGGGTGCGGACGCGCTGGGCGTCGGCGCGCGCCTTGGTCACGGCCGACTCGGCCCCGGCGATGGAGGCGCGGGTCTGGGCGACCGCGCCGCGCGCCGAGGCCTGGCTCTGGGCCGAGTTGGCCAGGGCGGCTTCGGCGGAATGCAGGGCCGCCTGCGCCTGATCCAGCCGCTGGCGATAGATGCGGTCGTCGATGGTGACCAGCAACTGGCCCTGCCGCACCAGCTGGAAGTCCTGCACCTCGACCGAGGTGACATAGCCGCTGACCTGGGGGCTGATGACCGTCACCTGGCCGCGCACATAGGCGTTGTCCGTGGTCTGCGGCCCGCCGTCGAACGGCGGCAGGCGCCAGGCGTGCAGGATCAG
>DAIOID010000091.1:4449-10699 GCA_036744355.1 Brevundimonas sp.
GCGGCGGCGCCCGAGATCAGCAGGAAGACGTCGTTGTAGGCCAGGACCTGGGCCTGCTGGCTGACCTGCTGCTGCAGCAGTTTCAGGGCCGCGCCCTGTCTCTGGGCCGCGTCGCCGATGACGTGGGCATAGGCCCCGCCCAGTTGCTGCAGCCGCAGCACTACTTCGGGATCGCCCAGGTCGATGTGCTCGGCCAACTGGTTGGAGTGATACTTCTCGCGGATCGTCTGGACCGTGCCGACCAGGGCCGAGCCCATCAGCCCGCCGATGTTCTGGCCGATGGAGAAGACAACGATGAAGCTGATCAGGTTCTTGCCCCCGCCTTGCAGCACCTTGCCGAAGCCGATGATCATGGTCGGGCCGATGAAGAAGGCGGCGGCGAAGGCCAGCAGGGCCTGGCTGAAATAAAGGTTTACCGGCCGCGTCAGCACCGTCGCATGGCTGTCCAAGAAGGCGCCGACCGCGATCAGGGCGAGCGCGATGGAGATGGGCTTCCACAGCTTCATGGGGTTCAGGGTCAGGGCGCTGGTCAGGGTCCCCGCCGCCGTGGCCAGCAGCATGACCCAGAACAGTCCGTGCATCTGATCAATGCCAAGCCCCATCTGTTGCAGGAAGCCGACCGCGCCGGTCGTCTGTTCCGACAGGACGATCCGCACAAGCAGGATGGCCAGCAGCAGCCGCACGATGTCGCCGCCCGCCAGCCATTTCAGGTCGATCAGCGGATTGGCGCGGTTGTACTCGATGACGGCGGCGGCGGTCAGCAGGACCAGGGCGCCGACCAGGGCCCAGCCGATCCAGGCCGCCTCGGTCCACCAGACGATGCGCCCCAGCCCCAGCACGGCGGTCAGCAGGGCCACCCCCGGCGCGAACAGGGCGAAGGTGACGAAGTCCAGCTTTTCGAAGGTCTTGACCCGTTGGGCCGGCGGCATCTTCAGGGCGAAGACGGCGGGCAGGGCGATCAGCACCAGCCCCAGGTCGAACATGTAGACCGCCCGCCACAGATCATGGTCCAGCAGCGGCCCGACCCCGAGCCGCGCCAGGGGAATGGCCAGGCTGGACAGGCCCACGCCGATGATGATGCCCTTCAGCCGGTGCTGCGCCGGGAAGGCCTGGATGATGTAGAGGATTCCGAGCGTCGACATGCCCGCAGCCGCGATGCCGGCGATGCCGCGCACCACCAGGGTCGAGCCGAAATCCTCGAGGAAGAGGTGGGCCGCCGCCGTCGCCAGGAAGACGATCAGGATGATCTCGGTGAACAGGCGCAGGCCGTACTGCATCCTGAACTTGACCAGCAGCAGATTCATGCAGGCGTTGGTCATGACGAAGATGACCGGCAGCCAGGTCGCCTCGGCGATGGTCACGCCCAGGTCTCCCGCCAGCTGCGGAATATTGGCCGTCACCGCCGCATTGCCCAGACTGCCGGTCAGGGCCACCAGAATCCCCACGGCGGCATAGGCCCAGCGCATCGGCGTCGAGTGGTCGGGCGTGGCGGGCGAGCCGGGCAGGGCCGGCCGCTCGTGCGGCTTCAGCGTCGCCAGATACTCGTCCCAGGGCAGGTTCCAGTCGCGGCGGCTCATAGGCGCCCGCCCTGCGGACGAACCGCATCCAGCACCAGCTCAAGCGCCCGACGGCTCAGCTGATCGCGGTCGGCGGCCCCCACCGTGCGCGAGGGCGCCCCCAGCATCAGGGCCAGAACGCGCGTGTCCTCGACGCTCAGGTCGGGGCGCACCCGTCCCGCCGCCTGCGACACCGCCAGGGCCTCGGCGCCCGCGCGCTTCAGCCCGCTGCGGATCGGCGCCAGGGCCTCGTCCTTCAGGTCGCGGATGGCGCTGGCCAGACCCGCGCTCTGGATCATCAGCTCGACCATCTGGCCCAGGAACCAGAGGAAGACCTCGGGGTCGTCCAGCCGCGCCTTCGTCCGTTCGTGCAGGTCGTCGATCTGACCGACGAAGACCGCCAGGGCCAGCTCGGATCGGTCGGTGAAGTTGCGATAGAGCGTCGCCCGCCCCACGCCCGCCTGATCGGCGATCAGATGCAGGGGCGTTTCCAGCCCGTCGCGCGCGAAGGCCTCGGCGGCGGCCTTCAGCAAGGCCTCGCGGCGTTCGGCGGCGTCTTTTCGCAGGGGACGGGTCATGAAGATCGCCAAGTGGACACTTGTGTCCGCTTAATCAAGCGGGTTTCGGCTCATTCTTTGTTTCAGAGTGCGCAGGACGCGCCAAACCCTCCTCGCAAAGATGAATGCAATAGAACGGTCAAGGCTGCGTGCAGGATGCCTGCCATAGCGACGGAAAATCAGATCATGGCGATGTTTCCCGGAGACCCGGGCTTGAATGCTGCAGATCTTCAATGTCCTGAAAACTACTTTTAGCTGAGCAATTTGAACCCTGAGTAGGGATTGCGATTGACCTGCTATGCGCGCTCTCGTCCGAATGCCGTGCCGCGTGGCAATCAATCGGAGGGTTCAAAGTATGATGCGTATAGCCAAATATGCTGCTCTCGCCGCGTCCGTTCTCGCTGCTTCCACCATGATCGCATCAAGCGCCGGCGCCCGTGCGCCCGGGATCATGTACCATCGCACCTTCTATAGTGACGCGACCCTGACGACGCAGGTCGGCTGGTATCGCGATGGATGCTGGAATGGCAATGTGGTCGCATCGCCGGTCCAGGGCGTGACTTCGCCCTACTTCACCCTCGAGCCTATTGGCGAATGCAAGAAAACGGGTGGCGGCTACGATTGATCGGGAGCGCTCCCGGCTCGTCTGATGAGACCCGCTCCGGTTCGCCGGGGCGGGCTTGTTCGTTTGGAGCGACTGTCGGGTGCGATTTTTCCAGCCTCAGGCCAAGGTCTCGCAAAACAGATGGTGCGGGTGGTCGGGCTCGAACCGACACTCCTCTCGGAACCGGATTTTGAGTCCGGCGCGTCTACCAATTCCACCACACCCGCACAGGTCTGGGCGGCGCAATCTAGCGGCGGATTGCGCCGGGTCAATCGACGAAAGCGTCGCTTAGAAAACTAGGCCGCGACCTCGACATGGCTGTCGGTTCCGCCCGCCAGGACGCGGCGGGCGCGGATGTACATCTCGACGCGCTGGGTGACGATCAGACCCACGGCGAACAGCATGAAGGCGTCGGTCACGACAACGGCGTCTAGGCGCCAGGCGGCGGCGTTAGTCTGCATGACTTCGCGCAGGCCCGCGCGGGCGGCGAACAGGCCGATCACGAGAATCAGCCCCAGCGGCGAGGCCTGGGCCTTCAGTGAACCATCCGGCTCCTTCTCGATGGTGATGGTCTTGCCGCGCCACCAGCCTGCGACGCCGCCGAGGGCCAAGGCGACAATGAAGGCGATCCAGGCGAACGGCCCGAAATGCGGATGCTGGGTGTTGGCCCACAAGCCGAAGCCGATCGCAACGGTGACCAGCAGGGGCATGACCCACAGCAGGTGCGGCCGCAGGGTTCGTTTGCGCCGGTTGCGCAGCAGGATGATGATCAGGGCCACGCTGATGCCGATCAGCGGGCCCATGGTTTGCGGCGACATAATGGAACGCCCCCTCCGAACGCCGCCTGCCTAACTCGACGAACGGCGTTTGGAAAGGGGTCAGGCCGGGGCGACCGTCTGTTCGATGGCGCCGAAGATGGTGTGGTGCTTGTCGTCCAGCATCTCGATGCGGACGGTGTCGCCGTGCTTGAGGAAGGGGGTTTTCGGCTCGCCGGTCAGGATGGTCTCGACGGTGCGGACCTCGGCGATGCAGGAATAGCCCAGACCGCCCTCGGCCACCGGTTTGCCCGGACCGCCGTCGGCGTCCTTGTTCGACACCGTGCCCGAGCCGATGATCGAGCCAGCGATCAGGGCGCGGGTCTTGGCCAGGTGGGCGATCAGAACGCCGAAGTCGAAGGTCATGTCCACGCCCGCGTCGGCCTGACCGAAGTCCTTGCCGTTCAACTGCACCGACAGGGCGCCGGACAGCTTGCCGTCCTTCCAACGGTCGCCCAGCGCATCCGGGGTGACGAAGACGGGCGACAGGGCGCTGGCCGGCTTGGACTGGACGAAGCCGAAGCCCTTGGCCAGTTCGCCGGGGATCAGGTTGCGCAGGCTGACGTCGTTGACCAGACCGACCAGACGGATCGAGGCCAGGGCCTCGTCGCGTGTGGCGCCCAGGGGCACGTCGCCGGTCACGACCACGATCTCGGCCTCCAGATCGCAGCCCCAGGCCTCGTCCTTCAGCGGGATGGCGTCGCGCGGGCCCATGAAGTGATCGGAGCCGCCCTGATACATCAGCGGGTCGGTCCAGAAGGTCGCCGGCATCTCGGCGTTGCGGGCTTTGCGCACCAGTTCGACGTGGTTCACATAGGCCGAGCCGTCGGCCCATTGATAGGCGCGGGGCAGAGGGGCGGCGGCCTCATGTTCGCGGAAGCGGCCGAGCGGCACGGCTTCGTGCTCCAGGCTCTCGGCCAGCGCCCGCAGTTGCGGCTCGCAGCGGTCCCAGTCATCCAGCGCCGCCTGCAGCGTCGGGGCGATCAGGAAGGCGTCCGTGAACCAGTTCAGGTCCTTGGAGACGACGACGAGGCGGCCGTCACGGCCGTGCTTGAGCGAGGCGAGTTTCATAGGGCGAAGCTAGTCTTGGGCGAGGGGATTGGGAAGCGGAGACATGACCGGCGCGGACGCCGTTCGATCAACTATTCGGGGGCGAAATCACGGCGCGGGCCTCGGCCCCGGTGCGCAGGGCGGGATCGCGCACCTCGACCTCGACGGCGATGGCGCCCACCGGCTCAGGCGCCCACAGGTAGCGGCGCTCGATCTCGACCGCCCGACCCGACGGGGCCATGCCTTCATAGGTGTCGCCCCAGGGGGTGATCGCCTTCATCTCGACCCACAAGAGGCCGCAGGCGGCGTCCAACTCCTCGATGGCCATTTCCGACAGTTCGTCGGCGTGCGGGGCGGGGCGGTTCGGGGTCACAGCCATCGGCGGACCTTTCCTTTGTAGGCCTGGTATTCGGCGCCGAACTTGGCGGCCAGATAGGCTTCTTCACGCTGAATGACGAAGCGATCGACGACGATCAGGCAGGGGGCCAGCAGGGCCAGGGCGACCGGGCTGTCCATGGCCACGGCGAATCCGGCGTAGGTGATGGCGAAACCGACGTAGATGGGATTGCGGCTGTATTGGTAGAGGCCGCCGGTCGCGAGCGCTGTCGTCGGCTTCCACGGCTCGGGCGGCGTGCCCAGGCGGCGGAAGGTCCCGGCCGCGATCCCGTCCAGTAGCAGACCGCCGATCACCAGCACAAAGGCCAGTCCGCGCCGCCAGTCCGCATCGAGGCCCAGCGACGGCTCGCTGACCAGTCGCCCGACCCCGAACCCGGCCAGCAGGAAGCCGAGGTAGATCAGCGGCGGCGGGGCGATGACGCCGGGATGGTCGCGTGTCGTCATAGGGTCCGGATCAGATCGTCAGGCCGGAAGGCGCGGTGAATTCCGAGGTTGGGGCGTCGCCGGTGTTGATCACGTTCGAGGGCTCGAAGATCATCACCTCGGCCTCTTCGTCGGCGGCGGTGCGGTGTTCGACGCCGCGCGGCACGACGATGAACTGGCCGGGCCCCAGCGTCTCCACGCGGTCGCGGAACTCGACCCGGAACCGCCCTTTCCAGACCAGGAACATCTCCTCGGCGTCCGCGTGGCTGTGCCAGGGGAAGACCCCCTGCACCTTGACCAGCCGCACATCCTGACCGTTCAGCTGGGCCGCGACCCGCGGCCGCCAGTGGTCGGAAAAGCCGCCGAACTTCTGCTCCAGATCGACGACCTTGCCGGTCATCGCGAGGCTTCTTCGTCGGCGTAGATGGCGACGCGCGAGGCGCGGCCCGAACCGGCCTCGCCGCGATACATGCCCGAGGTGTTCATCGAGAAGGCGACCGTCCCGTCCTTGCCCATGACGATGACGCCGCCGTCGCCGCCGATCGAGCCGACATCCGCGATCTCGGCGTCGGCGGCGGCCTGGACCCCCATGCCCGTCGAGGTGCGCTGGCAGATGTCGCGGGCCACCGTCGCGCGGATGAAATACTCGCCCGATCCGGTGGCCGAGACGGCGCAGCCGTCGGCGTTGGAGGCGTAGGTGCCCGCGCCGATCACCGGCACGTCGCCGACCCGGCCCCAGCGCTTGGCGGTCATGCCGCCCGTCGAGGTGCCCGCCGCCAGCCGCCCCTGGCTGTCCAGGGCCACGGCGCCGACCGTGCCGAACTTGCGCTCGTTCAGCGGGGCTTCGTT
>DAIOID010000091.1:10799-12583 GCA_036744355.1 Brevundimonas sp.
GGCGTGGGCGGCCGTGGCCAGAAGGCTCAGGGCTGCGACGGCGCTCAGGATGGATGTCTTCATGCTCGGTTCCCCCATTTTCTTTCCTCCCCATTTGATGGGGAGGTGGCGCGGCGCGCAAGCGCCGTGACGGAGGGGGCGACTCAGGCGGCGAAGGTTCGCGCCGCCCCCTCCACCGCTACGCGGTCCCCCTCCCCATAAAATGGGGAGGAAATCATCAGCGCCGGTAGTGCAGTCGTTTCCAGACACGGTAGCCCAGAATGGGGGCGAAGCCGCAGACCAGCGCCGCCAGCAGCACCATCCAGAAGCCTCCCCCCAGCCAGTATTCCCCGGCCAGCGCCCCGGCCCCGGCCGCCAGAAGCGGGCCGAGCCAGGGCAGCCAGTGCGGCGGCCGCACCTTCATTCAGGCGTCGACCTTGATGACGCCGCGACGGATCTGGTCCAGCTCGATCGAGTCGAACAGGGCCTGGAAGTTGCCGTTGCCGAAGCCTTCGTTGCCCTTGCGCTGGATGATCTCGAAGAAGATCGGGCCGAAGGTGTCCTGGGTGAAGATCTGCAGCAGCAGGCCTTCCTCGTCCGAGCCGTCGATCAGGATGCGGTTCTTGCGCATCCGCTCCACGTCCTCGCCGTGGTGCGGCAGACGCTTGTCGATCAGTTCGAAATAGGTCTCGATCGTGTCCTGGAAGGCCACGCCGCGTGCCTTCATCGCCTCGACCGTCTCGTAGATGTTCTCGGTGGTCAGGGCGATGTGCTGGATGCCCTCGCCGTTGTAGCGACGCAGGAACTCCTCGATCTGGGAGTTGTCGTCTTGGCTCTCGTTCAGCGGAATGCGGATGGCGCGGTCGGGCGCGATCATGGCCTGCGAGAACAGGCCCGTCGCCTTGCCCTTGATGTCGAAATACTTCTGCTCTTCGAAGTTGAAGACCGAACCATAGAAGCCCGACCAGGTGCGCATCTCGCCGCGACGCACGTTGTGGGTCAGGTGGTCGAGGATTTCGAGACCCATCGAGTTCTTGCGCTCGGCCTCTTCCCAGCCCTCGATCTCGTCCCAGGCCTCATACAGCGAGCCGTGCTCGCCGTACTGGTCGATGACGTACAGCAGGCTGCCGCCGATGCCCTGCAGGATATAGGGATAGTCGTTCCCCAGAGCACCGCCGTGCACGCCCTCGGCGGCGCGGGCGCCGCGTTCCAGCGCGCCCTCATAGGCGGCCTTGGCGTCGGCGACGCGGAAGGCCATGCCGTTGGCCGAGGGGCCGTGGTCCCTGGCGAAGTCCGCCGCCTGGCCCTTGGGCGTGCGGTTGACCAGCATGGTGATGTCGCCCTGCTTCAGGCGCACCGCGTCGGTGGTCGGGTTCACATGGGTCGGGGTGAAGCCCATCAGCTCCAGACGAGCGATCATGGCTTCCGGCTCGGGGCCGGTGAATTCGACGAATTCGAAACCGTCCACGCCCAGCGGGTTTTCCTGGTCGAGTTTGGCGGCGGCGTCCTGCATGACGCGTCTCCTCTCAGTATTTTGGTGGCGGCTGCTGCCGCCGATTGGGGCGGAACCTAATGGGCGCCCCCCGTCGGGCGCAAGGCGGGGCTGATCCGAAACAGGACACGTTGCGGTGTCGCAGGCGATGATCGACGGGTGCGCGCGGGCTTCCGGCCTGCTAGAGCCGCAGGCTCAACCGGGACGCCTGTATGCTTCGCAAGCTCTATGACTGGGTCTTCTCTCTGGCCCGCCACCGTCACGCGACCCGGTCGCTGGCCGTGGTCTCCTTCGCGGAGAGCTCCTTCTTCCC
>DAIOID010000092.1:0-12507 GCA_036744355.1 Brevundimonas sp.
CGCAGAAGGGGTGGTTCATGCCCGGCGAGGCGTAGCAGATGGCCAGCTTGGTGGACCCCGGGATGGACCGGATCGCGTCTTCGATCTTGATGTCGAAATAGTCGACGGTCAGGGACAGGCCTTTGACCTGCTCGGGTTGCCAGACCAGACCCAGGGTGAGGGTCTCGGCCGTTTCGGGCGAGAGTTTCTGATTGCCGCCGACCGTGGTCAGGACCGTGTTGCCGAGTTGCACATAGTTAGCCGGCACGCCGGAAGCCTGGCAGTTGGCGATCAGCGTCGCGTTTCCGCTGGTGCTGTAGCGGCTGCACGGATCAGTCGTCGTCAGATTGCCCTCTGCAACGCCGCCGAACAGTTCGGGAACGCTTGGAATCCGGAAGCCGGTGCCGAAGGTGGCCCGCAGGCGAAGACTGTCGACGACGCTCCAGTTCAGGCCCAGCTTGTAGGTGGTGTTGCCGCCGAACAGGTCATAGTCCGAATAGCGGACGGCCGCGTCGAGCTCGAGCCTTTGGATGAACGGCAGGTCGGACAGGAGCGGCGCCGACAGTTCGACATAGGCTTCCTTGGCCTTGGTCGAGCCGGCGATGGGGTCCTGCTGGTTGGTGTTGGCGATACCCAGAACGGTGAGGGCGTCAGGATCGCGCCAGCCCTTTTCCTCGCGGTAGACGAGACCCGCCGCGGCGGCGAGCGGTCCGGACGGGAGCTGGAGCACCGTGCCGGTGACGTCGAGCGTGACGCTGCGCTGCTCATTCCCCCCGGTGTCGCGCGAGGTGAAGAGGATATAGTCGAGCACCTCCTTGCTGAGGTCTCCGGCGCCCAGATAGTCACCGCAGGGGATGGCCGCGCCCGCCGCGTTGCTGCAGACGGCGGTGTTCAGGGTTTCGCCGACCCGTTGAAGGTTGGCGATATTGGTCATCCCGTCGACGCCGGTGTTGCGTCCCCAGTTGACGGCGGCTTCCCAGGTCCAGTCGCCGGCGATGGCGCCCCGGGCGCCGCCGACGAACCGATAGGTGTCGGTTTCCTGGAAGAAGTGACGCGGCCCCGGTTCGGCGAGACGCCGTGCAATGAGGGTGATGTCCTGACCCGTCGGGTTGGTCGGATGGGACGCCGCGATCTTCAGGTTCCGCAGGGCCCCTGGCGCTGCGAGCTGGTTGCTTTCCCTGTGGGTGAAGAAGACTTCGCCGAACAGGCTGACGGTGTCGGTCAGCTGGTAGTCGGCCAGGATGGCCGTGCTGAGGCGCTCGATCGGCGACACGGCGTTGAGGAAGGGGTTGCCGTTATAGTTATGCTTGGCGGCGTTGTAGGGTTCGAAGAAGTCCCCGTCGCCGCCCGGGATCTGGTTGAAGTTGATCTGCTGGCCGTTGGGAAGCACGGCCCGGCCCCCGAGCGTCGTGGCGCTCGCGACGCAGGCCAGCTTTCCGTTGATCTCGCCCAGCCCGCAGGGAGCGCGGCTCGCCAGGTTGACGGCTTCCGTCTTCTGATAGGTCAGGGCGGCGGTGACCCCGCCGCGGTCGCCGCGCATGCCCCACAACAGGTCGAAGGAGAGGTCCTGGCCGTCACCTTCGTCCGTGACGCCATACTTGCTTGAGAGCTTGAGGCCCTCGAAATCGTTGATGGTGACGATGTTGACCACGCCCGCGACGGCGTCGGCGCCGTAGATGGCGGAGGCGCCGTCCTTCAGCACGTCCATTCGGCCGATAATGGCGGTCGGGATCATGTTCAGATCCGGAGCGCTGTTGGCGCCCGTGCCGCCGTTGACGATCCGCCGACCGTTGATCAGCGTCAGGGTCCGGTTGATGCCGAGGCCTCGCAGATTGACCTGCGCCGTGCCGTAGCCGTTGCCGGTCCAATAGGAGTTGGTCTGATTGCCGGCAGCCCCTGCGGACGACGGCAGTCGCTGCAGCAGCGCCTCCACGTTCGTGATCCCCGTACGCTCGATATCCTCGCCTGTGACGACCGTGGCGGGACCGACCCCGCTGATGTCCTGGCGCTTGATCCGGCTGCCCGTGACGACGATTTCGCCGACGTTGGTCGTCTCGGCTTCCTGCGCGAATGCGGGCATTCCGCACATGGTGGCGGAGATTACCGCACCTGCGAACAAGAGCCTCTTTTTCATGCGGTTCATGGTCATTCCCCTCGCGTTTCGGCCCAGACGAACCGGTCCTGCATCGCCACGTTCCGGTTGGGCGTCAGGGGAGTCAAGTCATGTATATACATATGAATGCCGCCAAACCGTCATGTTTCATGCCCGCATTCGACAGATGTGCGCAAAAAGATGACGCATTCCACTCAAAATAGACACAGAATCGTCACCTCGTTGGTGAGGGTGGGTTGGACGTGACTATTTTCCAACGCGCCAAATGATGACGCATGAACTCATTGTGCGTCGCACAAATCCAAAGATGACGCCGGAAGATCCAATACGCATTTCCGTACCGGAACCCTCAAAATATTTCAGGAGCGCGAGATTATTCTGGAAGGCTGGCGACTCGGGCCGTCGACGTCGCAGCGCTCGGGTCGGTCATTGCCCCGCGTCCTGAACGAGGGTCCGCAAGGTCGGAGATGTACGGACCGGTTCAACCCTATGGATGAGCGATACGCCCGTGACCCAAGGCCTCCCCCTCCCCGGCCGGCCCGGATTCGATCTGGACGGCGGCGTGATCGATGCCATGGACGTCGTTCATCTGCGCCAGAACCGCACGACGAACCCGCTCAGCGTCCCAGCCTTCGGCAAGAACCAGGTGAACGGAGCCGTTCACATCATCGCTGCTGACGCCCCAAAGGTGCAGGTCATGGACCTCGGCCACCCCCGGCACGGCGGCGATCGTCGCTCGCACAGCCTCCAAGGACAGGTCCTTGGGCACGCCTTCCAGCAGGATATGGGTGGTGTTCTTCAAGAGCATCCAGGTGCGCGGCAGCACCCACAGACCGATGCCGATCGCGACCACCGGATCAATCCAGGCCCAGCCCGTCAACATGATGAGGACGGCCCCGCCGATCACCCCGACGGAACCCAGCATGTCGGCCCAGACCTCGAGATAGGCCCCCTTCACATTCAGGCTGGCGTTCGCACCGGAGGCCAGCAGCCGCATCGACACCAGGTTCACGACCAGGCCCAGGGAAGCCACGACCAGCATCCCGACGGAGCCGACGGGTTCGGGCGCGAAAAGGCGCAGAACGCCTTCATAGAGGACGTAGCCCGCCACCAGAAACAACAGGACGGCGTTGAAGGCGGCGGCGAGGATTTCGAACCGACGATAGCCGAAGGTCCGCACGGAGTCTGCCGGCCGCTCGCCAATCTTGATCGCCGCCAGCGCGATCGCCAGCGCAGCCACATCGGTGAACATATGGGCGGCGTCCGATAGCAGGGCCAAACTCTTGAACACCACGGCCCCGACGACTTCGGCGATCAGAAAGGTCGTCGTCAGGACGAGCGCCCACATCAGGCGTTTGCTGCTGGCCCCTGCCCCATGAGCATGTCCTTCGGCCATAGCGGTCTGCTCCTGGTCAGGGCTTCCAAGCTTCGCCCTCAAATGATCATTGGCGAACACGCCTCGCCTCGCAACAATCATGATCCTGCGGGCTTCTATCCTCATGGACCTCGCCCCTATCGAAGACACGTCAAACGCACAGCTGAACCGACGTCCCGATCGTCAGGGAACAGACGCTGCGGAGTCGTTGGAACAGAGACAGGGATGCCTTGATGATCCAGCCCCTGGATGTGTGATCTGGATCAACGCAACGGCGCCGCCAATGAGCAAGCTAGACGGACATGCTCGACGCCCTGCGCCGCCGGCATGCAAGGACTGGAAAGGAGAACATCCATGACCTACCGCGACATCATCGTCGATGCTACGCCAAGGGACGGTCTCGTCCAGACCCTGGAGCGTGCGCGCGACCTGGCCGCAGGGTTCGACGCCCGACTGAAGGCGGTGTGTTTCGCCTGGCCCCGGACGTCGGTGCTCAGGACGGCTCTGGCGAGCAACCCCCTGTCGGTCCTGGAAGAGACCCGAAGAATGGACGCCGCCCTCGCCGGCGCCCACGACGCCTTCCTCCAGGTGTTCGGCTCCGGCTCGAAAACCGCCGATTGGCTTTCCGGCATGGGGGAGCCCGGTCCCCCCTTGCGCGATCATCTGCTCACCGCCGATCTGCTCGTCACCTCGTCGGCGCCGCCGATGGCCTGTGCGCTTCCCAACGCCGGAGAGCTCGCCCTGCACGGCGGCGGCCCCGTTCTCCGTCTTGGAGCGGCGGCCGCAAGCGGCGATCTCTCGAATGCGGTCATCGGCTGGAAGGACGCGCCCCAGGCGAGACGCGCCCTGCATGATGCTCTGCCGCTGCTCCGGCGGGCTCAGACCGTCACCGTGGTCGGGGTCGGCGACGAGGTCGAACAAGGCCAGCTCGAAGACGTCGCCGCTCATCTGAAGCGGCACGATGCGCCGGCCGCCGTCCGCCATATACCGGCGACCGCGGGATCCACGGGCGCCGCGGACCTCCTCGCCGAAGCCCACCGTCTCGGCGCCGACCTGATCGTAACGGGGGCCTTCGGTCGCGGTCCCCTGGCGCAGCGCATGTGGGGCGGCATGACGAGCGGTCTTCAGGACGACGCCGAACTATCGTGGCTGATGTCGCATTAGGTCCACCCATGCGCTCCACTCGCCTGGGAAACGCCGCCTTCCGTCTGCGACGGGAAACAGATCGCCTGGCGTTTCCGTGGGTCGGTTAAAGACCCTAGCCGAACGATCGGCATGAATCCTAGGGCCTCGCGGTTCCCGCCGCCGTCGGGACACTATGCTCATGAGTCCGTAGCTGGATCTCTCCGCGACCGGCATAGAAGCAAATTGTTCCCACGATCCCGAGCAGGCCAATGCAGGCCGTCGAAATCAGGGCGACGCGGTCTCGCCGCCCCACGATCAGACAGCCGATCGCCGCCATGCCCATGAAGGCGCCGTACCCGAGGTGCAGCGGAACCTTGTAGGCGCCGAGCAGGATGACGGCCACGCATAACATGATGGCGGCCGTGATGAGGCTGACGACCGCAGCCGCCAGGATCTCGAGCACCGGCCGAGGCTTCTCGAGGCGTTTGAAACCGGGACGGCGGTTCCGCTTCCCGTAACGCCCCTCGCGCCAGCGCTGGCCGCGTTCGCGGCCCTTGAAACGGTTCTTCGCCATGGCCTCAGGACCGGGCGGCCGGCGCCGCCCCTCTCTCGCGTCGCACCAGCAGCAGCCTGATCCGCAGGATCTGGGCTTCCTGGTTGCGGATCGTCTCCTCGGCGAACCCGCGTACCTCCGGGTCGTCGCCGTATTCCAGGGCGATGCGCGCCATTGCGGCCGCGCCCTCGTGACGGGCGATCAATCCCCGCAGGAAGTCCTCATCGGCGTCGCCGGTGTAGTCGATGTCCAGGCTCTGGGACATCCGGACGCTCGCCTCGCGATAGGAGCGCGTGGAGGCACTGTCGGAGGGCGCGTCGGCATGGCCCGCATGGTTATCGATCGAGCGGCCGTCCACCGCAGGCCGGGTGTCGACCTGGGTCCGCGACGGCAGCGAAAACAGGCCGAATGCAAAGGCCGAAAGGGCGAGAAACAGGGCCACGACCGACGCCCACCTCATCCGTTTCATGAGGACTTCCCCTGAAGCACGGGAGAGCCTGCGACGTCCCCGAGGTTTTCATCCCGTTTCAACACCGATATCGGGTCACGATAGCCGAGAAGACGCAAGGCGTTGATCACCACCAGCAATGTCGAGCCTTCATGCAAGGCGACCGCCGGACCTATGCCCAGGCCGAGAACTGTGGCCGGCACCAGGAAGGCGACGACGCCCAGGCTGACGACCAGGTTCTGGAGAATGATCCTGCGGGTTCGCCGACTGAGCCCGATCGTGAAAGGCAGGTGCGAGAGATCGTCGGCCATCAGAGCCACGTCGGCGGTCTCGAGGGCCACGTCGGAGCCGGCGGCCCCCATGGCGATGCCCACAGTCGCCGTCGCCATGGCGGGGGCGTCGTTCACGCCGTCGCCGACCATGGCGACCTTGGCTTCGGCGCGCAGACGTTTGATGGCGTCGACCTTGTCCTCCGGCATGAGGTCGCCCCATGCCTCGGTCAGACCGATCTGTCCGGCGATCGCCTGAGCCGCCCTCTGGTGATCACCCGAAATCATGATCATGCGCTGGACGCCCAGGGACCTCAGCGCCGTGATCGCCGACCGTGCGGCGGCTCGGGGCGTGTCGAGGAGGCCGATCACGCCGAGGTCCCGCGCGCCTCGGCGCACCACCATCAAGGTTCGCCCTTGCAGGCGCAGTTGCGTGACGACCATGGCCGCTTCATCGCTCAGCCCCGCGACGCCGTCGGCGCCGAACATCTCCGGCTTGCCGATCCAGATCGTGTCGCCTCCGAGCTGAGCCGTTACGCCTTTTCCGGTCAGGCTCTTCAGGTCAGACGCAGCCGCGATCGTCGCCTCCCCCAGGCGCTCCCCTCCGTCCCTCGCGATGGCTTCCGCCAACGGGTGGTCGCTCAGGCGTTCCACGGCGACTGCGGTGGCCAGGAGATCGCTTTCATGCGTTCCGCGCACGGGAATAATGTCAGTGATGCGTGGGCGGCCTTCGGTCAGAGTGCCGGTCTTGTCAAAGGCGATGGCGTTGAGCGAGCCGAGGTTCTCAAGCGGCGCGCCGCCCTTGATCAAAACGCCGGCCCGGGCCGCACGTGCAACCCCGGACAAGACGGCGCTCGGCGTGGCGATGGCCAGCGCGCACGGGCTAGCGGCGACCAGCACCGCCATGGCCCGATAGAAGCTGTCGCGGAACGGCTCGTCGACCACAACCCAGGCGAACAGCAGGACAAAAGCGAAGGCGAGCACCAGGGGCACGAATACCCGCTCGAAACGGTCCGTGAAGCGTTGGGTCGGCGATTTCTGGGTTTCCGCCTCGGTGACCATGCGGACCACCTTGGCAAGGGTGGTGTCGCTGGACTTGCGGGTCGTCTCGATCTCGATGGCGCCGGCGCCGTTGATGGTGCCTGCGAAGACGATGGACGCCGATCCGATCTGGGCGGTCTGGGCGCGTGCAGAAGCCAGGTCTGCGACCGGCTGCTTGTCGACCGGCATGCTCTCGCCGGTCACCGGCGCCTGGTTGATGCTGGTCGTGCCGACCACCACGAAGCCGTCGGCCGGCAAGCGTTCATTGGGCCGGACCACCACGGTGTCGCCCACCTGGAGTTCTTCGACCGGCAGTTCGACGACCTGATCGCCTCGGCGCACGCGGGCGGTGCGGGGCGCCAGGTCGGCAAGCGCCTCGATGGCGCGCTTGGCCCGCCCCATGGCGTAGTGCTCCAGGGCGTGACCGATGCTGAACAGGAACAGAAGCAGCGCGCCCTCGGCCCAGGCGCCGAGCGCCGCCGCGCCTGCGGCGGCGACAAGCATGAGGGTGTCGATCTCGAAGCGCTTGCGGCGAAGGTTCTCGAACGCCTCGCGAACGGTGAAGAAGCCGCCGAACCCGTAGGCGGCGATGAACAGACCGAGAGGCATCCACGCCGGGACGCCGGCCGCCAGCTTCTCTATGGCGAAACCCAGCCCCAGCAGACCGCCGCAAGCCAGGGCGAAGATCAACTCCGTATTGGGCCCAAGCAAGCCGCCGTGGGCATGGTCATGCTTCTCGCCCTCCATATGGGCGTGCTCATGGGAGCCTTCCTCCCTGGAGGGATGCGCCGGCGCCGAGGTTTCCGACGGCGTATCCGTAGCCCGCAGACCCTGGGACTGAATGAAGCGATCGATTTCCGACCAGCTCGCCAGCCCCCGATCGAACTCCAGATGGAAGGCGCCGGACACATCCACCGCCGCCTCGACAATCCCGTCCTGCTCCGCAAGAGCGTCTTGAACGGTTCGGGCGTGGCGTGCATGGCGCAGCCCCGTCAACCAGCCGCTGACATGCCCGAAGCGCTCGCTGATCTCCACACCCGCCTTGAGAGCCGCCTGACGCACCTGCTGCAGGGTCACCAGGTCGGGGTCGTAATGAATGCAGAGGACAGGGACACCGTCCCTATCGGCAAGATGAGCCTCGAACACGCCCTGCCTTTCGCGCAGGGACGTGATCAGGCGATCGACGCAGGCGTCAGAGCCCCCTGGCACGTCGGGCAAAAGGCGGGCAAGCGTCAGTCTTATGGTCCTGGTCATCGGCGAGCTCCAGGCGTCGAGAACAATAGGTGATCAAGCGGCGATCGATGGCCATTCGCCCTGCCCGTCGTGCAGTTCGCCCTAGCGAAAGCCGTTGCGTGAAAGTCCGTCCGGTTTCGTTTGATCACCTCGCTTCTCCCCGGTCTCACGGCAGTTGCAGAATGGCGTCGAACCAGCCGAGATGCTGCAGGCGTTCGAGCGCCTCAAACAGCGGAAGCGCCAGAAGAAAGACCAGCCCGTCGCGCACCGTCCGAACAAAAAAGGCCGGACGGATGAGCACCTCCGCCTCATCCCGCCAAAGCGCGGGGTTGGGCAGAAAACGGGGGGTCCGCGCGCAATAGGCTTGATAGGGCGCGCCAAAGGCCTCGGTCAGATAGCCTTCCTCGCGGGCGACCACGATCCGGAACACGAGCCAGCAGATGAGGGTGAACACGAAGGCGACGCTGAGGCTGCCGGACAGGGCCCCTACGCCGAATGCGCCGATGAAGCTGAAGACATAGAGGGGATTTCGACAGATTGAATAGGGTCCGGCGGCGACGATCTCCTGCTTCTTGCGCCCGCCGATGTAGAGAGAGCACCAGCTGCGGCCGATGATGCAGGCCATGATGGCGACGAGGCCGAGGTGTTCGACCGGGTGTTCAAGCGCCGGCACGGCCGTCACGAGCGTCGTCCACGCCAGGAGCGCGAGAAGACAGGCGGCGATGAAGAGCTTCCGCCATCGCTGCACGGATTGAATGTCGATCATTGATCCAAAATCCTCTTCTGGAGCGGGCGCTGTCGCCCGTTCGATCCAGGGGGAAGCGATAAGCCGCAGGGCGGGTTGGGCAGCGTCATTCGCGCGGCTCCCCGTTCGTTCCGGACCGGCCGGCTTCGCCCAGAATGTCGATTCCGCCCTTCGCAGCGATGGCGGCGACGAGGACGCCGACAAGCAGGTCCGGCCAGGCCTGTCCGAGCCACATGACCAGAAGGCCGGCGATGAGAATGCCCCCGTTCGAGGCAAAATCATTGAAGCTGAAGGTCTCGGCCGCCTTCATGTTCACGTCGCCGCTGGCCTGGCGACGGATCATCTGCAGACAGATGAGGTTGACCACCGCCGCCACGACCGCAAGACCGATCATGATGGGACCCATCGGTTCGGTTCCGGTCAGGAACCGACGCCCGGCGTCGATGAGAACGCCGCCTGCGAAGACGAGAAGCATGACGCCGGAAAGGCCCGCCGCCCCCCTCTTCCATGACTCCGCGCGGCCGATCGCCAGAAAGCTGATCAGATAGACTGCGGCGTCGGAGGCGTTGTCCACGGCATTGGCCAACAGAGCGCTGGAATCGGCGGCCCAGCCGCCGATTCCGAGCCCTGCCGACAGGCCGGCGTTGAGACCAAGAACCGTCAGCAGCGTACGACGCTGCTGACGGTCGTCCTGATTGCGAGCAATCAATCCTCGATCCCCTCCGATTTCCGATGCTTGACCGCCTTGGCGGCGAAAGTCGGCAGAACCAGCAGCGTCAGGGCTGTCGCCGTCAGCAGACCGCCGATGACCACAGTGGCCAGCGGCTTCTGCACCTCGGCCCCCGCCCCGTGCGCCAGCGCCATGGGAATGAAGCCGACGATGGCCACCAGGGCCGTGGTCAGCACCGCTCGCAGGCGACTGGACGCCCCTTCGATGGCGGCCGCGACAGGCTCAAGTCCGGCCTGCAGCCGCTCCCGGATCGCCTGCATCAGCACCAGTCCGTTCAGGGTCGCAACGCCCGACACGGCGATGAAGCCGACCGCCGCCGAGACCGAGAACGGCATCCCCCTGAGCAACAGCGCCAGAGCCCCGCCGACCAGGGCCAGCGGCACGCAGGCGAAGACCAGTCCCGCCTCCGCAAACGATCCCAGCGCCATGAACAGCAGGACGCCGATCAGGATGAAGACGATCGGGATCACCAGACCCAGGCGCTGTTCGGCCCGTTTCAGGTTCTCGAACTGTCCACCCCAGTCGAGGCGATAGCCGACCGGAAGGGCGATGTCGGCCACCGCCGCCTGGGCGTCGGTCACGAAGCCGCCGAGATCGCGACCGCGCACATTGGCCTGGACCACCATGCGTCGGCTGCCGTTCTCACGGCTGATCTGGTTCGGTCCTTCAGCCGTCTCGATACGCGCGACCGACGACAGGGGCACGATCACCCCCGTGCTCGAGACGATGGGCAGGGCGGCGAGGGTCGCCGGATCGTTTCGCGCGTCATCCGGCAGACGCACGACGACATCGAAGCGACGGTCGCCCTCGAAGATACGACCCGCCTCGGCGCCCCCGACGGCGGCCGAGACCGCCTCCGAGACGTCGGCCGCCGACAGCCCGTAGTTGGCCGCCGCGAACCGATCGACGCTGATGGTCAGGGTCGGCAGGCCGGACGCCTGCTCCACCCGCACGTCGGCCGCGCCGGGCGTGGCCCGCAGCTTGGCGGCCACCGCATCAGCCGTCTTCTGCAAGGTGTCGAAATCGTCGCCATAGACCATGACCGCGAGGTCGGTGCGGACGCCCGAGATCAGTTCGTTGAAGCGTAGTTCGATCGGCTGGCTGAACTCGAAGCTGTTGCCGATCTGCTGGCTGGCGACATCTTCAATCCGGGCGATCAGGTCTTCCTTCGACAGCTTGGGATTCGGCCAGTCCTTGCGATCCTTGAGGATGATGACCGCGTCCGAGATGTTGGCGGGCATGGGGTCGACAGCGGCCTCGGCCGTGCCCGTCCTGGAGAACATGGTCTCCACCTCGGGCTGAGCCTTGATGGCGCGTTCAAGGGCCATCTGCATGGCCAGGGATTGCTCCAAAGAGGCGGAAGGCACGCGCAGCGACTGCATGGCGATATCGCCCTCGTCCAGGGTCGGGATGAACTCCCGGCCCAGGCTCATGAAGGAGACGGCCCCCACGCCCAGCATCGCCAGGGCGGCGATCAGGACCACCTTGGGACGAGCGACGGCCGCGCCGATGGCCGGCTGGATCCACCGACGAGCAAATCGCAGGATGCGGGTCTCATGCTCCTCGGCCTTGCCGTCCGGTCCCAGATGGACGGTCTTGGGATCCCTCACCAGGAGAGCCGTCATCGCCGGCACGAAGGTGAAGGAGAAGATGAAGGCGCCGACCAGGGCCAGCATCACCGTCGCCCCCATGGGCACGAAGGTCTTGCCCTCCACCCCTTCCAGCATCAGCAGCGGCGTGAAGACCAGGAGGATGATCAGCTGGCCGAAGGCGGCCGGTTTGACCATCTGGCGCGCCGCCTGCATGGCCACGCCGAGACGTTCGTGACGGGTCAGCATCCGCCCCAGTTCGCCCCGCCGCTGGGTCAGCATCAGCAGGGTGTTTTCGATCACCACCACGCCGCCGTCGACCATCAGGCCGAAGTCGAGCGCGCCCAGGCTCATCAGGTTTCCGCTGATGCCGAACCGGTTCATGCCAATGACGGCGAACAGGAAAGACAGCGGGATCATCAGGGCCGTGATCGCCGCCGCCCGGAAGTTTCCGAGCAGCAGGAACAGGACGACGATGACGAACAGGGCGCCTTCGATCAGGTTGCGCGCCACGGTCGAAATGGTCGAGTTGACCAGATCGCTGCGGTTCAGCACCGGCGCGGCGACCACGCTGGGCGGCAAGGTGGCCGCCACCTGTTCCAGCCGCTCGGCCGCGGCCTGAGCCACGGTTCGGCTGTTCTCGCCGGCCAGCATCAGGGCGGTGCCCAGCACCGCCTCATGCCCGTCGCGGCTGGCCCCGCCGAGGCGCGGCGCCTGGCCGATCTCGACCGTCGCCACATCGGCGACACGAACCACCAGACCGCCGCGATTGACGACCGGCGCCTGGGCCAGGTCCTCGACCGTCGTGGCCAGGGCGTCGGTGCGGACCACCAGGGCCTCGCCTGCCCGCTGGACATAGCCGGCGCCCGCCTGGGTGTTGGCCCGGTCCAGCGCCTGCACCAGATCATTCATGCCCAGGCCGTAGCGGGTCAGGGCGGCGGCGTCAGGCCGGACGGCATATTCCTTTACATAGCCGCCGTTGACGTCGACCCCGGCCAGGCCGGGCGCCGTGCGCATCTGCGGGGCGATGATCCAGTCCTGAACCGTGCGCAGATAGGTGGCGCGCTGCTGCGGCGTGGTCAGCCGCTCGCCTTCCGGCGTCAGATAGGATCCGTCGGCCTGCCAGCCGGGCTTGCCGTTGGCGACCGTGGTCTTGGGGCTGAAGGGGACATAGTCGACCGTCCACATCAGCACCTCGCCCAGGCCGGTCGTGATGGCCGACAGATTGGGCTCGACGCCTTCGGGCAGCTTCTCCGACGCCTGCCGCATCCGCTCGGCCACCTGCTGGCGGGCGAAATAGATGTCGG
>DAIOID010000093.1:0-12500 GCA_036744355.1 Brevundimonas sp.
CGCCGAAGGGCATGTCGCCGGCGGCGCCCGTGGTCGGGCGGTTGAAGTTCACCACGCCCGCGCGGATGCGGTTGATGAAGCGGTCCCAGTTCTTCGCGTCATCGCTGACCAGACCGGCGGACAGGCCGTATTTGGTGGCGTTGGCGGCGGCGATGGCGGCGTCGAAGGTCGGGACGCGGATGACCTGCAAGAATGGGGCGAACATCTCTTCGTCCTCGACCGCGACGCCGGTGACGTCGATGATGGCGGGCTTGACGAAGGCGCCGGGCAGGTTGTCGACGGGACCCGAGGCGCGGATGACCTTGGCGCCCAGGTCGATGCGTTGCTGCAGGGCCTGCAGCGCGGCCTGAGCGGCCTTTTCAGAGATCAGCGGCCCGGCGTAGGGCTCGGGATCGCTGTCCCAGGGGGCGAAGTTCAGGCGGTCGGACATGGCCGCCACGGCCTCGACGATGGCGTCGCCCGCCGCCCCTTCGGGCAGGATCAGGCGGCGCGCGCAGGAGCAGCGCTGGCCGGTGGTGACGAAGGCGGACTGGACCACGATGCCCGCCACGGCCTCGGCGTCGGCGGCGTCCCAGACGACCAGCGGGTTGTTGCCGCCCAGCTCCAGGGCCAAGATGACGTGGGGATCGTCGGCGAACTTGCGTCGGAAATGCGCGCCCGCCGCGCCCGAGCCGGTGAACATCAGGGCGTCGATGGGTTGATCCAGCAGGGCCGCGCCGGTGTCGCGCCCGCCCTGCACCATGTTGAACACGCCCTTGGGCAGGTCGGCGGCGTCCAGACATTCGGCCATCAGCTGGCCGGTCAGGGGCGTTTCCTCGGACGGCTTGAACACGACCGTGTCGCCCGCCAGCAGGGCCGGGACGATGTGGCCGTTGGGCAGGTGGCCGGGGAAGTTGAACGGGCCGAGCACCGCCGAGACGCCGTGCGGGCGGTGGCGCAGGACGGCGCGCCCGAAGGCGGTGTCGGTGGTGCGCTCGCCGGTGCGTTCGTCATAGGCGCGGATCGAGATGTCGACCTTGCCCGCCATCGAGGCCAGTTCGGTTTTCGTCTCCCACAGGGCCTTGCCGGTTTCGCGGCTGATGGCCTCGGCCATTTCGGGGGCGCGGTCTTTCAGGATGGCCTGATAGCGTTTCACCGCGTCGATGCGGTCCTGACGCGGGCGGTCGGCCCAGTCGGGGAAGGCGGCGCGGGCGGCCTCGACGGCGGCGCCGACCTGTTCGACGGAGGCGGCTGCGCCCTCCCAGACGGTTTCGCCGGTGGCGGGGTTGGTGGAGGTGAAACGGGTCATGGCGGCTGCTCGATTCAGGATTTCACGCGGACGACAGCGCCGTCCTTGATCTTCAGGGCGGCGGCGACGTCGGGGGTCATGCGGACATTGTCGCCGTCCACCAGAACGCGGGCGCGGACGGCGCGGAAGGCCGAGACGCTGTCGGTCGAGACCAGGCTGGGCAGCTCGACCTCCACCTCCTTCTCGATGCGGGCGGTCAGGACGCGGGCGTCGCGGACGGTGCGGATGTTGTCGCGGCCGCAGGCCACGGTCGGCCCGGCGTCAAAGATGTCGACCAGACCGTTGGGGCGGAAGCCTTCGCTTTCCAGCAGGGCCATGGCGGGCACGCCCTGCGGGTGGACCTTGCCGATCACGGCGCGGGCCGGTTCGGGCAGCAGGTCGATGTAGATGGGGTGGCGCGGGGCCAGGTCGAGGATGAACTGCTTGTCGGTCGAGCCGGTCATGCGGTCGGCGTCGTCGAAGTCCATCGGGAAGAACTTGTGCGCCACATGGTCCCAGAAGGGGCAGTAACCGTCGGGGGTGAAGACGCCGCGCAGTTCGGCCAGGACGTTGTCGGCGAACAGCTCGGGCTGGGCGCCGATCAGCATGTAGCGCGACTGGCTGAGCAGGCGCCCGGCGCCGCCCTTGCGACGGTCGGCCTTGAGGAACAGCGAGCCGACCTCGGTCCAGCCGGTGCATTCGTTCACCAGCACCAGGGTCTGATGGTTCAGCTTCACGCCCAGCGACGGCGACTGGACGGTGTTGTTGACCACGCGGAAGCTGAAGAAGGGTCGCTTCAGTCCCACGGTCGCCTTGACCGAGCCGATGCCGTCGATATCGCCCGTGTCGCCGTCTTCCAGCATCAGGGTGTACCAGGCCTCTTCCGGCGCGATCTTGCCCTCGAAGCTGGCCTGGCTGAGTTCCAGGCGCTCGCTCAGGACGTCGGCGTCTTCGGGCAGGCTGGTGAAGCCGGGGCCGGACAGGATGGCCAGTTCGAGCAGGTGGTGAAGGTCGGCGGGGCCGGCGGGACGAACAACGAGCATACGGTTACATGGTCTCCAGTCGGAGCTGTTTCAGTTTCAACGCGTCAATCTCGCCCGAGGCGATCTTGCACAGGATCAGAGCCGACAGCTGGGCGCGTTCGACGAAGCTGGCGGGCCAGGCGAACTCCTGATCCGAATGGATCTCGCCGCCGACGACGCCAAGGGTGTCGACGTTGGGCAGGCCCGCGGCGTGCAGGTTGTTGCCCTCGCAGACGCCGCCGGAGGGCTTCCAGGCGATGGTCTGGCCCAGCAGTTCGCCCGCGTCGCGGACGGCGTGGAACAGGGCGGTCTGGCTGGCGTCCATCGGCTTGGGCGCGCGGGTCATGCCGCCGTGCAGGTCGAGCGTCAGGCCGGGGAAGGGGGGCTCGGCGGCGATGGCGCGTACCGTGGCGTCGACCCAGGCGGCGGCCTCCTTGTCCGGCACGCGGACGTTGAAGCGGACCACGGCGTTGTCGGCCACCACGTTCAGGGGCCCGCCGCCGGCGATCTTGGCGACATTGACGGTGACGCCCTCGCGCTGGCCGTTCAGGGCGTGCAGGCGGGCGGCGATCATGGCCGCGCCGGCGACGGCGTTGGCGCCCTCATGGAAGGCGCGGCCCGCGTGGGCGGCCTTGCCGGTGACGATCAGGTGGAAGTTGCCGCTGCCCTTGCGTTCGCCCGCCAGGGTCCCGTCCGACAGGGCCGGTTCATAGGTCAGGCCGACGTGGCCGCGCGCGCCGAGTTGAGCCAGCAGGGGGGCCGAGGCGGGCGAGCCGATCTCTTCGTCGGGGCTCAGCAGCACGGTCCAGCCGACGCGGGCCTTGTCCGGGTGGGTCTCGAAGGCTTCCAGCGCGGCCAGCATGACGCTGATGCCGCCCTTCATGTCGGCCACGCCGGGACCGTTCAGGGCGCCGTCGGCGCGCGTGACGACGCTCTGGAAGGCGCTGTCGGCGGGGAAGACGGTGTCGTAGTGGCCGGTCAGCACGACCTGGATCGGGGCCTCGGGCCGGGCGGTGATGGTCAGGCAGTCGGCGTAGGCTTCAGGGATCACGGCGCCGCTGTCGGCCACGGTGGTCGAGGCTTGCGTCGGCACGCGCACGACGGCGGCGGGCAGGCGGCGGGCCTCGGCCTCCAGCACGTCCAGCATGCGCGCCAGACCGGCGGCGTTTCGGCTGCCGGAGTTGATTTCAGCCCAGTCGATAGTCCGCGCGACGATCACGTCGCCCTGGGCCGCGACGTGGTCGAGAACGGCCTGGTCGTGAAGTTCGATCCGCATAACGGCGACCCTAGACGGGGGCGAGGCAAAGGTGAAGGCGAGGCGGTTTATCGCTCACGGCCTTGGGGAAACGGGGGCGCGCGGGATAGGTTTGCCGCCGCAGTCGAGGAGTCGCGCATGAACCGTCGTTTCAGCTTCCCCAACCCCTTCGGTCCCGTCGATTCGGGTTCGACGGCGGCGGACATGGCGCGCCTCAGCGCCGTGGCCTTCTGGTTGTGGGCGGCGACAGGACTGATGCAGGCGGGGCTGGTCTGGTACGCCTCGGACGCCGCCTATGCCGAGTTTCGCGGCGCGACGACGGGGTTCGCCGTCTTCTTCGCCTTGATCGCCGCCGGTCTGGGCTGGGCGCAGTGGCGTCGGCCCAACCGCATCCTGCCGGTCTTCGGCCTGGCCTGGGCCCTGTATGAATTGAGCTCCACCGGGGTCAGCCTGCTGGTCGGGGCGCCGCTGGGCGTGGCGGGCGTGCCGGCTTGGGGCGGCATGATCGCAGCGACGGCCATGCTGGCGTGCCTGATCCTGCACGTCGGCGGCCTGCGCGGTTCGGCGGCGCTGGCGCGGAGCGATCTCAAGGCCTAGGTGAGGGCTTCAGACAGGAGCTCCGCCATGACCGTCACCCTCTTCCACAATCCGAAATGCTCGACCTCGCGCAAGGCGCTGGAGCTGCTGCAGGAGAAGGGGGTTCAGCCGGTGGTGGTCGAGTATCTGAAGACTGGCTGGGACGCGGCGACGCTGGACCGGCTGGCCGAGCAGACGAGCGTGGGCCTTTCGGGGATGCTGCGCAAGCGCGAGGCCAAGGCGGTTGAACTGCTGGAAAGCGGGGCGTCGGAAGACGTCATCCGCGCGGCCATGATCGCCGAGCCGGTCCTGGTCGAACGCCCCATCGTCCAGAGCGACAAGGGCGCCCGCATCGGACGGCCCGTCGAGAGCATTCTGGAAATCCTCTAGCCCGGTCTCTTTCCTCCCCATGAAATGGGGAGGTGGATCGGACGCGTAGCGGCCGAGACGGAGGGGGCGACTCAACTGCAGCCGCTTGCGCCGCCCCCTCCACCGCTTCGCGGTCCCCCTCCCCATGAAATGGGGAGGAACGAAGGATCAGCGGCTTCTGCGGCGCCGGTCCGTCGCCGCGCCGCCGCCGGGGCGGTCGCTTTCGCGGCGCCAGCGGACCGAGATGCTGGCGTCGCCTTCGCCCCCGAACTTGGAGCTGACCGCCAGGTTGCGTCGGACCTGCCATTCGACGTTGACGGCAGCCCCGCCTTCGCCGCCGCCGATGATCTCCAGATAGACGTCGTCGGTGATGTAGCGGCCGCCCGCGACCGTCAGGCTGGAGGCTTCGCCGCCGAAGGACAGGCGGTCCAGACCGGCCAGTTCGCGCAGGTTGCCGATCACGTCGAAGCCGCCGCCGCCCGCCAGAGAGGCCACGGCCGAGGCCAATTGCGCCGCCTCGAAGCCCGACAGTTGCGAGGCCGAGCGCCCGAACAGGACCTGCGACAGGATTTCGTCCTGGGGCAGTGACGGGGTCGAGGTCAGCTCGATCCTGGGTTGGGCCGCCGTGCCGGTGACCTTGATGGTCGCGGTCAGGGCCGGGTCTTCGCGCACCGCCGCCAGGTTCAGGCGGATGCGCGCCGGATCGGTGGACAGGATGACCGAGCCGCTGTCGTCGAAGACGAAGCGTTTGCCCGCAAACTCATAGTCGCCGCGCACGACGTTGGCGGTGCCGGTCAGCACCGGGCGGGTGATGGTGCCGCGCACGCGGGCGTTGGCCGTCAGTTCGACGTTCAGGCCGCGCCCCCGCACGTGGATTTCGCGTCCGGTCAGGTTCAGGTTCAGGCCGATCTGCGGGCCGCGTCCCTTGGTCTCGACCTCGACCGGATCGCCGCCGGGGCGGTTGATCTCGACCACGTCCATCTTCACCACGCCGTTCGAGCCGGGCAGGGTGGGCGAGATGTTCGCCTCGTCGATGTTGAGGTCGCCGCTCAGCTGAATGTTGCCGTCCGCGCCGCGCACGGCCGTCAGCACCCCGTTGGCGCGCGCCTCGGCGATGTCGTTGTCGATGACGCGGAAGCGGGTCAGCTCCAGCCGCAGGGTCGAGCCGGAGCCCTGACGCAGGCCGAGGTTGCCGTTGCCGGTCACCGTGCCCTTGACGCCGTCTGCGGCTTCGAAGCGTTCGATCACGGCCTGACTGTCGTCGAAGCGGCTGGCGAGCGTGACGCTTTCGAGGCGCAGACCGGTGATGCTGTCGCGGAAGGTTCCCTGGGTCAGATCCAGGCGCCCATTCAGGCGCGGCTCGTTCAGCGTGCCGGCCAGGGTGGCCCGGGCCGCGATCTGACCCGACAGGGACTGGGCACCGCCGAGGAAGAGGTCCCAGATGGGCTGGATCTGGCCGTTGATGGCGATCTGGCCGGACATGTCCCGGGTGCGGGCGATGGCCAGCCGCAGGGGCGCGGCCGAGGCTTCGACCGGCAGGGACACATCGGCGGAGGCTTGCACCGCCGTGCCGTCCCGGGCCTGGGCCTTCAGGCGCAGGATGTTGTCGGTCAGTTCGGCGTTCAGCGTGCCGTCCACGGCCAGACCGCGCGGCGCGTCGATGCTGCGAAGCTGCTTGAGGTCGAGATTGGCTGAACCATTCAAGGTGTCACCTGAGCCCTGCAGCGAGACGCGGCCGGTGATCTGGCCGCGCAGGTCGGGGGCCAGAGAGCCCATTTCGACATTGGCCATTTCCGCCTGGATGACGCTGCCGGCCTTGTCCTGGCGCAGTTCGCCGGTCAGGACGCCGCCCCCGAGGCCCAGATCGACCCGCACGACGCGGCCGTCGCCGTTCAGGGCGATGACGGCGGGCGCGCGCGTGGTGAAGGCGACCTCTCGCACCCGACCGCCGCCGCGAAGGGTGACGCTCTGCGCGGGACCCTGACGGGAATACTCGCCCGTGCCGTTGAACTGGACCGGGGTCGCGCCGCCCACGTCCGCCGACAGGGAGAAGGGCAGGCGCTCCAGCGTGCCCTGGCCCTTGAGCGACAGACTGCGGACCACCCAGGTCGAGCCGGCCAGGCGGACGTTGCGGCCGGTGACGTCGAGAACGGCGGTCTGATCGCCGCCGCCGTCGGTCAGGCGCACCCGGCCATTGGCCTCGCCCGAGGCTAGGAAGGCGCCCTGACGCGCGGTGAAGGTCAGGTCGGCGCTGGAGGGGTAGTTGTTGGACAGGGCGATGGCCCCCTGGGCCGTCACGCCGCCCGCGTTGACGTCCACCTCGGTCAGACGAAGGCTCTTGCCGCCGAGGAAGAAGTTCCCTGAGGCGCGGGCCGGGCCGTAGTTGGATCCGGAGTTGAGCACGATCCGCCCGTCCGAGGCGTCGGCGCCCTTGCGGAAGCTGAGGATCAGGTCGGCGTTGGTCAGGACCAGACCGCCGGCCGACACCTTGTCAAAGGCGGCGCGCAGGTCGGCGCGGGGCTGGGCCAGGGTGCCGGTCAGGGCGCCGTCGCCGCTCATGGCGCCGTCGATGGCCACGGGGCCGACGCCGAAGGGGCCGCGGGCGTCCCAGTCCAGGGCCAGACGCATCTTGCCGCCCTCGATCAGGCCCTTGGCGCCCATGCGCCCGGCGGCGCCGGTCAGTTCGCCCCGGTCGATGGCCAGGACGCCCTTGTCGTAGGTTCCGGCCATGGCCAGGCGGGGCGTCTGGCCCAGCAGGCGATCCAGTTCATCCATGCCGACGCTGAGCCGCGAGGCGCGTCCGTCGAAGCTGATGGTCCACGGCCCGTTTCTGGCCTTGCCCGCCTGGATCGGGCCCTTGAAGGCGCCCTTGGCGCCGGGGCGGATGCGCGAGATGTCGGTGATGTCGGCGTTGCCGCGGAAGCTGAGGCCGCCGGTGAGATTGCGCCCGCCCGATCCGGTGAGGATCAGGGCCTGACCGCGCCCGTCGATCTTCTTCAGCAGATAGGCGCCGTCGCTGGTGCGCGAGCCTTCCAGCTTCACATGGGGCGTTGCGCCGAGAAGGGCGCCGATGATGCCGGCGGTCGAGCCGCCGACCGCGCGCGCGTCGGTGACGACGTCGAACTGGCCCTTGCTGTAGCTGAGGGCGAGCGGACCCGAGATGCGGGCGGCGCGGTAGCTGGCCAGGTCGGCGTCCAGCAGACTGGCCGAGCCCTGCAGGCTCCAGGCCTTGGCGTCGCCCTTGAATACGCCGGTATAGGTGGTCGTCCCGGCCAGGGTGGGTCCCGCCAGACGGGTGAGCGACGGCGTGGCGACTGTCAGCTTGATCCCGTCCGGGGCGGCGCGCTGCTTGAGATTGATCAGGCCCGAGGCGCGGGTGGTGATGTTCTCGGCGGTCAGGGTCCAGCTCATGGCCTGGACGTCTTCGGCGTCCCGCACCGGCAGGCTGGCGAAGCCGAAGCGCGCCGTCTGACCAATGCGGCGAGCGAAGGGCTCCAGCAGGTCCGAGCCGGAGAAGTCTGCGGCGCCGCCGATCCGGGCGCCGGTCTTGCCGTAGCGGCCCTTGACCGTCAGGGGCGTGAAGTCGCCGGTCTTGACCTCTACGTCGACCAGTTCGCCGTTGATGACGGCGACGGCCGAGAAGGGCTTGTCCGGGGAGTAGCCGAGCGCCCCGGCGATGGGGCCGCCCTGGGCTTCGACGGTGCGCAGGTTGACGCGCAGATCCTCGGGCTTCTTGCCGATGATCGCCTTGAGCAGCAGGTGGTCGCCCTTGCGGTTCAGGCTGAAGGCGTTGACGTTGACCTTCTTGTCGCCGCGACGCGGGACTTCGGCGTCGCCGCTCAGGGTCCAGCGGCCGTATTCCTTTGAGAAGCCCTCCATCAGTTCGACCTTGGCGCTGAACTTGTCGATGTCGACGCTCAGGGCCTGCGGGCCGCTGGGCTCGGTCCGGGGTTCGAACTGGGGACGGCGGAGCAGGCGGATCTGGTCGGCGCTGATCTCTGTCGCATGGAAGCGCCGCATCAGCAGGGGCCAGTAGGACCAGTCGACGTGGACCTTGGTCGCTTCCAGCCAGACGCCGTTCGCATCGGTGATGGTGACCCGGTCCAGGGTGAAGTCGTCGAACAGGTCGCCCTTCAGGCCCTCGACGTTGATGCGGCCATAACGGCTGATCTTTTTGCCGGCGACGAAGCTGGTGACCAGTTCGCGGCCGGAATCCGAAACCAGATACATCCGTCCGCCGACCATTAGAACGATGGTCAGGGCCACAAGGGTCGTGACCACGATCCCCGAGATCAAGGCGATCAGTTGCAGGCGCGTGCGTTTGCGCTTCTCGGCCTTGGCCGGCGTTTCCGCTTCGGGTTCGTGAGGCGGAGGAGTGTCGGTCAAAACGCCTGGCCGATGCTGATGTAGAGTTGGAATGCGGCGTCGCCCTCGCGCTTGTCCAGCGGAATGGCGATGTCGGCGCGCACGGGGCCGAAGGGCAGCTTGTAACGCACCCCCACGCCCGCGCCGTAGCGCATGTTGTTGAAGTTCGGCGTCTCCTGGAAGCCGACCGCGCCGGCGTCGATGAAGCCGACGGCCTGGAATTTCTGACCGATGTCGCGGCGAACCTCGATCGAGGTCTCGAACAGCGACAGGCCGCCGCGCGGGGTGTTGTCGGGCAGCCGCGGGTTGATGCTCTGATAGGAGTAGCCGCGCACCGAGCCGCCGCCGCCGGAATAGAAGAGGCGGTCCGAGGGCACCGTCAGCTCCTGACCGCCGATGATCGAGCCGAGCCGAGCGCGACCCGCCAGGACGGTTCTGGCGCCGTCCTGCAGGGGCAGATAGCCGGTCGCCTGGGCCTCGCTGCGCAGGAACAGCACCGTGTCCTCGCCAGTCACGGCGGTGGGCTGGGCCGAGACATAAAGGCGATAGCCGGTGGTCGGGTTCAGCGGATCGTTGGAGCGATCCATGAAGGCGATGGCGCGCCCCGTCACGATGGCCAGGTCGCGATCGAAGGTGATCGGCGCCTGGGTGATCGGGTCGAAGCGGTTTTCTGTGTACTGGCCGGCGTCGACGCCCAGGCCGTAGGTGAAGAAGGAGGTCTTGCCGATGCGCTGCGACAGGTCGGCGTTCACGGTCAGGGCGCTGCGGTCGTAGGCGTCGGTCTGTTCGTTGACGAGGTAGGAGGACAGCTTCAGCGTGCGACCGGCCTTGCGCCAGTGCGGAAAGCTGACCTCGCCGCCCAGGCGGCTGTCGATGCTGGCGAACCGGCCGCCATACTTCAGCGTCGCGGCGCGGCCGAAGCGGTTGTAGCGGGTTTGGAAGACGTCAACGCCGACGCCCTCGGCGGTCGAATAGGTGGCGCCGGCCTCAAGAAGGCTGCGAGGACGGTCCGACAGGCCCACGACGACCGGTCGCAGGCCCTCGGGCGTCACCTGATCCTGGGGGGCCAGGGAGACGCTGACGCCATCATAGACGCCGGTGTCCAGCAGTCGGCGTTCCAGTTCGGCCACGTCCTCGGGATCGTAGCGGTCGCCGGCCTTCCACGGGGCCAGGTTGACGACCCAGTCCGGATTGGTCGGTCCGCGCGTGCGCACCAGCACGCCGTCCAGCCGCACCAGCTCGCCCGCGGCGATGTTGAAGTTGGGCTGCACGGTGAAGGTGGCGTGATCCACGACGACCCGGCGCGGTTCGGCCTTGGCGTCGGCGTAGCCCTCGCGCGTCAGGTTGGCGACGATCCGGCCTTCGGCGTCCAGGATGTCGGCGGCGCGACCCGGATCGCCCGGCTTCAGGCCGATGTCCTTGGTCACCACCTCGGTGGTCACGGGATCCGGGACGGGGGCGACCCAGTTGACCTTGGTCTCGCTGAGTTCAAAGCGACGCCCGGGCGTGACGGTGACGACGGCGACCGGCTTTTCCTCGCCCTCGACGTCGTCCTGAAGCGTCGGCTGATAATAGCCTTCCGAGCGCAGCAGGGCCTCGGCGGATTCCATGGCGGAACGCGCCCGGCGGCGGGCTTCGAAGCGGTTGGCGGGGGTGCTGTCCACCTGGCCGACCGCCCGCTCCAACTGACGGCGTAGTTCGCTGTCGATATCGCCGCGAATCTCAGCCTTGGGCTCGGCGGCGGCGGCGGCGGCCGCGTGGCCGCACACGGCCCAGAGCGCCACGCTGGCGAGAAGGAGATGAGACCTCGACGTCAAACTGGAGCCTTGGGTTCAGAGCGCGACAACCGGGAACGAACGCCGTTCAGGGCGGAATCAGTAGAACAGCGTATCGCTTTCCGGCTGCACCGTCTGTTCCGAGGTGCGGTTTTCGGGCGGCAGGGTGTCGACCGGGGGCGGGGCCTCGGTCGGGATCGGCGCCTCGGCCACAGCGGGCGCGGCCGAATCCTCGGCGGCGGGCGCGGCAGGCTCTTCGGTCTGGATCTCGACGGCCTCGTAGTCCTCTGCCGAGCGCGGATCGCTGCAGGCCGCCAGGGCGGCGGTGGCGGCGAGGCCGGCGGCCAGGAGCAAACGTTTTACAATCAATCGGTTCATCTGGTTTTCTTCCCCCTTTGGGGTGCCAAACGTCATCTGCCCGGCTGGGTTCCCTCGGCTTGTCTACCGAAGGAGAATGAACCGCAACTGAACCCTTTTCGCCACGGTCTCAGGCGTTTTCGTTCGTCCAGCCGGCCATGGCCTGATCCAGCGGCAGGACAGGGCGGTCGGCGCTGACCGGCGCGGCTGCGGCGGCGAAGCGCGGCGCGGGCGCGGGCTGGACGACCCCGGCGTCCACAAAGGTCCCGCGCGCCTGATTGTGGGGATGCTCCGCCGCCTCGCTCATGGTCAGAACCGGGGTGACGCAGGCCTCGGTCCCGGCGAAATGCGCCGCCCAGTCGTCGCGGTCGCGCGTGGCGAACAGGGCGTTGAAGCGGGCCTGCAGGGCGGGCCAGTTCTCCCGGTCGAACTGCGGCGCCTCGTCGGGCGTCAGGCCAAGCCCCTTGATGAGGGCCGCATAGAAGCGCGGCTCCAGCGCGCCGACGGCGACGAAGCCGCCGTCGCGACAGGCGTAGCAGCGATAGAAGGGCGTGCCGCCGTCCAGCAGATTGGCTTCGCGAGCCTCGCTCCACAGACCGCGAGCCCTCAGGGCATGGAACAGACTGGTCAGCAGGGCCGAACCGTCGGTCATGGCGGCGTCGACGACGCGGCCGCGTCCGGTGGTCTTCGCCTCCAGCATGGCCGCCAGCACGCCGCTGACCAGCATCATGGCCCCGCCGCCGTAGTCGCCGACCAGGTTCAACGGCGGGCAGGGCGGCTGGTCGCCCGCGCCCATGGGGTGAAGGGCGCCGGACAGGGCGATGTAGTTGATGTCATGGCCGACCTGATCCGCCATCGGCCCGGTCTGGCCCCAGCCGGTGACGCGGCCATAGACCAGGCGCGGGTTAACGGCTGCGCAGGCTTCCGGTCCCAGACCCAGCCGCTCCATGACGCCGGGTCGGAAGCCTTCGATCAGGGCGTCGGCGCTTGCGACCAGGGCCAGGACCCTGTCGCGGTCCTCAGGCGACTTCAGATCGACCGGGACGACGGTGCGCCCGCGATGCAGCACCTCGCCGCCGACATCGTCGAACACGGCGGCGGGGGCGTTTCCGCCGCGCGTCAGCCGCAGGACCTCGGCCCCCATGTCGGCCAGCACCATGCCGGCGAAGGTGACCGGCCCCAGGCCGTCGATTTCGATGATGCGCAGTCCGGCGAGAGGTCCCATAGCCTGAGGCTAGACCGGAATGGCGAAGAGGACATGAGGTTTTCGGCCGGGCTCTGGGGGGCGAAGTGACGATTTCCTCACAAAATGCGCATCTTCCGGTGCGGCGGCTCTTGACCTGCCGACGCGAATGAACCAGAAACCGCCTCCGCAAACAGGCGCTGCGCTTGTTCGCGGGAAGCAACCCAAGTGGTTGATTTCAAAGAGTGTGCGCCCCTAGCTCAGTTGGTTAGAGCATCTGACTTTTAATCAGAGGGTCCTCGGTTCGAGCCCGAGGGGGCGTACCATCTCC
>DAIOID010000094.1:0-1472 GCA_036744355.1 Brevundimonas sp.
GTCGCGGGTCGGGTTGCCCGAGCGCGAGTAGTCGTATTTCCGCTTCTGGTCGAAGCCGGCGAAGGAATAGTTGGACGACAGGTACAGCGGCGGCATGACCGCGCCGTGGGCCGTATCCGTATCGACGCCCGAGCGGGCGGCGATGGTGCGGGGATCGGCGGGGCGGGCGGCGCGGCTCATTGGTCGATGTCCTTCAGTACGGAAGTCAGGATGTCGGCGACCAGAATGTCTTCCTTCAGGAAGGCGTCGTGGCCGTAGAGGGAGGGATGCTGTTCGAAACGCCAAAGGTTGGGCAGGCGCGCGGCCAGCTCCTTCATGTCGTGGATGGGGCAGAGGCGGTCGGTGGTGAAGCCGATCAGGGTGACGGGGGCGGTGATGGCCTCGGGCTCGACGCGGTGGCGGTCGATGGAGTCCGACAGGGTCAGCCAGCGCGAGGGGGTGGTGCGGTCGCGATAGGCCCGGCCGCGCGCCTGCAGATAGTCGCAGACGGGATAGGCCTGCCCCGCATGGCTGGGGGCCTCGGAGTCGAAGCGCTCGCCGAACTCGTCGGGGGTGCGATAGGTGGTCATGGCCAGCTCGCGGGCCAGACCGACCGCCTGATCCACGCGGCCGGTCTCCAGGCCCAGTTGCAGGATGCGACGCTGGATGCCACGCCAGGCGGTGGCCAGGGGGTGAGGGCGGTGGGCGGCGGACACCACCACCAGCTGCTCGGCCCAGTCGGGGAAGAGCTCGCCGAAGGCCAAGGCGATCATGCCGCCGTAGGAGCAGCCGATAAAGGCCGCGACCTTGTCCACGCCGAGATGATCCAGCAGCAGGGCCAGCAGCCGCGCCTGATCCTGGGTGGTGATGGTCAGCGGCGTCTTCGGATCCTTCACGCCGTCGCCGAATTCCGGCGCGAAATCAAAGGCCAGGACGCGGAAGCGGGTCAGGTCGATGGGGGCGCGAACGCCCACGGCGCCCGACCACCAGCCCAGGCCCTTGGTCTCGGTGCGGTGGACGTAACGGTCGGCCGAGATGCCGCCGGCCACGACGATCAGGGGGGCGCCAGCCTTGCCGTGCAGGCGGCCGACGACCTGCTTCTGGTTCAGGGTTCCGCCGAAATCCAGCAGGAAGCCGTCGGGGATGGGGACCAAGACGTCATGGGCCCCGTCACGCGACAGCAGCTCGGACGGACGGCGTGCGGACGCATGCCGACAGGCGGGCTCTTCAACAGGGACGACGGGGTCGATCAGGGCCAGGGTCATGGGTCTCGGTCACTCAGCAAAACGGCTCGCCAAGGAACCCATGCAGTGACAGACCGTGGAGCTTCGCCTCGTCGATGCTCCACCCATCTCTCGCGGCTTTCAGGTCGCCCTGAAAACCCCGCAGGAGTTGGCACCGTTTCGGGCGGAACCCGATGGTTGCCCCGGCGTCAAAGGGCCTAATCCCTCAGCCGGTCTTGATGAGTGACCTTACGTTGCGGTTGCGAAGGG
>DAIOID010000094.1:1572-3618 GCA_036744355.1 Brevundimonas sp.
TCGCGTCCATGATTACGACCACCGGTACCACCACCATGCCCTCACGGGCGGGGACCGGATGATGCGCGCCGCCTAGGCGAAAAACGCAAAAACCGAACACCCCGCCCGGACCCCCGGGCGGGTTTTTTTATGGCCCGAACCGACCCCGACCTCCCTGCCAGACCCCGCCTTCAGGATCACCCCGATGCCCGCTTCCGCCCTCGCCCTCGTCGCCGATAAACAGAAACTCCAGGCCGCCCCGGCTGACGTGGTGGTGCTGAAGTTCGGCTCGTCCGTCCTGCGCAACGCCGCCGAAGCCCCCGCCGTGGCCTCGGAAATCTACGGCCACGTTCGTGCCGGGCGTAAGGTGGTGGCGGTGGTTTCGGCCCTGTCGGGGCACACCGACCGGATGCTGGCCGAGGCCCGCGCCCTGGGTCTGGACCACGAGAACGAACTTCTGCCCGCCTATGTGGTGCTGGGCGAGGAGAAGGCGGCGGCCCTGGTCGCCATCGCCTGCGACCGGGTGGGGCTGGACGCGGTGGGTCTGTCGGTGCGGGAACTGGGCATTGTGGTCGAGGGGCCGGCGCAGCACGCCCGCCCGGTCAGCCTGAAGGGCGAGCGTCTGCAACAGGCCCTGGCCGAGCATGAGGTGGTGGTGGTCCCCGGCTTTGGCGGCGTGCGGTCGAATGGGCGCGTGGCCCTGCTGGGACGCGGCGGATCGGACCTGACGGCGGTGGTTCTGGCCGCCGAGCTGGGGCTGGACCGGGTGCGTCTGGTCAAGGACGTGGACGGCCTCTACGACCGCGATCCGGCCTGCGAAACGGGCACGCCGCTGCGCTATCGCCGCGCCAGCTGGGAGACGGCGCGCAAACTGGGCGGGGCCCTGGTCCAGCACGACGCCATCGATCTGGGCATGCAGCACGGGGTCGAGATCGAGGTCGCGGCGCTCGGCCGCGCCGAGGGCACGGTGGTCGGCGAGCGCGGCGCCCCTCCCGGCCCGGTCCAGCCGCACGCCCCGCTGCGCGTGGCCCTGGCCGGTTGCGGCGTGGTCGGCGGCGGGTTGCTGAACCGCCTGCTGCCCGACAAGCGCTATGAGGTGGTCGGCGTTCTGGTCCGCAATCCGGGCAAGGCGCGCGACGTGTCCGCGCCCGCCGACCTGTTCACCAACGACGTCGAGGCCCTGTTGGCCAAGAAGCCGGACCTGCTGCTGGAGGCCATGTCCGAAGGCGAGGCCGGGCACGCCCTGATCCGTCGCGCCCTGGAGGCCGGCGTCGACGTGGTCAGCGCCAACAAGCAGGCCGTGGCTCGCGATCCGGCGGGCTTGCAGGCCCTGGCCGCCGCCAATGGCTGTCGCGTCGCCTGGTCGGCCTCGGTCGGCGGCGGCGCGCCGATGATCGAGACCCTGCGCGCCGCCCGCGCCGCCGGCCCCGTCGCCGGGTTCGAGGCGGTGCTGAACGGCACGGTCAACTTCATGCTGCAACGTCTGGGCGAGGGCGCGGCCTTCGCCGACGCCCTGGCCGACGCCCGGGTGGCGGGCTTTGCGGAAGAAGACCCGTCCTCGGATCTGGAGGGCCACGACGCCGCCGCCAAGGTCAAGCTGCTTTCGTTCGAGGCCTTCGGCCGCGCCCCGGCCGACCTGCCGTGCGACGAACTGTCGGCCGAGACGCCGCTGGGAGACCGGCCGGTGCGCCAGATCGGCGCCTGCCATGACCGGGGCGGCGAACTGGAGGCCTCGGTGCGCCTTGACGGCGATCTGAAAGACGCGCTGTTTCAGTCGCTGAACGGAGAGAGAAACGCCTTGAAAGTCTATGGTCAGGACGGTCGCGTCTGGACGTGCAAGGGGCGCGGCGCCGGGCGCTGGGCCACGACCGAGAGCGTGCTGGCGGATGTGGCCGATGTAGTCCGCGCCCGTCGCGCGGCGGCGGAGCTGGTCTGAGCCATGGCTGTCTTCACGCCCGTCACGCCGGATCAGGCCGCCGACTATCTCATGCGTTACCCCCTGGGCGGTCTGGTTGCGCTGACGCCGATCGCCGAGGGGGTCGAGAACACCAACTACAAGCTGGAGAC
>DAIOID010000094.1:3718-5309 GCA_036744355.1 Brevundimonas sp.
CGCAAGATGCTGGATCAGATCAAGGCCCTGCTGCCGCGTCTGGCCGAGCCGTGGAGCGACTCCGCCCTGCCGCGCGGACCGATCCACGCCGACTACTTCCCCGACAACGTCCTGTTCGCCACCAACGAGCATGGAAAGTGCGACGTCGGTGGGGTGATCGACTTCTATTTCGGCTGTACGGATGTGCTGGCCTACGACCTGGCCATCGCGCTGAGCGCCTGGGGCTTCGATACTGAGGGCCGCCCCATGCATTCGGCCCTGCGCGCCTTCCAGAAGGGCTATGAATCCGTGCGGCCCCTGACGCCCGCCGAGGCTGAAGCCCTGCCGGGGCTGGGCGCGGCGGCGGCGGTGCGCTTCACCCTGACCCGCCTGCACGACCGCATCTTCCACGACCCGGCCAACCTCGTCACGCCCAAGGACCCGGCGCCCTTCTTCCGGCGGCTGGACTACTGGAAGGCGGCGGAGACGGTCTGAGGGGGGCCGCAGGGGCGCGAGTTCGTGGCGCTTGCGCAAGCGTCATGGACTCGCGTTAGAAGAACTCACTCCGTTCTTGAACCGCAGGTTCGAGCCAGTCTCGCGCCGCTAACGAAACAGCCGTCACATGCTCCAGACGAAGCCCGCCTACAGCCGTCTCTCCATCGTTTTCCATTGGCTGATGGTCGTTCTGCTGGTCGCCGTCTATGCATGCATCCTGCTGCGCGAAATCTATCCGCGCGGCAGCGATCCGCGCGAGGCGCTCAAGGCGTGGCATTTCATGCTCGGCCTGTCCGTCTTCGTGCTGGTCTGGGCGCGTCTGCTGGCCCGTTTCTTCACGTCTCGTCCCTCTACGCCGCGAAGCTGGAACGACTGGTTCGCGGCGGCCATGCACGTGGCGCTGTACGCCTTCATGATCGCCATGCCGCTCCTGGGCTGGCTGACGCTCAGCGCAGGCGGAAAGCTGATCCCTTTCTTTGGTCTGTCGCTTCCCGCCCTGACGGCGCCCAACGAGGCCCTGGCGGATCAGGTCAAGGAAGTGCACGAGACGATCGGCGTCGTCGGCTACTGGCTTGTGGGTCTGCACGCCGGCGCGGCCCTGTTCCACCACTATGTGCTTCGCGACGGCGCGCTCAAGCGCATGCTGGGGCGCGCCTAGGAGACCCCGCGTCCGGCGCGCCGCCTCGGCGGGAGGCGGCTTCAGGAGGCTAGAACGCGCCAGATGCAACATTCTCGTCGCGTCTGACTTGTGAGGGGGTGGAGCAAGGAACCGCCCGATGACTTCGCAAGCGAATGCCCGCGTTTGGCCGGAACTGTCGACGGCTTCGCTGTGGCCGACGATGGAGACGCTGCAACTTTGGGCGCAGATCGTCGGCAAGACGCGGCTGTCGCAGACGCCCTGGCTGAACCACGGCTGGCACGTGACGCTGCGGGTCTCGGCGCGGGGGCTGACGACCGGCCTCATCCCGCATGGCGCGGTCGGCTTTTCGATGGAGTTCGACTTCGTCGCCGGAGCCCTGGTCATCCGCGTCAGCGACGGGGGCGAGCGCCGGATCGTGCTGAAGTCCGGGACGGTGGCCGACTTCTACGCCGAGGTTCAGGAGGCCCTGACCGCGCT
>DAIOID010000094.1:5409-10484 GCA_036744355.1 Brevundimonas sp.
TGCCGAACCTGCCCGACGCAGTGACCCGCGAGGCCTACTCGCACGAGGTGGCCAGCGCGGGCTTCTGGCCCGGCGATCCGGGGCGCGAGCCGGCTTTCTACGCCTACGCCTATCCCTCGCCGGCGGGGTTCGAGGCGGCGGCGGTCGCGCCGCCCGCGCGCTGGGACGCCGGGCTGGGCGAGTTCATCCTGCCCTATGCGGCGGTCAGGGCCGAGGACGACCCCGACGCCGCCCTCTGCGCCTTCCTGCAATCCACCTATGAGGCGGCCGCCGATCTGGGCGAGTGGGACCGGGCGTTGCTGGACTGCCCGCAAGGACTTCCGCGCCGCCCGCGCCAGGTGGGCTAGGGCCTACCCCGCGAAACCCTTCACCGCCGCCAGCGCGGCTTCCGCCGTATTGTCGATGATGATCAGGCGCTCGGGCTGGTCGCCCAGGGCGCGGATGACGGGGGCGGGTTCCGGCTCGAAGCCCAGGACGTCGGAGACGAAGGCGCCGAACTTGGACGGGTGGGCCGTCGACAGGGCGACGACGGGGCCGTCAGCACGGTCCAGCTGACGCGCGGCGGCCAGGGCCACGGCGGTGTGCGGGCAGACGACGCGGCCCCAGGCGGCGTGGGCGTGGGCGATCTCGGCCTTGGTCGTGGCCTCGTCGATGGAGACGGCGGAGACTTCCGATTTCAGTGCGATCAGCAGGTCGGGAGACAGGGTGACGGACCCGTCGCGGGCGAAGGTCTCGAACACGGCGCGGGTGGCGTCGGCGTCGCGGCCCGAGGCCTCATAGACCAGCCGTTCGAAGTTGGACGGGGCCTGGACGTCCATCGACACGCTGCCGCTCTCGACGGCGGGGCGGCGGGCGTAGACGCCATCGTTGATGGCGCGGGCCAGGGCGTCGTTCTGATTGACGGCGGCGACGAAGCCCTTGACCGGGAGGCCCATCTTCCTGGCGGCGATGCCGGCGAAGGCGTCGCCGAAATTGCCCGTCGGGACGACGAAGGTCGCCGCCTGACCTAGCTGGGCCGTGGCCGAGACATAGTAGGGGATCTGGCCCGCCAGACGGCCCCAGTTGATCGAGTTGACTGACGACAGGCGGCGACCTTCGCGCAAGGATTCCTCGGCCAGCAGGCCCTTCACCAGCCGTTGGCAGTCGTCGAAGTCGCCGCGCACGGCCAGGTTCAGGACGTTGTCGGCCTGAACCGTGGTCATCTGCTTGCGCTGCACCGGCGAGACGCGGTCCAGCGGGTGCAGCACGATCAGGTTGATGCGCTCGGCGCCGGCGAAGGCGCGCACGGCGGCGGCGCCGGTGTCGCCGCTGGTGGCGGTCAGCAGGGTCAGTTTCTGGCCCGTCGCGGCCAGGGCCTCGTCCGACAGGGCGGCGACCAGCTGCATCGCCAGATCCTTGAAGGCGGCGGTCGGGCCGTGGAACAGCTCCAGCACGAACAGGCCCGGCTCCAGTTCGACCAGGGGCGTCACCGCCGGGTGGTCGAAGCCCATGGTCAGACGCTCCAGCGCGCGGTCGAGCGCGCCCGCAGGAAGCGCGTCGCCGATGAAGGGGGAAATCGCCTCCCTGGCCATCTCGGCATAGGTCCGGCCCGGCCGCGCCGCGTCGACGGGCAGGCTCGGCCAGGCCTGCGGCATGTAGAGGCCGCCGTCGGGCGCGATGCCGCGCAGCAGGGCGTCGGCGAAACTGGTCGGGGCGGCGTCGCCGCGCGTCGAAAGATAGCGGTCGGGGGAGGTGCTCATGACGGGTCGTTTCTAGCCGCCGCTTGGCGCTTCGTCATGATTATTTTGCGCCTGCGAAGGCGATTTCGCGATTTCGCGCAACAAGATGGCGATGGGGAGCGTGCGGCGACGGCGGGGCTGGCGTCTCGTCGCGGTCCGGTCCATGTCAGGGACGATGAGACGCCGTTCCTTCCTGATCCGCGCGGCCGCCGCCGCAGCCGCCGTCGGCGGCGGCCTGTGGCTGAAGGACCATGTGATCTGGCGCCGGCCCCGCCTGACCTTCCCCGGGGGCGGGACCAGCGGCTGGTCGTCCTTCGTGGTCGCGGGCGCCGCCACGCCGACCGTGCGGGTGCGGATCGCCGGGCGCGAGATCACCGCCCTGATCGACAGCGGCGCCCAGTATTCGGTGATCGACCGAGCCCTGGTCGAGGCCCTGGGCCTGACGACCTTCTTCGACATGCCCCTGGTGGCCTACGGCGTGGGTGGTCAGCCCCAGGTCGGGCGCGGGGTGACGCTGGACCTGACCATTGGATCGCTGGCGGTGAACGGTCTGCGGACGGCCATCCTCAACCTGGGGCCGCTGGCGGCGGAGGCGGGACTGGGCGCGCCGCTGGTGCTGGGGCAGGATCTGCTGGGCGAGGCGGTGCTGGATCTGGACCTGCAGCGACGTCGCGCGCGGTTGGTCGATCCGGACGATCACGCCGTTTCTCCGGCTCTGCGCGCCGTCCCGGTCGTACGCAGCGGCACGGCCCTGACCGCCGAGGTAACGGTCGAGGGGGCGGTGCTGCGGGCCGTGGTCGACACCGGATTTTCATCCTTGATCGCGCTGAGCCAGGGCGCGGCGCAGGCGGCGGGTCTGCTGGACGGACGACCCGAGACGGCGGGGTCCAGCATCGTCCTGGGCGGGGTGGCGCGGGCGCGCGTGATCGAGGCGCGGACAGTCACCTTTGGCGACGACCTGTGGCGGTCGGTGCGGACGCCTGTCTTCGCCGACTCGCCCCTGCCCAACTATCCCGACGCCCTGCTGGGCATGGAGGCCTTCGAGGGTCGCGAGGTAGTGATGGACCTCGGCCGGGGGCGGCTGCACGTCTCGCCGATGATGGATCTGACGGTCGGATGAGCGACAGGATTTGTTACAAACGCGGCCTTTGCCGCGCGGCGGAACGGGCGTAACGCCGCGTCATGATCGACGCTTCCGCCAGCCTGACCCGCGCGCCGGCGCAACGGCTTGAAGCCCTGGACCTGCTGCGGGGCTTCGCCCTGTGCGGCATCCTTCTGGTCAACATCATTTCCATGGGCGGCATCTGGGAAGCCTATGTGCCGCAGTCCACGCCCAGTCTGGAGAACCCGGACTGGCTGGCCTGGCTGGTGCAGCACGTCTTTCTGCAGGGCTCGATGCGCGGCCTGTTCACCCTGCTGTTCGGGGCCGGGATGCTGCTGATCACCCTGCGCGGCGGCGACGGCAAGGGCACGATCGAGGCGGCCGACGTCTATTTCCGGCGCTGCATGGCCCTGCTGGTGCTTGGCGTGGGCAATGTCACCATCCTGCTGTTTCCGGGCGACATCCTCTATGTCTACGGCCTGTCGGGCTTCTTCCTGTTCGCCTTCCGGGCGGCGCGACCGCGCGCCCTGATCCTGACCTCGGTGCTGCTGATCGCATTGCTGACCGGGATTCAGGGAGCGAGCGCCTACAAGCGGGCGGTCGAGGCGCGCGAAGGCCGGGCCGTGGCCGAAAGCCAATTGCCGGCCGCAAGCCTCAATCCGAAACAGCGCGAGGCGCTGGACGCCTATCAGGCGGCGGTCGCGGCGCGCCAGCCGTCGCACGCGGCGCAGACGGAACAGGCCGAACTGCGCACCGGCGGTCCCGTCAGTCTGCTGAAGTGGAGCGTCCACACCTGGATCGACTACGCCGCCTCCAGCTACACTATCATTCTGGTGATGGAGTGCGTGGCCTTCATGCTGCTGGGCATGGCCCTGTTCAAGCTGGGCGTGCTGAGCGGGGCGCGGTCGTTGCGCTTCTATCTGCTGCTGATGGCGGCGGGGTATGCGGTGGGAGTGACCATCAACGGCGCCCAGGCGGCGTCGCTGTGGCGCAATGACTTTTCGCCCGAGCTGTGGCTGACGCGCGGAAGCTATGAGCTGGGGCGGCTGGGCATGACCCTGGGCCATGTGGGGCTGATCCTGACCCTGTGGAAGCTGAACGCCTTCGGGTTCATCGGCAGGGGCCTGAAGGCCATGGGGCGGATGGCGCTGAGCAACTATCTGGCCCAGTCGGCGATCACCTCGCTGCTGTTTTACGGCCTGGATCTTTGGGGGCGGTTCGACTGGTGGACCCTGTGGGGCATAGCCGCCGTCATCTGGGTGGTGCTGGCCATCGGCAGCCTGTTGTGGCTGCGCGTCTTCGCCTTCGGGCCGATGGAGTGGGCGCTGCGGCTGGTCGCCTATGGCCAGGTTCCGCCGATCCGCCGCGCTCGCGCCGTCACAGCCCCTTGAAGGTGTCGCAGGCCGCCGGGTCGCCGGTCTGATAGCCGCGTTGCAGCCACTCGACCCGTTGGGCGGATGATCCGTGGGTGAAGCTTTCGGGCGAGACTCGACCGCCGCCGCGGCGTTGCAGGGTGTCGTCGCCGATGGCCTGGGCGGTCTTCATGCCTTCTTCCAGATCGCCGGGCTCCAGCGCCACCTGACCGTTCGACACGGCGGCGGCGTTCCGGGCCCAGACGCCGGCGTAGCAGTCGGCCTGAAGCTCCAGCGCGACGGAATACTTGTTGCCCTCGGCCTGTGACCGCGCCGACTGCTGGGCGCGCTGCACCTGGTCGCTGGCGCCGGTCAGGTTCTGGACGTGGTGGCCGAACTCATGGGCGATGACATAGGCCTTGGCGAAGTCGGCGCCCGAGGCTCCCAGCTTGGTCTCCATCTCGCGCCAGAAGCCGAGGTCCAGGTACACCTTCTGATCGGCGGGGCAGTAGAAGGGACCCATGGCCGACTGGCCGAAACCGCAGCCCGTCTGGGTGCCTTGTTCATAAAGGACGGTGGTCGGCGGGGTGTAGCCGCGCAGCTTGGTCTTCCACACGTCGTTGATGTTGGAGCCGATGACCTCGACGAACTGGCCGGCCTGATCCTCGGGCGAGCCCATCTTGCCGGCTTGTTCGGCCTTGCTGGCGCCGCCGAACTGGCTGGCGACTTGCTGGGTGGTGTTGGGGTCGATGCCGAAGACGAAGTAGCCGATGGCCGCCAGCACCAGAACCCCGATGCCGCCGCCCGCCACGACGCCGCCGCCCATGCCGCGCCGGTCTTCAATGCCGCCGCCGCGCCGTCCGCCCTGCCAACGCATGATGTCGTCTCCGCCCTGAAATCCCG
>DAIOID010000094.1:10584-12048 GCA_036744355.1 Brevundimonas sp.
TCGCGCTCGGCGGCCTGATTGCGCAGGCGGTCCATCTCGATGCGATGCTGGTCGGCGATGGCCGAGCCGGGGTCATAGCCGGGCGGCGGCGGACCCGGCCAGCCAGGCCAGGTCTGGGCGTTCGCTGTCAAGGGCGCGGCGACCAGCAGCAGGATCATGAGGATTAGGCGGCGCATGACGCCTAAATGGGCGCCCATCCGCTCTGCGCCAAGCGCGGCCCTAGATGGCGAAGCTGACGCCGCAGCCGCAGCTGGAGGAGGCGTTCGGGTTGCGCACCACGAACTGCGCGCCCGCCAGTTCGTCGACAAAGGCGATCTCGGACCCCTTGAGGAAGGGGATGGACACCGGGTCGATCACCGCCGCCTGACCGTCGCGGCGGATGACCAGATCATCGGCCTCGGGCGCGTCGACCAGTTCCAGCCGGTACTGGAAGCCCGAGCAGCCGCCGCCGTCGACGGCGACGCGCAGCATGACCGGCTTGCCCTCAATCTCGGCCAGCTTGGCCAGACGTTTCGCCGCGCTCTCGGCCAGAAGGATGCCTTCCGGGGCGCGGGGGGAAACCGAAAGCGACAGGTCGCGGACTGATTCTGTGGATTGGACGGTGCTCACGGCTCTCTATATGAGGAGCTGACAGGCGTTCGCAAAGGCCTGTGTCGCAATAGAAGTGCTGTCCGCCTTGAGCCAGACCCGCGCGTCCTTCGCCGAAGACCCCGCCGCCAGCCGCGGCCGCCATGTTTTCGAGCCCGCCAGCCGCACCCGCACCCCCTTCGCCCGCGACCGAGACCGCATCATTCACGCTACCGCGTTTCGCCGCCTGAAGGAGAAGACCCAGGTCTTTGTGGCGCACGAAGGCGACCACTATCGCACCCGCCTGACCCACAGTCTGGAAGTGGCCCAGATCGCCCGGTCGCTGGCCCACGCCCTGCGGCTGGACGACGACCTGGCCGAGACCATCGCCCTGGCCCACGACCTTGGACACCCGCCCTTCGCCCACGCCGGCGAGGACGAGCTGCAGGCCCAGATGGCGAACTACGGCGGCTTTGATCACAACGTCCAGAGCTTCCGCGTCATCACCGAGCTGGAACTTCGCTATCCGAAATTCCCCGGCCTGAACCTGAGCTGGGAGACGGTCGAGGGCGTCATCAAGCACAACGGCCCGGTGATGCATCACCTGGACGATCCGGCGTGGAAGACGGTCGCGGCCTATGCTCCGGGCGGGGCGGCCAACTGGGATCTGCGCCTCGACACCTTCGCCTCGCTGGAGGCCCAGTGCGCGGCGATCGCCGACGACATCGCCTATAACAATCACGACGTGGACGACGGGGTGCAGGCGGGGCTCTTCACCCTGGCGGATCTGGCCGAGGTGCCGCTGATCGGGCCCTGTCTGGCCGAGGTGCGCCGCGACTGGCCCGCGCTGGACGACCGTATGGTGCGGCTGGAAGCCGTGCGCCGCATGATCGGCAT
>DAIOID010000095.1:0-11972 GCA_036744355.1 Brevundimonas sp.
GATTCGCCTAACGGGATAATTTCCATATAACAAGCATCAAATTAACCAGTCTTTCTGGCCGCGCATACCCAATTTGGGGGGCGATTAACAAACTCCTAACGTGCACCAAGTCGTCTCGAACGAGGGAGCGGCTGACATGCGCCGAGGGAGGCTACGGACAGGGAGCGCGATCGCGCTGGCGACGCTGGCGGTCCTGGCGTCGTCGGTCGCGCAGGCCGGCGAGACCGGCGGCAAGAGCCTCATGCTGGAGGCCGTCGGGCGGATCACGCCGCAGTGCGGCATCGGCGCCGTGGGCAACGTTGACTTCGGAGACCTCACGCGGCGCGGTCTCGCGACGCAGACGCGGTTCGGCCTGGCCTGCAACGTGCCCTTCGACATCAATCTGCGTTCCGCCAACGGCGGCCTGGCGCACGAGACCCTGCCGCGCGGACAGGGGCCGTTCAGCGGCCTGGCGACCTACCGGTTCAGCATCGACGTGCCGCTTGCGGGCGGCCGGGGCGAGCAGGGCGGTTCCGCCTCGGGCGTGTTCTCAAGCCGGCAGTTGCAGGCCGGACAGGTGATCTCTAGCCGGGGCGGCGTCGCCTTCGACGGCGGGCGCCTGAGCATAGAGATGACGGAGCCCGAGGGCGCCGGCCTCCTGGCCGGGCGCTACTGGGAAACCGTGGAGATCAGCCTCGTGCCGAGGCTGTAGGAGACCAGCGATGGACGAAACGCACATCGAGCGTCGAGCGGACGCCCGGCGGGCCAGGGGCCCCCGAGCGAACGATGCGGAAGCTCGGCGCGTGCGCATCGGCCGGAGCGGGTGTGAATGGCGCAATCCTGCGCCTCGATTGGAGGAAGACTGACATGAAAGCCTATCAACTGATCGCCGGCGTCGCTGCGCTGGCCCTTTCCGCCGGCGCCGCTTCGGCAGGCAGCTTCAGCCAGAGCGCCTACAACATCGGGAATATCGGCGCCGCCACGACCGGCCAGACGGCGGCCAACATCGGCAAGCTCGCCAACGTCGGGTCCGTGCTCTTGACCGGCGAGGAAGTGGCCTCCTGGATCTCGGCCTCGGGTTCGGTCGCCGGCAACCAGGGCACCGCCGGCAACGACAGCGCCGCCTTCACCCTCAAGGGCGAAGTGTCCCAGGACTGCTCCTTCTACTCGGGCGCCATCGACACCGTCCTGAACTTCGGCCAGATCGGCATCAACACCCTGGACAACGGCGGCGTCGACGACGCCTTCGACATGGTGGGCGCCGCCAACGCCGAGATCGAGACCAACACCGCCGGCTGCAACACCAAGAACGAGGTGCGCATCACCAAGGCCAACGGCATCGCCGGCATGAAGTCGAACTACGCCGGGGCCTTTGACGGCAGCCAGTTCCAGGCCAACCTGCCCTATAAGGTGGACGCCTCCTGGACCGGCGTGCCGGCCGGCTCGGGCTCGGCGACCGCCACCACCCAGACCCTGAACGTGACGACCGGCCAGCCCGGCGGCGTGAAGGTCCAGGGCGCCTGGAAGTCGCACTTCAAGGTGAACATCACGGTCCCGGTCGCCGACAAGTCGCTGGTCTCGGGCACCTACAGCGACACCCTGACGATCGAACTGGCCGCCATCTAAGCCAGGGATCGCCTGAAAGACGCGAAGCCCGCCCGGCCCTGGTCGGGCGGGCTTCAAGCGTAAATACGTCCCGGCGAACGGGGCGAGGCGTCAGCGGCACGAATTCTGCATGACGATGTTACGGCTATCGCGCTCTGTTCGATACGTCTATCGATGCGAGGGTCGTGAGGGGAAAAGAAGATTATGGCGTTGCGTTGGACTCAATGGGGGGCGCCGTCCGGCGGCCGTTGGAAATTCAGACCTGGGCTCGGTCTCTCGCTGGCGGCGGCGCTTGTCCTCGGCGTGGCGGCCACGGCCGTCGAGGCGATGAGGGTGTCGCCCATGGTCGCGGAAATCTCCTCGCGCGGGGCCGGGTCTTCGGCGCGGATCGAGGTCCAGAACCTAGCCGCCAGGCCGCTGCCATACGAGACCCGCATCACCCGCATCAGCTATGATGAAGACGGCAAGCTCGTCGAGACGCCGGCGGACGAGGACTTCCTGGTCTTTCCGCCCCAGGGCGTCGTGCCCGTCCGCGGCCGGCAGGTCATTCGCGTCCAGTGGGTCGGAGAACCGGATCTGGACATCTCCCGCGCCTATTATGTCGGCGTGCGCCAGTTGCCCGTGGCGCTGGACGAGGCCGAAAGCGGCGACATGGCCGCCCAGGTGCAGGTCGTCTATCATATGAAGTCCCTCGTCACCGTCGCGCCGCCGGGCGCCTCGGCCGACGTCTCGGTCGTGAGCGCGCGCGTCGTCGAAATCTCGACGACGCCGGCCGCGCCCGTCGTCGACCCCGCCCTGGGCGGCGGGGAGGCGACGCCGCCGGCGCCCCAGGCGGCGCCGGTCCCGGGCGTCGAGGTGCGCGTCAGGAACACCGGCCGGCGCTACGCCCTCATGAGCGGCGCCACCTGGTGGGTCGAAGGCCAGGGGCCCGACGGCCGTCGCACGGAGGTGCGGCTGGAGGCGGCGACGGTCAACGAAGCCGTCGGCGCGGGCTATCTTGAGCCGATCAAGGGCGATCGCACCTTCCGTCTGCCGACCGGGATCGCCTTCTCGCCTGAGGCGCCGATACGGGTGCGCTTCAGCCAATGACGTCGCGTCGCCTTGTTCCCACCGCCCTGGCCGCCTCGGTTCTGGCGTCAGGCGTCGCCGATCCGGCCGCGGCCGCTTCAAGGATCGACGTCCCGATCGTGACGGCCCCGCCGAAGTTCGAAGAGGCGGATCCTGTTCCGCCGGACGTCCAGGTCGCCGGCGACGATCGGGACCCGGCGACGCCGGAGGCCGCCCAGGCGGTCCAGCGCCCGGACATCAATCCCTATAACCGCGACATCAACATCACGGCCCCGCTGACCTTCAACAGGCGGCCTCTGGGAGAGGTGGGAGTCCTCCTGACGCGGGACGATCGTTTCATCGTCGATTCCGCGGATTTCCTGAAGCTCATTTCTCCCCTTCTCACGGACGCCGCCGCCGCCGATCTGGCGGCCGTCCTCGCGGGGAAAAGCGGCTTCGAGGGCGGGGAGCTGGCCGATCAGGGCGTGTCGCTGGACTATGATCCCACCGCCCTTTCCCTCCTGGTCGTCCGCATCGCGCCGGGTTTGCGCAAGGTGGAGGTGCTGTTCGAACGGGGGGGCGCCGAGGCGCCGGGGCTAGCGCCCCTGCCGTTCTCGGCCTACCTGAATACGGCGGCCTCCTGGAGCTACCGTCATTCGACCGGCGACGGGCCGGCGCCGAGCCTCTTCCTGAACGGGGCGAGCCGGTGGGGCAGGATCGCCCTGGAAGCGGCGGTGGAGGGGCGCGAAACCCTCGGGACCGGCGACTATCAATGGCTGCGTCGCTATGTCCGCCTGGTCCATGACCAGCCCGAGGCCTACCGGCGCTGGTCCCTCGGCGATCTGGATCCGGAATTCCGCGGGCTCCAGGGCTACGCCGACATCGGCGGCCTGGGCGTGACGCGCCAGCGCCGACGGTTCGACCCCTATCGGCCCAGCGTCTTCAGGCAGGATCGACAGCTCCTGCTGCAGAGCGAATCCACCGTCCGCATCCTGCGAAACGGGGCGCTGGTTCGCGAGCTTCGGCTGGACGCGGGTCAGTACGACCTGTCCAACCTGCCCGTCCAGACGGGCAGCAATGATCTCGAGGTCCAGGTCGTGGACGGGTCCGGCGCGTCCCAATCCTATCGATACAGCGCCTATGTCGACTCGATCGACCTGGATCCCGGCGAATATGAATACGGCGCCTATGTCGGCGTCGCGGGGCGGCCGAGCTTCGGCCAGCCGGACTACAGCGACGGCGACCTCGCCTTCACGGGATACTGGCGCAAGGCCTTCATCGACAGACCGGCCGTGGGCCTGGGGCTGCAGGCCAGCGAACGGGTCCAGATGGCCAACGCCCAGACCCAGTTCATTCTCCGCAACGGGTCGAGGCTCAACCTCCAGGCCGGCGCAAGCCATGGCCAGGACGTGGGAAGCGGCTATTCCGTGGTCGCGGCCTATGACTTCTATATCGACCGCCCGACGACCTCCGACTTCTTCTCGCTCCAGCTCGAACATGTGTCGAAGCGCTTCGCCACCCTGTCCGATCCAGAGGCGCTGAACCCCGTCGCCTGGCAGGTGTACGGCCAGTATTCGCGGGTCTTCTCCGATCGATTCTACGGGAGTCTGGGGCTCGCCTACAGCAAGTCGCGCGAAAACGCCGGGCTGGGGGACTCCTATCGGTCGGACCTCACGGCCAACTACGCCATCAATCGTCGCTGGAGCGCCCAGGCGGGCGTGAACTATCTGAAGTTCGAGCGCGGATCGGACGGGCGCAGCAATCGCGACGGCTGGGGCTTCACCTTAGCCCTGACCTGGCGTCCCTCGAACGACGTGCGCGGCGACGCGCGCTATGACTCCAGCCTCAACAGCGCGACGGCCTCCGTCTACAAGATACCCGACAACCTGGCCGGGTCGATCGGCTATACCGGCATCGTCGCCTATGAAGACGGTCCGGCGAGCCTGACCGGCGCGGTCGACTACGTCGGCAACCGCTTCAACGCCTCGATCTCCCACGCCGGCTATGGCGAGGACTTCGGGTCGGTCGGCGATCATCAGGTCACCTCGGCCAGCATTTCGACCGCCCTGGCCTTCGCGGGCGGCAAGTTCGCCGTCGGCCGACGCGTGGCGGACAGCTTCGCCATCCTTTACGGCCACCCCAGTCTGGAGGGCAGGCCGGTCATCGCCGGCGAGGTCCTGCGCAACGGGCGCTACTCGGCGGCGAGCGGCCCCCTCGGGCCTGTCCTCTATCCCTACCTCGGTTCCTATGTGAACGATTCGGTCTTCTACGACGTGCTCGACGCGCCCTCCGGCTACGACATCGGCGACGGGGTCTATCGCGTGCGCCCTGCCTATCGGAGCGGCTACGTCTTCGAGATCGGGTCCGACGCCTTCGTCAGCGCCGTCGGCGCGGTGACCGGCCGCGGCGCGGACGGGCCGGCGCCCTTCTCGCTGGTCGGCGGCCGCCTGACCTCGCTGGACGATCCCGAGGCCGATCCCCAGCCCTTCTTCACCAACAGCGTCGGCCGTTTCGCCATCCAGGGGCTGAAGCCGGGCGGGCGCTATCGGGTGGAGCTCTTCACCGATCCTCGCGGCGGGTTTGATTTCACGGTCCCGGCCGACAATGAGGGACTCTATAATCTGCGTGTCGTTCACGTCGACATCGCCCTGCCGGAGGATTGACCATGGGCGCTTCCCGATTCGACAAGGCCGCGAGGCGTCTTTGCATGGCCCTGCTGGCGTCCGCGGCTCCCCTGGCCGCTCAGGCGCAGGAGGGGCGTCCGACGCCGCCGGCCGCCGGATGCCAGTTGAGGATCGAGCCCCTGAAGGCCCGCTGGGAGATCGGCGGATATGATCCCTATGGCGGCGACGCGCCCTATGCGACGTTCGAGATCGCCTGGTCCAACGAGGGGACGGCGGCCTGCGCCGGGGATGTCGAGGTCCGCACGGACGGCGAGCCCTTCGGCCTGAAGGCCTCGGGCGGTTCGCGATCGCCGGGGGCCCTGCTGCCCTACAGCCTGGTCGACGACTATTCGGCGGCCGATCTGACCCCGGTCGGCGGCGCCTCGCAGGCGCGGCCCGGAAGCGCGGCGCTGGCCCTGGAGCCGGGGGCCCGAACCGTCCGGCGCTACATTCTCGCCGTCGATGCGGACCGGTTGCGGGGCGACGGCCTGTTTGAACAGCCGGTGAGGTTCGCGCTGCGCACGCGGGACAACCGCCTCGTGTCGGACAGGCTCGTGGTTCTGGCGCTTCAGGTCCAGCCCTCGGCCGTCATGGGGCTGCGCGGGGCCTTCACCCGCACGGACGGGGGCGGGCGGATCGAGCTTGGGGAACTGGCCGAGGGGGGGACCAATCTGCCCCTTCAGGTCTGGATCCGCAGCACCGGCGGCTATCGCGTGGCCGTCTCCTCCCGCAACAAGGGCAAACTCGTTCTTGCCCAGGATTCGAGCTGGTCCGTGCCCTATCGGCTGACGCTGGGGAGCCGCTCGATCAACCTGGGAACGGGCGGACAGGTCGAGAGCCGCAGAGGCACCGGGCTCGACGAGGACGCCTATGATCTTCACCTGAGGGTCGGGGACACGGCCCGGCGTCGGGCGGGCGTCTATTCGGACCTCATCGAACTGACCGTGGCCCCCTTCTGATCCTCTCGCTGATGACGAAGCGCCGGAAGTCGGGGGCCGTGCGGCAGGGGAGGCTCTCGGGTAAGGGGTTGACCCGCCGACGCCGCGCCTTCAGCGTCCGTGACCGCGGCGGGGCCGCCGGCGCGGCAGGCGCGCGCGGGCCGGGGACAACGAGACTGCAGACGACGTGAGCATGGCCCATCCTTCCGCAAGTCGCGCGACGCGCAAGGCGGCGACGCGCGAGCGGCTTCTCGTCGCGGCGAGAGCGCTTTTCGCCGAGAGAGCCTATGATCGCGCCACCCTCCGGGACGTCTGCCGCCTGTCAGGCGTGAGCATCGGCGGCCTGCATGGGCATTTCGCGGACAAGGCCGACCTCTGGCGCGCGGCCATGGAGTGCGAACCGCCCGTCGACAGCGATCTCGTGCGCGCCGCCGATGCGGTTCTCGACGTGCTTCGACGCCTGCGAGCGGTCCGGCCGGCCGATGGCGTCGAGGCTCCGGATCGGGCCTCCGCCTGGCGAAGGGCCGAGGCCGCGATGGCGCCGTTTGACCGGGAAACGCCCGGGGCTGAAGGCAAGGCCGGGACATGAGCGCCGGCCCGGGCGAGCCCTTGTCTCCGGATGACGCGAGGCGGTCGGTGAAGCGGCGGTCCGCCAGCCGGCTCCGCAACAAGGCGATCACGCGCGAGTACCTGGTCGCCGTCGCCGGCGCCGTGTTCGAGCTCCACCCCTATGAAGCCGCCTCGATGCGAAGGATAGCGGCGCAGGCGCGCGTATCGGTCGGGGCGATATCCCGGCACTTCCCGGAGAAGGCGGACCTCTGGAGGGCGGCGATGGGCGTCGAGCCGCCGGTGGACGGTCTTCTCTCACGATCCGCTGGGGAGCTCGTCGAGGCGCTGGAGGCGCTTGTCGCCACGCGGACGCCGGCGGACGCCTGTCCTGCCTGGGAGGAGGCGGACGCCCTGGTCACGCGTCTGCAGGCGGCTGCCGAACGGCGGGACCAGGCGCCCACCGGCGCGCGGGCGCGACAATCCCGCGGCGGGCGTAGAGGCGAGGCGCTTGCGGCGAACGAGGTCTCGCCGCCGAAGGGCGCGCGGGCCGAGGCCAAGGCGGCGACGCGGGCGCGGATCCTGACCGCGGCCCGATCCCTCTTCTCGCTCGCGCCCTATGAGCAGGCGACGCTGCGCGACATCTGCCGGGAGGCGGGCGTGAGCATGGGGGCGGTCGCCGCCCATTTCGTCGACAAGGCGGAGATCTGGCGCGCGGCCATGGACTGCGAACCGCCGGGCGACAGCGCCCTGACGCGTGCGGCCGGACCCATGCTGGCGGCCCTCAGGGGCCTGGTCGCGCTGAAGAACGACCCGGACGTGTCGCAGGATCGCAACGAGCGCCTCGCATCGGCCTGGGAGGCGGCTGAAAAGGCCATCGCCCAGGCGGAGGGCGGATTGGGCGGCGCGAGCCCCGGATCGGGGGATTTCAGCTAGGATGGAGAAACAGGCCGGCGCCGGCGGGGCGTCTTACGCCTGATTCGGCCGGGCGCCGGCCAAGGAGCCCCGCAGGCGGGCGGCATGGGGCGAAGGAGGAGCGCATGCGCGATCAGAACGACAAACGCCCCGTCGCGGGGGTGAAGCCGGCAGACGGGCAGAAGCGCGACCGCCGCCGGCATTCGCCCGAAAGCCCGCGCCAGGCGCTCAAGCGCCAGACGCGCGCCGGCATCCTGCGCGCCGCCCGCCGGGTCTTTAAAGTCTCGCCCTATGAGATGGCCACCACCCGGCTCATCGCCGGGGAGGCCGGATTGTCTCCGACGGCCCTGTTCAAGCATTTTTCCGACAAGGCCGAACTCTGGCGGGCGGCCATGGGCTGCGAGCCGCCGGTCGATTCGCCGGCGGCCCGACGGGCGCCGGGGGCCGTCGAGGCGCTGCGCGGCCTTCTAGCCTTCCGGCCCGAAGACTGGGCGGATCCGGCCAGGCCGGAGCGGGCCGCCGCCTGGCGCGCGGCGGAGGACGCGCTTGGGATCTACGAACAGGAGGGGGGCTTCGAGCCGGCGCCCCGACGCCCGCTGCGCCGGCAGCGAACGACCCTCTAGGGGCGCGCCGGGCGGAGGCGCCGCGCCGGCTCGATGGTCATTTCGGCTTCGGCTTCAGGCGCCCGGGCGCTCCGTCGGCCTTGGCCGTCCTATTGGCGCCGGGCCTTCGTCCGGGCGCCGCGATTGAGCGGGGGATTGAACCGGGCGATGAGAGCCTCTTCTTCCGTGCTGCAAAGCGACACCGATTGTCCGAAGAGCTGGATGATCCCGGACTCACGCCCCCATATGCTGATCCGGTCGCCGGCCTGGAGCGCGGCGGCCAGATAGGCGCCGTTGCGAAGGCCGGCCAGGCTTCTGGACGCGCCCTTGAAGCCCGACTGGTGTTGCCGGCAGCGTTGGCGCAGGGTCGCGCCGGCCTTGCCGATGTAGAGGATTTCCGCGATCTGCTCCCGGTGCGCCACCCAGGCGTAGACGCCCCCGATCCAGCGGCAGGCCTCGTCGCTTGAAGGAACCGGATAACCCCCCGTCATTTCGATGCGGCCGACTTCGCTGAAGCCGCACGCCTTGAGCTGCTCAAGCATCTCCATCTCGCCTCTCGTTCAGGCCTTCGCGCTGTTTCTGGATCTGGCGGCCGGTCTCGATCCGGGTTCAGGCAGGAGGCTGTTGTTCAAGACAAGGGCATCCGGCTATGGCGTTCGCTTCGGCCTGGACTATGGTTCCGCGATTCTACCGGGGGAAGCTGCAATGAACGACAATAACGAGAGAAACGCTCTGCTGGACATGACGGCCGAAATCGTTTCCGCCTTCGTGGGCAATAATAAAGTCGGCGTCGATGAACTGCCGGGACTTGTCGCCGCGGTCCACGGCGCGCTTGCGGGCGCGGGGGCGCCGCCGCCTGAGCCGGAGCCCCAGCCGGCCCAACAGGCGCCGGCGGTGCCTGTCCGCAAGTCGATCACGCCCGATGCGATCATCTGTCTTGAGGACGGCCGCCGGATGAAGACGCTCAAGCGCCATCTCTCGGTCAAGTACGGGCTCACCCCGGATCAGTACCGCGCCAAATGGGGGCTTCCCGACGACTATCCCATGGTGGCGCCCGCCTACGCCGCCATGCGTTCCGACCTGGCCAAGGCCATCGGGCTCGGCGGCGGACGCAAGGCGGCCGGTTCGGCCCAGGCGACCGAGAAGCGGCGTCGGGGCCGTCCGCCCAAGGCGGTCGGCTGAGGGGATTGCAGGGCTTCCGCGCGCCTGGTCCGGAGGCGCAAGGGGCTTCGCTGCGCGCCTGCCTGGCCCATGCGGACTGGAGCGTCGCTCCCGCCAAGCGCTGGGCCGCCTGGGCCACGCCGCTGGAGCGAGGCTGGCGCGTGGACGCCCTGGCGCCGGTCGGGGAGCTTGCGGACTTCAGGCGCAGGCTTCTGGACATCTCCCGTCTGATTCCGGTCCTGGCCGGCTTCGACTTCCCGATCGGGCTTCCCCATGCCTATGGCGAGAAGACCGGCGCGGCCGGCTTCCGCGACTTCCTGACCTCGATGGAGGGGCCGGACTGGGCGCGGTTTTCTGCGGTGGCGGGCGAACCCGGGGAGATCGGGATCGGGCGGCCCTTCTATCCCGCGAGCGCGCGCGCCGGGGTACGGCGGGCGAGCCTGGTTTCAGGGCATGGCGTCGAGGATTTCACCGACCTCCTGAGGGTGTGCGAGCGGGCCACCGGGACCCGCCGGGCGGCCTGTCCCCTGTTCTGGACCCTGGGCGGGGCCCAGGTCGGCCGCGCCGCTCTTTCGGGCTGGGAGGGCGTGGTTCGGCCCCTGATCGGGGAGGGGGCGAGGCTCTGGCCCTATGACGGGGACCTGGAGCAGCTGTGCGAAAGACCCGGCGTCGTCCTCGCCGAGACCTATCCCGCGGAGGCCTGCGGCCAGATCGGCGTCGCCCTTGGCGCGCGACAGAGCAAGCGTCGGCGCGAGGACCGTCTCCTCCAGGTTCCGCGCATCCTGGAATGGGCCGGCGAGCGCGGCGTGGAATTCGCGGGAGCGGTGCGCGCGGTGCTCGAGGACGGGTTCGGCGAGCGGCCGGACGGAGAGGATCGGTTCGACGCCCTGATCGGGCTGCTGGGCATGATCAGGTGGCCTGCGGCGCAAGGCGGGAAGGCGAAGCGCCGGCCAGGGTGGCGGCCTGGGAGGGCTGGATCCTGGGACAGGCCTCTGAGGGGCGGTGAGCAGGCCAGGGGGGCTGCACGACGGGGAAGCCGCGCCGCGCATTCGTGCGGGGTTTCGGCGGTTGGAGAGACATGGGCTGTGAAGGCGAGCGCCGGGCAGGACCATGTCGGCGTCCGCGTGGTCCTGAGGCTCTAGTCTTCGCGTCCGGAGGGTGAGGGCACGATTTCCGGACATGTCTTGCCCGGCCGGCTCCTCGGCCGGAGGGATGGGCGGCGGATCGACCCGCACAGCATCGGCGCCTGTCGCTGACTACGCCCGGGGCGCAAGTTCGCGGTCAAGGGGCGTCGACTGGAGCCGGCGATATGCGGGGATAGACAGTGAGAGGCGCCGCCTGAGGAGCGGGAACGCTTGGAACGAAGGCGCGAGCCTGTGGCGCGGCGACAGGGCCTTGCACGACAGGCTCGTAGGCCGTGCGAGGCTCAAAGCCAGGCGGAGGAAGCAGTTCGACAGGGGCGGTCATCGCGACTGATTGAGGCGCGCTTGCGCAATTCTGCTGCTGAACGACCTGTCTCTTTGATCGGGTGACACGTGCGCCTGTATAGGTGATGACGTCCTGGACTGAAAACAGTCTGGGTGACGGACGGTAGCCGGCCGGCGGATTGACGCCCTGGATATAGAGGTCAACGCCCGGCTGGACGAAGGTGAACTCCTGACCAGGCGTATAGACAGTCGACCGACTGCCCGAGGCTCGTCCGCCATTGTAGTTGGACGCCCAGCTTCCGGACCAGTTCGTCGTGCTCGTGCTGGGCGAGACCCAATTGCTGGTCGTGGTTCGATCGTCTGAGTCTATGATCTGGAAATGGCTGAAGCAGGCCGATGCCGCGGCTTCTGCGGCCTGGAGGAGGGCGTAGTCGGCGGCTACGGTCTTGTCTGTGAAGTGGTTTGCGCGTGACTTGATCCGGAAGGTGTCAGCGCTCATGCGTTCAGCGGCGACGCCCCCCGAGAAGCCCATTTCTCCATAGGCTGTGGCGCACCCTGAAAGGGCGAGGGCGGAAATCGCTGAAATTAGGATACGCATCTGGCTCTCCCGAATGGCGCTTCAGCCTCGATAGGCTGGACCCTTAAAGGACGGGCTAAGCTGTACAGTTAACGCCAGGGCGCCTCGGGGAAGAAGGAGCCGCCGTAGCCGGGTCCAGCATGCAGGATCTTGGAACCCCTGGGGTTGTCCAGACTGACGGCCGCGGGCCGCGGGCCGCCTGTCGCCTGTCGGCGCACATATCGGCCATTTCGTTGATGAAAGTGATCTTTCGCGCCGGGAGGCGCTGGCGACGTACCTGGTCAGTTCCGACGAGCGGTGAGCGGGTTCAGCGGGCGGCACAGCTCCGCGACGGCGGGACGGACCGCTCAGGGCGATGACCATGGGCGATGACAATGGGCGTCCTGGCTTGCGGGGCGCGTGGTTCATCCCTATCCGGTGCGAGCCGCACGCTGGACGTGCAAATCATTCAGCTGCCCAGGACGACTGATGACGACTTCCCCCGCACGCCTTCGCAAGGCGGTTCTTCCCGT
>DAIOID010000096.1:0-10204 GCA_036744355.1 Brevundimonas sp.
CTTGATAGCCGATGGGCGTTTAGTCGCAACGGCGCCGGTTATCGTTACTGGACGCGAACCGTTCGCAGCTGATAATCACTGTCAACTTAAGTGAGCGGCGCCGGGCGCCGTCGTAATGAGCGCCATGACCGACACCATCAAACTCAGCCAGGCCCGTCGCGGCGACCGCGGCGTCATCGTTCAGGTCGGCACGCACTGCCACCATCAGGATCACGAGATCGAGCTGGAGCGTCGCCTGCTGGAGCTGGGCTTTGTCGAGGGCGCGCACGTCGAGCTGCTGCACGAAGGCCTGTTCGGTCGCGACCCCATCGCCATCAAGGTGGACGATATGCGTGTGGCCCTGCGTCGGCATGAGGCGGCCAGTCTGACTATTCGTCTTGATGAGGGAGGCCTCTGATGGACATGGCCGTTCGCACCGCCCGTATCGCCCTGGTCGGCAATCCCAACAGCGGAAAGACCGCCCTGTTCAACGCCCTGACCGGCTCGCATCAAAAGGTCGCTAACTACGCCGGCGTCACCGTCGAGCGGAAGGAGGGGCGCATTCACGCCGCCGACGGCCGCACCCTGTCGGTGCTGGACCTGCCGGGCACCTATTCCCTGCGCGCCCGCAGCCTCGACGAGGAAGTCACCCGCGACGCCGTGCTCGGCGCGCTGCCGGGCGAGACGCCGCCGGACGTGGTGGTCTGCGTCGCCGACGCCACCAACTTGCGTCTGGTGCTGCGTCTGGCGCTGGAGTTGAAACAGGTCGGGCGGCCGATGGTGCTGGCCCTCAACATGTTCGACATCGCCCAGCGTCAGGGCTTGCGCATCGACCTTGAGAAGCTGTCGGCCGAGATCGGCGCGCCGGTGGTCACGACCGTGGCGACGCGCAAGCGCGGCATCGCCGAACTGGTCGCCGCCGCGCAAGGACAGGCCGATCAGGCCGGGGGCGAGACGCGCAGCGAATGGCACGCGCCTTCGGCCGCCGAAATCCGCGACGCCCACCGCGAGGCCGAGCGCATCATGAAGGCCTGCGTGCGTCCGCCCGAGCGGCCGGACACCCTGACGGGCAAGATCGACAGCGTCCTGCTTCACCCCGTCGCCGGTCTGGCCATTCTGCTGGCCATCCTGTTCGTCATGTTCCAGGCGGTCTTCACCTGGGCCACCCCGGCGATGGACGGCATTGAGGCGCTGTTCGCGCTGATCGGGGGCTGGGTGGCGACGGTCCTGCCGGATCAGGGCTTCACCGGCCTGCTGCAGAGCCTGATCGTCGACGGCCTGATCGGCGGGGTCGGCAGCGTCCTGGTCTTCCTGCCGCAGATCCTGATCATCTTCCTGTTCATCATCGTGCTGGAAGACTTCGGCTACATGGCCCGCGCGGCCTTCCTGATGGACAAGATCATGGGCGGGGCAGGGCTGCACGGCCGCGCCTTCATTCCCCTGCTGTCCAGCTTCGCCTGCGCCATTCCCGGCATCATGGCGACGCGGGTGATCGAGGCGAAGCGCGACCGCCTGACCACCATCCTGATCGCGCCGCTGATGACCTGTTCGGCGCGCATCCCCGTCTACACCCTGATCATCGCCGCCTTCATTCCGAACGAGACGGTCTGGGGTTGGGCCAGCCTGCAGGGGCTGGTGATGTTCGGCCTCTATGCGGCTGGCATCGTCAGCGCGCTTCTGGTCTCGCTGGTGATCCGCCGGGTCTTCTGGCGCGGCGCCGTCGAGCCCTTCATGATGGAACTGCCGGCCTACAAGATTCCCGACATCAAGAGCGTGCTGTTCAATCTGTGGCTCCGCGCCAAGATCTTCATTCGCCGCGCGGGCAAGATCATCCTGCCGCTGATGGTCATCGTCTGGGCCCTGTCGACCTTCCCCTACCCACCGGAAGGCGCGACAGGACCGGCTATCGACTATTCCTTCGCCGGCATGATCGGCAAGACGCTGGAGCCCATCTTCGCCCCCATCGGCTTCAGTTGGCAGATGGTGGTGGCCCTGGTGCCCGGCATGGCCGCGCGCGAGGTCGCCGTGGCGGTCCTGGGCACGGTCTATTCCATCGCCGGCGCCGAAGAGAACGTCGGCGCCCTGGCCTCGGTCCTGTCGGCCGACTGGTCGCTGGCCACGGGCCTGGCCTTCCTGGCCTGGTACGTCTTCGCGCCGCAGTGCCTGCCCACCCTGGGCGTGGTGCGTCGCGAGACCGGGTCGCTGAAGTGGACCCTGATCATGGTCGGCTATCTGTTCGGCCTGGCCTATTTGGCGGCCTTCATCGTCTATCACGTCGCCGTGGCGCTGGGCGGGGGTTAGGAATATTGGCGGCCTAACGCGCTTCGCGCTGCTTGAGGCGATCAGGCCGCGTCGGGTCGAGAAGGCGGAGCCTTCTGACCGCGGCCCACGAAAATGACGCGACGCTGGCGGCCTCTTGGCCGTCAACGTCCCGTCGTTAGCTTCACGACAATATGGGCGGTCGTGTCGACGATGGCTTCCGCCGTGTCGGCGCGGCGCATCAGGGCGAAACCGGCGGCTACGGATTCCACCAGATTGGCGGTCTCGTAGGAGGTCAGGCGCGGGCTCAGGCCTTCGGGGTGCATGCCGTTGGCCTTGGCCTGGGCGATGCGACGCTCCAGCGCCAGGTGCAGACGGCGCATCCGTTTGATGCGGCTTTCCGCGAAGTCGGGTTCGCCCTTGTCAGCCAGCATGTGTTCGACCCGCAGAACCGGCCCGTGGTCGTTCCACAGGGCCAGGACCTCCAGCACATAGGCGCGCACGGCGTCAAAGGCGCGGTCGGCGGTCCAGTCGGCGTGAATGTGCCGCGCCAGGCGCTGAAAATCCTCGCCGGCCTCTTCGCAGAGGATCAGGAGGCCTTCCTCGACCGACTTGAAATAGGTGTAGAAGGTCGGCGCTGAAACGCCCGCCGCCAGCGCCACGTCAGCCGCTCGGATTTCGCCCAGGTGCTTGTGATTCAGCAGCTCGCGCAGGGCGTCGAGGATGGCGCGACGGGTGCGCGCGCCGCGCGTCCCGATCTTGTGGCCCAGTTTGTTGGTCGTCTCGGACATGAGGAGGAGGCGGCCGGAAGTGAAGGCGCCGGTTGCAGGCGTCAAACTCACGAGGTTCAGTCTGAAAAGCCTGGCTGGAGCCTTCGCAGCACTGTTCCGTCGCGTTCGAAACGCCTTTAAATCCAGCAGTTGCGGATGTTTCTGTACATGTCAGGTCGCGACGTGTGGTGTCAATGATGTGCGCCGGGGGCTGATCAGCCTGCAACTGCGGAACGCCGAAGCGGAGCGATTGCGAAATCATCCTCTTGCGTCCTATCAATAGAACGATGAGAGACCTCAACGACCTCTACTACTTCGTCCAGGTGGTGGATCACGGCGGCTTCGCCCCGGCCGCGCGGGCCCTGGGGATGCAGAAGTCCAAGCTGAGCCGACGCATCGCCTTTCTGGAGGACCAGCTGGGCACGCGCCTGCTTCAGCGGTCGTCGCGCAAGTTCTCGGTTACCGAGGTCGGGCAGGAATACTACCGCCATTGCCTGGCCATGCTGGTCGAGGCCGAGGCGGCGCAAGCCGTGATCGACGGGGCCCGATCCGAGCCCTGCGGCACCGTTCGAGTGGCCTGCGCGCCGGGCCTGCTGATCTATCAGATGGGCGGACTGATCGCCCGCTTCATGGCCCGCTATTCCGAGGTTCAGGTACATCTGGACAGCACCAGCCGCAGGGTGGACCTCATCGGCGAGGGCTTCGACCTGGCCATCCGCGTGCGCGAGCCGCCGCTGGAACAGACGGATCTGGTCATGCGCAAGCTGGACGAGAGCGTGCACCGTCTGGTCGCTTCGCCGGACCTGATCGCGCGGTTCGCCACGCCATCCGGCCCGGCTGACCTGGCCGACTGGCCCAGTCTGGACTTCGGCCCGGCGCATCGCGACCACGTCTGGGCTCTGCACCACAGGGACGGCATGACCGCCTCGGTGCGCCATGCGCCGCGACTGGTGACCGACGACCTGCACATGCTGCACGAGGGGGCCTTGCAGGGCCTGGGCGTCGCCCTGCTGCCCAGCGTGGCTGTGGCGCATGATCTGGCTGCGGGGCGGCTGATCGATCTTCTGCCGGACTGGCGGCCGAAGAAATGGATTGTCCACGCGGTCTTCCCGTCGCGGCGCGGCCTACTGCCTTCGGTGCGGCTGTTGCTCGACTTTCTGGCCGAAGGTTGCGCGGAACAGCAGATTCACGGTGAAACCCCGGCGTCGCCGCGCGCGACCCCCTATGCCTTTGCGGAGACGAAAGACTGATGCGTCTGGTCGGTGTGTCGGGCAGCCTGCGGGCCGCCTCCTACAACAGCGCCCTGCTGCGCGCGGCCCAGGCCATGACGCCGGACGGCGTGGAACTGATCGAGGGCTCGATCCGGGGCATTCCTCTCTATGACGGCGACGTCGAGCGGGATCAGGGTCTGCCCGACGCGGTGGTCGCCTTGAAGGAGTTGATCGTCGATTGCGACGGCCTGCTGCTGTTCACGCCCGAGTACAACAACGGCGTTCCCGGCGTGTTCAAGAACGCCATCGACTGGCTCAGCCGTCCGGCCTCGGACATCGAGCGGGTGTTCGGCGGACGACCGGTGGCGATGCTGGGCGCTTCGCCCGGCCCCTTCGGCACGGTGATGAGCCAGGCGGCCTGGCTGCCGGTCCTGCGCACCCTTGGAACCGCGCCGTGGTTTGGCGGCCGCATGATGGTTCCCTACGCGGGCTCGGCCTTTGATGCGGACGGTCAACTGACGGACGAGGACGCCCGACGCCGTCTGGCGCGCTTCGTCAATGGCTTCGTCGAGTACTGCCGCGCGACGGCGCGCTGACAACCCCGACGGCGGGCAAAAAGAAGGCGCCGGCGGTCAGACCGCCAGCGCCCAGTGCACCGCTCAGGAGTGCGATGTAAGTCGGATCAGAACTTGTAGCGGGCGCCCACGAAGATCTGGCGGCCCGTGTGGTGATAGACGTAGGTGCTGTCACGCACGCCATCGAGTTCGCTGTGGTTCTGGCGGTTGAACTCGTCGGTCAGGTTGATGCCCTCGATCGACAGCGCCAGCTTGTCGTTGACGTCAAAGGAAGCCGAGGCGTCGATGCTGAGCGTCTCGGTCTTGCCGGTGACGGCGATGCCGCGCGTGCCGCCGTTGGCGGCCGGAACCTGCTGGTAATAGGTGTCGCGATAGGCGGCCGAGACGCGGGCGTTGAAGCGGCCGTCGTCGTAATACAGCGTGGCGTTCCAGGCGTCCGGCGACAGGTTGACCAGGTTGGCCGTCACGTAGGCGGTGCAGGCGGCGGTGGTGCAGTAGTCGATCTCCGACTCCACATGCGTGAAGTTGGCCTGCACGCCCAGGTTCGAGAAGGCGCCCGGCAGGAAGGTGAAGGGCTGCTGGTAGCTGATCTCGAAGCCCGTCAGCGGACCGCCGGGCGTGTTGGTCGGAGTGCTGAAGACGTACTGATCCGAGGGCGGACGATCGGCGGCGGCGGGGAAGGCCTCCGGGTTCATCGCGGTCAGTTGAGCATAGGTCAGAGTCTGCTGCGTGGTCTGCACATAGGTCGAGATGTCCTTGTAGAACAGCGCCAGCGACAGCAGGGACTCGGGTGCGAAATACCACTCCAGCGACAGGTCGAAGGTGTCGGCGCGGTAGGGATCCAGGTTGACGTTGCCTAGCGACGCCGTGCGGTTAGCGGCGTTTGGCGCGCTCAGCGAGAAGACCGGCACCAGGCTCGTGACCGGCGGGCGAGACATGACGCGAGCGGCGCCGAAGCGAACCATGACGTCCTCGATCGGTTCGATCGAGAGGTTCAACGACGGCAGGATGTCATCATAGGTGTTAGAGCCAGTAACGCGCGTCGTCACGCCGCTGAGGGCGGAATAGCCGGCGGCCTCGACCTCGGTGTTCACCCAGCGCGCGCCGAAGTTGCCGCGAACCGGCATGCCGGCCCATTCGGTGTTCCAATCCAGTTGGGCCCACAGGCCGGTGTCCTTTTCGGTCACGTCGCGCCAGTTCCCCAGCGCCGTGGACCCGTTCTCCAGGCCCAGCAGGCGGAAATCGCCGCCCGCCACGCCGGTGTTGCACAGGCAGTCGGCGCCATAGGCCTTCATGATCGCGTCGAGGTTGGGCGAGATCCAGGCCGTGGCGGAGCCGGAGGGCAGGTCCAGGTTCTTGCCGAAGCCGTCGAGCAGATAGGTCAGGCTGCCGATCGTCGTCCCGGCCGGCATGGCGGGGGCGGCGTTGGTCTGACGAGCATAGCCCGAGCCTTCGGACTGATACTCCTTGTAGCTGGCGCCGACCTTGAAGGTCATGCGGTCGTCGATGTCGAACTCGAAGCCGCCTTCGAAGGTGGTGTAGGTGTTGGACTGTGAGCTCGACAGGATGCGCAGTTCCGACAGGGGCTGGGCGCCGGCCGGACCCGTGATGGTCCACTGGTTCGCGTCGGTGACGTCGAAGCCGTAGACGATCTTGGGCAGGTCGCGGTTTTCGCGGAAGTCGATGGACCAGCCGTCGCCGTCCTGATGGTCGATGATGGCGTTGACCTGCAGGGGGTTGCCGAACTCCGACTTGGAGCGGCCGGCCACGCCGCGGAAGCGGACGGTGTCCGAGAAGTCGTGCTCGATTTCCAGTGTGTATTGCGAGAACTCGCTCTTGAGGATGTCGAAGCGCTCTTCGGTGCGCATGTCCATGTCGTCGAGGCGCAGATAGACCAGTTCGCCCGTGTTCGGGTCAGCGATGGCTTCGACGATGTCGACCTGGGGCTTGCCGCCTTGCGAGGCGTTGCGGCTCAGCGACCAGGCTTCGAGGAAGTTCTCCTTCCGGGTCGAGTCGAGCTTGGAATAGAGGCCGTCCAGGCTGATCGTCGTCGCGTCCGACGGGTGCCATTGCAGCGACAGGGTCGCGCCGATGCGTTCCTGCTCATGGCTCAGGCGGCCGTAACGCGGGATGCGCGGGTGGAACAGGCCACCGGCCGCCGTCGAGCCGCCGGGCAGGGCGCCCGGGTTCTGGAAGCCGTTGTCACCGGAGGCGGGACCCCAGCGGACGGAGCTGAAACCCTCCTCGAGCGAGCTCTTGTCGCTATAGGCCAGCGACAGCAGGGCGCCGAACTTGCCGTCCATCCAGGTGTTGGAGATCAGGCCGGCGAAGCGGGGGCTCCACTCTTCGGACAGGTCGTTGTAACCGCCCTGCACCGAAGCGACGGCGGTGAAGCCCTGATAGTCGAACGGACGCGCGGTGCGCAGGTCGACGGTGGCACCCAGCGAGCCTTCCTCGACTTCGGCCGAGGCGGTCTTGCGGACGGTGATATTGTTGAAGAGTTCCGAGGCGAAGACGTTGAAGTCGAAGCCGCGGCCGCGGTTCACGCCGCCCGAGCTGTCGGTGGCGCCGGTCGTGGCCTGAGCTTCGATGCCATTGATGCGGGTGCGGGTGAACTCCGAGCTCAGGCCGCGCACGGTGATCGAGCGGCCTTCGCCGGCGTCACGGTCGATGGAGACGCCCGGAATGCGCTGGATGGATTCCGCCAGGTTGGTGTCGGGGAAGTCGGCGATGTCCTCGGCCGAGATGGCGTCGACGACGCCGGCTTCGCGGCGTTTGATGTTCAGGGCGTTCTGCAGGCTGGCGCGGAAGCCGGTGACGACGATCTCGTCGACCGTGGTGGCGTCCTGTTCCGGGGCCGCGTCTTGCGCCTGGGCGGCGCCGGCCAGCGCCAGGGTCAGGGCGCCGAGCGAGGCGCCGAGGGTCAGCGCGTAACGCGCACGGGTAGCGTGGTGGGTCATCAATGTCCTCCTCCCAGTTGGGCCTTTCGGAGATCGTGCGCCTCCGTTCCAGCCTCCGCGATCGCGGGAACCGGTGTCATTTGGCGTTTGTCAGTCTGTGCCACCGGTGTCATACAAAGCTACGCACAGTTTTCGACGTGTGGCAAGACGAGGGCGAACGCCGTTTCCGCCAATGTCGCAGGCCGGAGCTGCGCGCAGCGAAATACGACCGATCGACCGCGGCAGACGGTCGGCGAACAGGGAGACGACCATGCTGCTGCTGACTGCCGCGACCGCAACCAAGGTCGAATCAGGGTTCGTCCGACCGTTGTTGACCGCCTGACTCCTTGCTTCGAGTATCTGCATGACCCAGCCGCTTCGCCTGAATCCTGACCGCCTGTTCCCGGCCGACGCCGACACGCGCGCCGTCGCGCGCCGCCTCTACGCCGAGGTGAAGGGGCTGCCGATCATCAGCCCGCACGGCCACACGGACCCCAGCTGGTTCGCGGGCAATGAGAACTTCGCCAATCCGGCCGAACTGCTGATCACGCCCGACCACTACGTCTTCCGCATGCTCCACTCGCAGGGCATGGCGATGGAGGACCTGGGGGTGCCGCGCGCCGACGGCGGTCCGGTCGAGGCTGATCCGCGAAAGATATGGCGCCGCTTCGCCGAGAATTATCACCTGTTCCGCGGCACGCCCTCGCGCATGTGGCATGACTGGGTCTATGCCGAGGCCTTCGGCATCGACGTGCGCCTGTCGGCCGAGACGGCGGACCACTACTACGACGTCATCGACGCGGCCCTGGCGACCGACGCCTTCAAGCCCCGCGCTCTGTTCGACCGCTACAACATCGAGGTCCTGACCACGACGGAAAGCCCGCTCGATACGTTGGAGCATCACAAGACGATCAACGCCTCGGGCTGGAAGGGCAGGGTGCTGACCGCCTATCGCCCCGACCCGGTTCTGGACCCGGACTACGAGGGCTTCCGCGACAATCTGAACATTCTGGCCGAGCAGACCGGTCGCGATACGATGACCTGGGACGGCTATCTGCAGGCCCTTCGCGATCGCCGCGCCTTTTTCATCGAGATGGGCGCGACCTCGACCGACCACGGCCACCCGACCGCCTTCACCGCCGACTTGTCGAAGTCCGACGCCGAGGCCCTGTTCAAGCGTGTCTCGACCGCCCCGGCCAGCGCCGCCGATGCCGAGCTGTTCCGAGGACAGATGCTGACCGAAATGGCCGCCATGTCGGTCGAGGACGGCCTGGTGATGCAGCTTCACCCCGGCAGCTTCCGCAACCACTCGGCCACGGTGTTCAACCGCTTCGGTCGCGACAAGGGCTGCGATATCCCGACCCAAACGGATTACGTCCGGGCGCTGAAGCCGCTGCTGGACCGCTTCGGTTCGGACACACGCCTGACCCTGATCCTCTTCACCCTGGACGAGACCGCCTACAGCCGCGAGCTGGCCCCTCTGGCGGGTCACTATCCGGCGCTGAAGCTGGGGCCGAGCTGGTGGTTCCACGACAGCCCCGAGGGCATGCGCCGCTTCCGCGAGCAGGTCACCGAGACGGCGGGCTTCTACAATACCGTCGGCTTCAACGACGACACCCGCGCCTTCCTGTCGATCCCGGCCCGTCACGACGTGGCCCGGCGCATGGACTGCGGCTTCCTGGCCAGGCTGGTGGTCGAGCATCGCATGGAGGAGGACGAGGCCCACGAACTGGCCCAGGCCCTGACCTATGGTCTGGTCAAGGCGGCCTACAAGCTGTGACCCGCCTGAACGACGCGGCCCTTAAGGGCCTGCCCGCCGAGGTCGCCGTACCCGGCTACGACCGTGCCCAGGTGAAGACCGGCGTGGTCCACCTGGGCATCGGCGCCTTCCATCGCGCCCATCAGGCGGTGGTGTTCGACGACGCACTGGCCAGCGGCGACCTGCGCTGGGGCGTGCTGGGCGCGTCGCTGCGGTCGCCTGGCGTACGGGATCAACTGAACCCGCAGGACGGCCTCTACACCCTGGTCGTCCGCGACGGGGCGGCGGAGCATTTGCGAATGATAGGTGCCGGGCGCGGCGTTCTGGTGGGGCCGGAAGACCCTGCGGCGCTGGTCGCGGCCATGGCTGATTCCGAGGTCCACATCGTCACCCTGACGGTCACCGAGAAGGGCTATCGCCTCGATCCGGCGACGGGCGACCTGCTGCTGGACGACCCGGACGTGGTCGCCGATCTGGTCGATATTTTCGCGCCTCGCACCGCGCCGGGCTTCATCGTCGCGGCCCTGCAGGCGAGGAAGGCGGCGGGGCTCGCGCCCTTCACCGTCATCAGTTGCGACAACATCCCCCACAACGGCAAGCGCATCCGCGCGGGGGTCATCGCCATGGCCCGGCGCATTGATCCGTCGCTGGCCGACTGGATCGAGGTCGAGGGGGCCTTCCCCCAGACCATGATCGACCGGATCGTCCCGGC
>DAIOID010000096.1:10304-11909 GCA_036744355.1 Brevundimonas sp.
TGGGCGTCGCGGCCTGGATGCGCTGGCAGGAGGGCGTGACCGAGAGCGGCGAGGCCGTGGTAGTCGACGACCCGCTGGCGGCGCGCACCGCCGAACTGATCGCGGCGTCGGAGAACGACGAGGCCGAGGTGCGCGCCCTGCTGACCCTGTCGGCGGTCTTCCCTGAGGCCCTGGCGAACGACCGGCGCTTCGTCGAGGCCGTGACGGGGGCCTTCCTATCGTTGAGAGAGCACGGCGCGGTCGAGGCCGCCCGCCGCGTGACGGAGTAGAGCATGAGCCGCGTCCTGGTTCTGAACCCCGCCGATGATGTCGCCATCGCCCTCGACGACATCGCCGTCGGCGAGACGCCCGAGGGGCTGGATGCGCCTGCGCGCGCCGCTGTCGCCACCGGACACAAGATCGCCCGTCATGCGGTGGAGGCGGGCGGGCTGGTCCGCCGCTATGGGCAGGTGATCGGCCGGGCCAGGGCGGCCATCGCGGTCGGGGACCATGTCCACGTCCACAACCTGGCCATGGCCGATGACGGGCGTGAGGCCGAGGTGGGGGCGGACGTCCGTCCGCCCGTGGCCCTGTCGGGCGCGACCTTCGACGGCATTGTACGCGCCGACGGCCGTGTGGGGACGCGGAACTACATCGGGGTCCTGACCAGCGTGAACTGTTCGGCCACCGTGGCGCGGCGGATCGCCGACGCCTTCCCCGACGCCAGCCTGCCTGAGGGCGTGGACGGGGTGGTCGCCTTCACCCACCAGGGCGGTTGCGGCGGGTCCTCGCTGTCGAGCGACACGACTATGCTGCAGCGGACGCTCTCCGGCTACGCCCGGAATCCGAACTTCCATTCCATCCTGATCGTGGGGCTGGGCTGCGAGGCCAATCAGATCCCGGCCTGGCTGACCAACGAAGGGCTTGAGGCGGGACCTTTCTTGCGCACCCTGACCATTCAGGAAGCCGGCGGCACGGCCCGCGCCATAGCGGCCGGGATCGAAGTCGTTCGTGAACTGGTGGCTGAGGCCGCCAAGGTCGAGCGCCAGCCGGTCCCGGCCTCGCACCTGACGGTGGGCCTGCAATGCGGCGGGTCGGACGGGTGGTCGGGCGTAACGGCCAACCCGGCGCTGGGGGCGGCGGTGGACCTTCTGGTCGCGCATGGCGGCTCGGCCATGCTGTCGGAGACGCCGGAAATCTGGGGTGCGGAGCACCTGCTGCTGCGTCGCGCGGCGTCGCAGGGCGTGGCGGATCGGCTGAACGCCCGACTGGAATGGTGGCGGGCCTACGCCGACAAGCACGGCATGGAGCTGAACAACAATCCGTCGCCAGGCAATCTGAAGGGCGGCCTGACCACGATCCTTGAGAAGTCCCTGGGTGCGGTGGCCAAGTCGGGATCGACCCCGCTGAACGACGTGATCGGCTATGCCGAGCCGCTGACGGCCCAGGGCCTCAGCTTCATGGACAGCCCCGGCTATGACCCCTGCTCGGCGACGGGCCAGATCGCTTCGGGCGCCAACCTGATCGTCTTCACCACGGGGCGGGGCTCGGTCTTCGGCGCCAAGCCCGCGCCGTCGATCAAGGTGGCGTCGAACGCCAAACTGGCCAGCTGGATGGACGAGGACA
>DAIOID010000097.1:0-11577 GCA_036744355.1 Brevundimonas sp.
TCGAAGGGTTCCGGCGCGTCCTCGACGCGGAAGCCCAGCCGGTTCATGCCGGTGTCCAGTTGCAGGCCGCAGGCGCCGCCGCCCGCCGCCGTCCAGGCGTCGATCTGACCCGGCTGGTTCAGCACGGGGCGCAGGTTGGCCGCCTTGATCAGGGCCGCCGACGACCCGTGGCAGCCGTCCAGCACATAGATGACCGGCTCAGGCCCGACGGCCTCACGCAGCAGCACGCCCTCGGCCGCCCGCGCCACGAAGAAGGTCCGCGCCCCCTCGGCCATCAGCCGCTTGGCTATGGCGGCTGCGCCCAGGCCATAGCCGTCTGCCTTGACGACCGGGTTGACCGGCACGCCAATCAGGCCCTGCAGGGTGTGGAAATTGCGCGCCAGGGCGCCGAGATCGACGGTGAGGGAGGCGGGGAGGCTGTCCATGAAGTGTGCATAGCGGGCCAGCCCCCCCTTGCGAAGAGAGACTTCAGTCGGCGGCAGGCGACGGCGGGGCCTCTGCGTTGTTTGCGCCGCAGTCCAGCGTGCCTTCCATGATGTAGTTGCCGGGCATCCCGCCATAGCTGTCATAGTGCAGCGTCTGGCGCATCGCGACGTAGATGTTGCCGCGATAGTTCGAATGGCCGCAGATTTCGGCGGCCCGACGGTCCCAGTACTGCCGGGCCAGCTTGGGGTCCGGGATAGTGGACGGCAGATGGATGAATATCCGGTGGGTGCCGTCCGGGTTCAGCGTGTCCTTGTAGCCGAAGTAGGTCTTCGTTTCGGGATCGATACGGGCGTACTCATGCCCGACAGCGCAGGCCGCCAGCGGCAGGGCGAGAAGCAGAGCCCCCGCCACCCGGCGACCTGTGCGTGCTTGGTTGCGCATGGCCTATTCCGCGGCGTTGCGAGCGGCCTTGCGCAGGTCGCTGATGCGCTCGCGGCGCTCGCGAGCGATGGAGGTGACGTTGCCGTAGGTCGAGAAGTTGTCGACGTTGCCGGCGAAGGACACATAGGAGCCGGCCGCGGGCCCGGCGCCGACGCGTATGATGGTGCGACCATCGGTCAAGGTTTCCACCTTGACGTCTTCAGGGCCCTCAAACGACGGAACCTCGGTGCGGTTGAGGTCCAGCAGGGCGTAGCGCGCCGCGAAGGCGTGGGCGCTGGCGATCTCGGCCTTAAGCAGGGCCCCATTCTCTCGCAGCCACTCCCGGGTCAGGAAGATGGCGATCTCGGCCTTGGTCAGGTTGTCGTCCTGGGCCTGTTCCAGTTCCTTGGTCATGGCCTTGAACTCGTTGGTGCCCTCGGCCGGCAGGACGCCGTTGTCGTCACGTGCGCTGTCCTGGATCGAGGCAATCGGGCGCTCACGGAGTTCGGGGGTCATCTCGGGTGCGGGCAACGACCGTGAGTAGTAGGTGAAGGCGTTGCGGTAGGTCGGGCCCATGGTCTCGGCCTTGGGCGGGGCGCCCTCGAACGTATAGGGCGTCACATAGGGCAGGGCGGCGTTATGATATTCGATCTGGAAGATGATCCGCAGGGTGCTGGCGTCTTCAGACAGGACGTAGGACGCCGTGACGTTGACGGCGTCGTCACTGGGGTCGTCGTCGATCAGGCGCTGGTCAGTCGTGACCTCGGTGAAGCGGACGCCGCCGGCGCCGGCCGTCTCGGTGGCATGGTCGCGGAAGGCCTTGGACAGGGAGCCGCCGTTCAGCTCCTCAAGGGACAGGATTTCCGCCATTTCATTGGCGGACTTCTCGGCGCGCTTGGACGGGCCATAGTTCATGGCGGCGTCAATGGCGGCGGAGACCAGGGCGCCTACCAGTCCATAAGGAGCCCCGGCTGCGGCGCTGCTGGACATGAACCAGCTCTTTTCGACGCCATGATTGTTCTCGACCAGCACGACCGGCGTCGGGCCCATGGCCTCGATCTGCGCTGTGTTGAGCGGGCGCGCGTTAGGCACGGGCGTGGTGGCGCAGGCGGCAAGCAGCGACGCCGACGCCAGCGCACAGATAGCCAGCCTCATGGATTCCCCCGAATCTCGTTCTCTCAGATGAGATCGGGTAAAGGTATCGTGATCGGTGATATCCGAGTCAACGGCCAGCGGCTGGCGGCGCTTTCATTATGAGCGTTTACTCTGGAATATCCGCATAGGCGCCGTAACGGTCGTCGTGGGCCAGGTTGCCGAAGCGGACGGTGTCCGCGTCGAAGGCCAGCTTGACGATACCGATGGGGCCGTGACGCTGCTTGCCGATGACGACCTCGGCCTGACCTTGCAGGCGGTCCATGTCCTGCTGCCATTGCAGGTGTTCCTCGGTGCCTTCGCGCGGTTCGGCCCGGCCCAGATAGTAGCTCTCGCGATAGACGAACATGACGCAGTCGGCGTCCTGCTCGATCGAGCCGGATTCCCGCAGGTCGGACAGCTGGGGCCGCTTGTCGTCGCGCTGCTCGACCTGACGCGACAGCTGCGACAGGGCGATGATCGGGACGTTTAGCTCCTTGGCCAGGGCCTTCAGGCCGCCGGTGATCTCGGACACTTCCTGCACGCGGTTCTTCTGGCCGCCGCCTTCGCCCGTCGTCACCAGCTGCAGGTAGTCGACGATGATCAGGTCCAGGCCGTGCTCCATCCGCTTCAGCCGTCGCGCACGCGCCGCCAGCTTGGAGATGGAGATGCCGCCGGTGGCGTCGATATAGAGGGGGCTCTCGCCGATCTCGACCGCCGCGTCGCGCAGCTTGCCGAAGTCGGAAGCGTCGATCTCGCCCTTGCGCAGCTTGTCGGACGACACGCCGGACGCATCAGCCAGGATACGCATGGCCAGCTGTTCGGCGCTCATTTCCAGCGAGTAGAAGGCGACCACCCCGCCGTTGACCGTCTTGCGCCCTTCGGGCGTCGGCTCCCACTGATAGGCGCGGGCCACGTTGAAGGCCATGTTGGTGGCCAGCGCCGTCTTACCCATCGACGGGCGACCGGCGAGGATCAGAAGGTCGGACGGGTGCAGACCGCCCAGCTTGCGGTCCAGGTCGACCAGGCCCGTGGCCAGACCGGCCAGCTTGCCCTCGCGTTGATAGGCCTCGCCCGCCATTTCGACGGCGCCGGCCAGGGCGTGGGAGAAGCTGACGAAGCCCGACGAAGGTTTGCCCGTTTCCGCCAGCGAATAGAGGGTCTGTTCGGCTTGTTCGATCTGTTCGTCGGCGGGCGTGTCCGGGTTGGGCGCCTCCTTGATCATCTCGCCGCCGATGCGGATCAGGTCGCGGCGCAGGGCCAGGTCATAGATGACGCGGGCATAGTCGGGGGCGTTGGCGGCCGGGGGCGCGCGATCGACCAGATCGGCGAGGTAGCGCAGCCCGCCGAACTCGTGGAAGGCGGGGTCCTGCTTGAAGCGTTCCATCAGGATGGTGGGCTCGGCCAGCAGGCCCTGACGGATGTGGTCCTCGATCGCGTCGAACAGCCGCTGATGGAAGGGCTCGTACATGTGCGAGCCGCGTAGACGGTCGCTCAGCCGCTCAAACACGGCGTTGTCGAACATCAGCGAGCCCAGCAGCGCCTGCTCCGCCTCCAGGTTGTGGGGCATGGACGAGACAGAGACCTGGTCGGCGTTTCCGTAGGGCATAGGAGCGAAGGCGTTCATGGGATTACGCATAGCCCTAAGCGCGTCCTGCGTCAGATGCGGGCGCCGCCTTGGTCGTGGACATCCGTTTCGCCCTGTGGACGGTCCGGAAAATCCCCATGAGATCAGAGGCGGAACGGCGCCGTCATTCGGGACAGGGATAGCGTTCGGCCATCCAGTCGCGCACGGCCTGGGTCACGCTGATGTTGCGCCGGGTTGTCGGGATGGCGTTGAAGCGGGCCAGCAAGGCGTCAGCGGAAACGCTGACCTTCTCGGGCATGCAGGTGGCTGGGCGACGACCGGCCGTCCGGGCGGCATCCTGCTCGCTGCGGACAGCGGTGAAGGCCTGTTTGGTCTCGTTCATCAGTCGTCGCGTGTCCGACCGCAGCAGGGCGGTCGGGTTGCGCGGGATGCGATTGGCCGAGGTCAGGAACTCCTGAACCGTCATGGCGCTGGCGCTGCTGGCCCACAGGCTGGCGGCGGCTGCGAGGACGAGCGTAGCCTTCTTCATGCGGACCCCTCCGATTGGAAAGGCTCAGCTTGATCGAGCCTTCGTGGCGGAACAATGGCCTTCGAACGTGGTCAGGTTTCCAGCGGAAGCGTCGGCAGGGTGTTGGGATAGATGCGCTCGATGTCGCCGCCCGACGCCTTTGCCGAGCGCGCCATGCGGAAGGCGTTCACGGGCTGGGTCTCGCCGATCCACAAGCCGTTGATCAGGTGGTCAGCGTAGGGATCGTCGGTGTTGGGGTGGATCAGGATCTTCAGCCCCAGATGATTCAGCATCAGCCAGGGAATGACTGTCGGAACAAGCTCACTGGCGAAGCCGAAATAGAAGGAGGGCGTGGTGTGCGGGCCGCGCGGCCCCTCGTTCCACTCGCCCAGCTCGACCTTGAAGCGGTGGATGACCCATTCGCGCAGCTGGGCCGCGCGATAGGCGGTGTCCTCGTTGAAATAGATATGGGCGTGATAGCTGCTGATCTCGGTATAGGCGCGCGGCCCGGTCGGCAGGTCGATCCCGCGCGGCAGGGGTTCTGGCGGGCCTTTGGGATGCGCGCCCCAGGGGCTGAGGGTGCTTTCGTCGCCCACCTGAACTGCTGCTTCGGCCGGACGGGACGCAGCGGCCGCGGCGGTCGCCGCCGCAGCCGCCACGCCGCCCCCCAGCAACAGCGTCCGACGCGAGGAGGAAGGGAGGATTTCCTCGCGGGGCGCTGCCGCTGATGCGGGTGTTCTGATCACCACTTCACCGCGATCCGGCCATAGACGAACCGGCCGTTGAAGCCGTACGGCGAGAAGTTGGAGAAGGGGAAGGCGCCGGTCGTGTTGTTGGCGCGCAGGCTTTGGTTCGGATACTGGTCCAGGACGTTGTCGGCGCCGACCGAGACGATGACCTTGTCGGTGATGCGGTAACGCGCCTCGACATCGGTCACCAGGGCGGCGCCCAGTTGCAGGTCCGTGGCCTCGGACGCACCGGCCGCCAGAACGTCACCATATCCGGTCAGGCGGACCGTGCCGCCCAGGCGATTGGCCTCCCAGTCCGTTTGGAACACGACCTTCCACGGCGGCGTGCCTTCTTCAAAGCGGGCGACGGCCTGACGTCCGAACAGGCTGGTCGGGGTGGGCAGGACGCCGCTCTCGGTCACCGGCGTCTTGGTGATTTTGAAGTCGTTGACGTTGCCCGCCAGGGTGAAGTCCAGACGATGGCCCGCCGCGGTTTGCGCGCGGTAACGGGCGACGACGTCCAGGCCGGTGGTTTCCGTGTCCACGCCGTTGATGAAGAAGCGCGCGGCCGATGCGCCATAGGGCGCCAGCAGATCGAAGATGGTGCGGGCGTTGGTGCCCACGGCGGCCGTGGCGCTGCCAGTCAGAGTTTCCGACAGGATGATGCGGTCCTTGATGTCGATGCGATAGGCGTCGGCCGTCAGCTCGAACGGACCGTTTCGGGCCACGAAGCCCAGCGAGTAGTTGACCGACTCCTCGGCATCCAGCGGCGTGCCGCCTAGCGCCAGGCCGACCTCGCTGATCGACGGATAGGTGCCGGTCTCATAGGGGACGTTGTTGATGTAGAGGATCGAGGTCTGGGTGTAGTACTGCTGCTGCAGGCTGGGGGCGCGGAAGCCGGTCGAGACCGCACCGCGCACGGCGAAGTGCGGGTTGAAGTCGTAGCGGGCCGCGAGCTTGCCCGAGACGTTGTCGCCGAAGTCCGAGTAGTTCTCGTAGCGAACGGCGCCCGACAGGGTCAGGCCGTCGACCACTTCGCCTTCCAGATCCAGATAGACGCCGACATTGCTGCGGTCTTCGTCCACCTCGTTGCTGGGGGTGAAGCCGGTGAAGCCGCGCGACCCGAAGGCGAGCGTATTGCCCCCGGCGGTCAGGACCGGTCCGCGAGCATAGGAGGCGACCTCGCCCGCGCCAATCTGATAGTTCTCGCGGCGGGCTTCCAGGCCGACGGCGACGTTCAGAGGTCCGGCCAGGCCCAGGTCATACTCGCGGCTGGCGTCGATACCGAAGACCAACTGATCATATTGCAGCGAACCGGCGTCGAATTTTGTCGGGCCGTCGATGCCGTAGGTCGGGTTCATGGTGTTTTCGGCGCCGAACTCGATCTTGTTCGAACCATAGCCGATGTTGATGTCGACGCCCCATTCGCCCAGCGAGCCGCGAACGCCGCCGGCGGCGGTCCAGTCGGTGGTGTCGGTCAGGATGAAGGGCAGGTAGCCGTCGGGATACTTGCGGCCCGAACCGTAGTCAGGGTTCTGGGTGGCGTCGGTCGGGGTGCGATAGAAGGCGGCGGCTGAGGCGTCGCGCTTCTGGTATCCTGCCCAGCCATAGGCCTCCCAGTCGGCCGCCAGCGGGACGCCCGCGTTCAGATAGACCGAGAGGTCTTCGGCCTGGGCGTCGCCCTGGCCGCCGGTGATGCGGCCCAGCGCCGGGTTGATGTCCGAGCGGTTGGTGCGGTCGCGATCGCGATACTCGATCGAAGCCGTCAGGAAGCCTTCGTCGCCCAGGGCGAAGCCCTGCCAGCCCGACACGGTCAGGGTGTCGCCGTCGCGGATGTCGTCCTTGCGGCCATAGAAGCCGTTGTAGTCGGTGACGTACTGGCCCCAGGTGACGGTCGCGCCGCCGCCCTCGCGGGCTTCGCGCAGACGCAGGTTAAGCACCCCGGCGATGGCGTCGGAGCCGTACTGGGCCGCAGCGCCGTCGCGCAGAACCTCGATGCGTTCGACGGCCGAGGACGGGATGGCGTTCAGGTCCACGGCGGACGAGCCGCGGCCCACCGAACCGTTCAGGTTGACCAGGGCCGTCTGGTGTCGGCGCACGCCGTTGACCAGCACCAGGGTCTGATCCGGGCCCTGGCCGCGCAGGGTGGCGGGGCGGATCGAGTCGGTGCCGTCCGTCGCCGAGGGACGCGGGAAGTTCAGGGCGGGCACAGAGGCCGCCAGCTGAGCGGCGAGTTCGGTCGTGCCGCGCTGCTCCAGGACTTCAGCCGTCACCACGTCAACGGGGGCGACCGTGTCGAGGCGCGACCGGTTGGCGACGCGCGTGCCGGTCACGACGATGTCGTCCACGGCGGTGGGTTCGGAAGAGGCTTGCTGGGCTGCAGCGGCGCCGGTGATCAGAAGGGCTGCGCTGGAGGAAGCCAGGAACAGGGCGGAACGGTAGGCCAAGGGACGGTTCATCTCGAGAGGTCTGCTTTTCTGATTGGACGCAGGGAATCGCGCCGCGCCGTTGAGCAGCGACGATGGAACAGTGCGTCAGTAACAGTGGTCGTCAAGATCGGCGGCGGACCGACCTTGGTAGGGTCAGCGGCGGGCCTGACATCGCGTCGGTCGGGCGACCGGGCGATGAAGGTCAGCGTAGAAGTGCATTCGCATCGTCATCTCCCGCCCATCGAGGGAGGGATGAGCTGTGACGATATTGCGGTGCGAAAGCGGCGCGGAATATCGAGATTACATGATTGCTTGAGTAGAAAAACTAAACATTACAGCCAAGAAAAAGGGACGCGCCCCGAAGGACGCGCCCCTTGATCGATACCGTCAGTCGACAGATCAGGCTTCGTCGCCGAAGCCTTCTTGTTGACCGGCGCCGCCTTCGATCAGTTCTTGGGCGGCTTGTTCGGCGGCGTTACGCTCGTCGTCGAACTGGCTGCGGATCACGTCTTCGCCCTTGGCTTGACGCTCGGCTTCTTCGGCCGAACGGGCGATGTTGATCTTGACCGTGGCGCGGACTTCCGGGTGCAGGCGAACCGGCACTTCGTGGACGCCCAGCGACTTGATCGCGACGTTCAGCACGACTTGCGAACGCTCGACCTTGCCGCCTTCGGACTGAATGACTTCAGCCACGTCGCGACCGGCGACCGAACCGTACAGGTGACCGGTTTCACCGGCCTGGCGGATCATGACGTAGGTCTGGCCGTCGATCTTGTCGGCGACCTTTTGTGCGTCGGCCTTGTTCTTCTCGTTGCGGGCTTCGATAGCCGCGCGGTCGAGTTCGAACGCCTTGAGGTTGGCCGAGGTCGCGCGGCGAGCCTTGTCGCGCGGCAGCAGGTAGTTACGAGCGAAGCCGTCCTTGACGGTGACGACGTCGCCGATGGCGCCGAGGTTCTCGACGCGTTCCAGCAGAACGACCTTCATCTTACTTCACCACGTACGGCAGGAGGGCCAGGTAGCGAGCGCGCTTGATGGCCTTGGCCAGTTCGCGTTGCTTCTTGGCGGAAACGGCGGTGATGCGCGAGGGCACGATCTTGCCGCGTTCGGAAACGTAACGCTGCAGCAGCTTCACGTCCTTGTAGTCGATCTTCGGCGCGTTGGCGCCCGAGAACGGGCAGACCTTGCGGCGACGGTAGAAGGGACGACGGCCGGCCGAGCCGGAGCCGGCCGGGGCGCCCGGGATGGGAGCGGTGGTGTCGGTCATGATCCGGTTCCTTATTCCGAGGCCGCAGCTTCGTCGGCGCGCGGGGCGCGATCGCGATCGCGCTCACGTTCACGACGGGCCAGCAGGGGCGACAGTTCCAGGTCGAGTTCCTCGACGCGGACGGTCAGCCAACGCAGAACGTCTTCGTTCAGCGACAGCTGACGCTCGACTTCGGCCACGGCGGCAGCCGGAGCGTCGATGGCGAGCAGGGAATAGTGAGCCTTGCGGTTCTTCTTGACCCGGTAGGTCAGGTTGCGCAGACCCCAGTACTCGATCTTGGCGACGCTGCCGCCGCCTTCTTCGATCAGAGCCTTGATGGTGTCGTTCAGCGCTTCGGCCTGTTGCGCCGAGATATCCTGGCGCGTCATGACCGTGTGCTCGTAAAGAGCCATGCGGTAGTCTCCCTTGTGGGCATCGGCGTGAATGGGACCGGGTAGTCCTGTCCACGATGGCTCCTGAAGCGGCGGCCGGGATGACTTCCCGAACCCTTTGGCGTTCCGCAACAGGACCGAAGCCCTGGAAAGGCGGCGCGTATAGGCGAAAAAGCCCGCCAGAGCAAGGCTGCAGCTGGGGCGAGGCGAGGTTGGCCGACCCGCGTTGCCAGGGGCGGCCGAAACAGCAGATGGTTCTGACCTGACCGGAGACGCCGCATGACCTCGTCCGAGCCGAACACTGTGCTGAAAAGGCGCTGGTCCCTGATCGGGCCGGGCATCGTCGCGGCGGCGACGGGCGTGGGGGCGGGGGATCTGGTGGCGACCCTGATCGCCGGGTCGCGCTTCGGCTACGCTTTGCTGTGGGCGGCCATCGTGGGCACGGTGCTGAAGATCGCCCTGGCCGAGGCTGTGGGGCGCTGGACCCTGGCCAGCGAGCGCACGATTTTTGAAGGCTGGTCCAGCCTGGGGCGGGGGCTGCTGCCCGGCGCCATCGGCGGACGGCTGAACTGGGCCGGGCTCTATTTCGGCCTCTATGTCGTCATCTGGGGCTTTGTGTACGGGGCGGCGGCCATGACGGCGACGGCCCTGCCGCTGGCGGCGCTGTTCCCGGTGCTGGACCTGAAGGCCTGGGGCATGTTGAGCGGCGTTATCGGGCTGAGCTTCGTCTGGTTCGGCGGTTACGGCCTGTTTGAAAAGGTGATGACGGCCTGCGTCGGGGTGATGTTCGCCACCGTGGTCGGCTTGGCCGTGATCGTGACGCCGGACATTCCCGCCCTGCTGACCGGCCTGTGGCCGACCCTGCCGCAGGGATCAGTCTTCTATACCCTTGGCCTGATCGGCGGCGTGGGCGGCACCATTACCATGGCGGCCTATGGCTACTGGCTGAACGCCAAGGGCTGGAAGGGGGCGGGCTGGATGTCGGTGATGCGGGTGGACAACCGGGTCGCCTATATCGTCACCGGCGTTTTCGTGGTGGCCATGCTGATCGTCGGGGCGGAACTGCTGCATGCGGCGGGCATAGCCTTGCAGGGCGGCGACCGGGGCCTGCTGGATCTGGATCAGGTGCTGAGAGAGCGGTTCGGGCGGCCGATCTCCATCCTCTTCCTGGTCGGCTTCTGGGCCACCAGCTTCTCCAGCCTGCTGGGCGTCTGGCAGGGCGTCAGCCTGATGTTCGCCGACTTCACCGCCCATGTGCGGCGCAGGGCGGGCGACGAGACGGTGCGCGGTGACAAGAGCAGGGCGTTTCGCGCCTATGCTTTGTGGCTGACCTTCCCGCCCATGGCACTGCTGTTCATCGAGCGACCGTTCGGCCTGATTGTGGCCTATGGGGTGCTGGGCAGCCTGTTTATGCCCTTCCTGGCGGGGACGCTGCTCTGGCTGCTGAATAGCAATCGCGTGCCGAGACAGTGGCGCAGTCATGGGCTGTCGAACACTCTGCTGGCTGCGGCGGCCATTCTGTTCGCCGTGCTGGCGGGCAAGGAGCTGATCGGCTTGTTCTGACGCCGCCTGTCAGCGCCTGCTTGCCGTAGGGGAGGGTTTCGCCTACCCCTCGGCGCCTTGAATCAACGGACCACGGATCGTTCCTCTATGACCCTCGCGCTTCTCTTCCCCGGTCAGGGCAGCCAGAGCGTCGGCATGGGCGCAGCTCTCGCCGAGGCCTTCGCCAGCGCACGCGACGTCTTCGCCGAGGTCGACGACGCGCTGAACCAGAAGCTGTTCGACCTGATGCGCGAAGGCCCGGAAGACCAGCTGACCCTGACCGAGAACGCCCAGCCGGCCCTGATGGCGGTTTCAGTCGCGGCGGCGCGGGTGCTGAAGGTCGAGTTCGGCGTGGACGTGACCAAGGCCGGCTTCGTCGCCGGTCACTCGCTGGGCGAATACTCGGCTCTGGCGGCGGTCGGGGCGATCAGCCTGTCGGACACCGCCCGCCTGCTGAAGCTGCGCGGTCAGGCCATGCAGCGCGCCGTGCCGGTGGGCAAGGGGGCGATGGCCTCGCTGATCGGTCCCAAGACCGACCTGGCCCTGGCGGAAGAAGCGGCCAAGGCCGGTTCGGAAGTCGGCGTCTGCGTCGTCGCCAACGACAACAACAACGGCAACGTCGTCATTTCGGGCGATAAGGCCGCCGTGGACCGCGCTATCGAGAAGGCCAAGGAACTGGGCGCGCGCGCCATTCCGCTGAACGTCTCGGCGCCCTTCCACTGTCCGCTGATGCAGCCCGCCGCCGACGAAATGGCCGCTGCCCTGGCCGACGCCAAGATCGTCGCGCCGTCGGTCGCCGTCGTCGCCAACGTGACCGCCCGCCCGGAAACGGACGCCGAGGTGATCCGCCGCTTGCTGGTCGAGCAGGTCACGGGCCGCGTGCGCTGGCGCGAGAGCATGGAGTGGATGGCAGGCGAGGGCGGCGTGACCCGCTTCGCCGAGATCGGCTCGGGCAAGGTCCTGACCGGCATGGCCAAGCGCATCGCGCCGGACGCCGAGAGCCTGGCGCTGAACACGCCGGAAGACTTGGAAGCCTTCGCAAAGGCGGTGACGAGTGGCGAGTGACGAGTGGCGAGACCTTCGCCCCCTTGCTCTGCTTTTTCGACACTCGCCACTCATCACTCGCCACTACGGAGAGACATAATGTTCAACCTTTCGGGAAAGATCGCC
>DAIOID010000098.1:0-11515 GCA_036744355.1 Brevundimonas sp.
CGGGCGGGCGAGAGCCTGACGCGGTCGCTGACGCGGGCGGCGGCGGACGGGGAGGTGACCCTGGCCGAACTGGCGCGGGCGGTGCTGAACGCGGTCAATGCGGCGGCGGGTTCGGGCCGGGGCGGGGGTCTGTCGGACGCGATCTCGGCGGTGATGAGCGGCTTCGGCGGGGCGCGGGCCGAGGGCGGGCCGGTGCTGGGCGGCGGAGCCTATCTGGTCGGCGAGCGCGGGCCGGAGGTGTTTCGACCGGCGGGCGCGGGCAGCATAGAGCCGATGGGCGGCGGGGCCGGGGTGACGGTTAATGTCAGCGTGGACGGCGGGGCGCAGGGCTTGCTGCGGTCCGAGGCGCAGATCGCGCGGATGCTGGCGCGGGCGACGGCGCTGGGCGCGCGAAGGATGTAGCTGCGCTCAAGCAGCGAGCGCGATAGCGCAAGAATAACGAGGCTCATGCAGCGAACCGCCGCGCGGTTCGCGGTAGCCTCCAAAGAAAATGGGGCGCTCCGAAGAGCGCCCCCTGAACTTATTCGCCCTTGGGATTGGGGCCGAACTTGTTGTCGCCGCGCTGGCTGTCGGTGATGCCGATCCACAGCAGGAAGGCGATGTTGACCAGGAACATGACGGCGAGGCCGCCCATCATCGAGCCCAGCATGGACAGGGCGGCCGAGGGGTCTTCGCTTTCGAAGGCCTGGGGGTTGGTGAAGATGGCCATGCCGACGGCGCTGACGATCATGAAGAAGCCGATGATATTGGCGACCCAGGGAATGACGGCGAACCAGCCGGTCTTGCCCATGTCGTGCAGGCGCTTCACCACGATGGCGACATTGGGCCAGATCATCGCCAGCGACAGGATGGTGCCGAGGATCGGAATCCAGCCGAGAACGACGCCGGCGCCGAGCAGGATCAGCCAGCTGATCCAGAAGTGCTGGCGGCGCAGGCGGCCGTTGAACGAGAACATGGCGCTGGCGAAGTCGTAACCGCCGCCGGTATCGCGGGCGACGTAGGCCGAGCTGGCGGCCTGGCCGAAGGCGGCGGCGGGATCGCCGGCCAGGACCATGATCTGGGTCGCTTCGAGGCCTTCCGGCACGAAGTCGACGCGGGCGCCGGCGCGGATGGTTCCGCCGGCCTGGATGGCCGACCGGGCGAAGCCGTAACGGATGCTGTCGTCGCCGCTGATCAGGCCGGTGCCCGAGACGTCGTCATAGCTGAGAATTTCACCGCGCACGCGCAAGTCTCCTGAGTTCTGAACGGCCCCCGGCCGCATGGGCGGGAGCATGACCGAGCGACGGTTCCCAGACAACCCGAAGCGTGACCGTGGGGCAGGATTTCTGCGAGCAAATCGCAGCCTGTCCCGGAATGGCGCAATTCAAGACACAGGCGAGGAACCATGGCCTTTCACGAGGTGCGTCTGCCGGCGCGGCTGGCGTTCGGATCGACCGGCGGGGTCGAGCGGCGGACGGAGATCACGATGCTGGGGTCGGGGTTCGAGCGGCGCTCGACGCCCTGGGCCGAGGGGCGAAGGCGCTATCTGATCGGGGCGGGGCTGCGGTCGCTGGACGACATGGCGGCGCTGACGGCCTTTTTCGAGGCGCGGCGGGGGCGGTTGTACGGGTTTCGGTTCCGGGATTTCGCCGACTTCAAGAGCTGCGCGCCGGGTGCGGCGGTCGCGGCCACGGATCAGGTGATCGGGACGGGCGACGGCGTGCGGCGGACGTTTGGGCTGTGCAAGGCCTATGGCGATCATGAGCGGCGGATTTCGAAGCCGGTCGAGGGCTCGGTGCGGGCGGCGGTCGGGGGCGTGGAGACAAGCGGATTCGCGGTCGATGCGGCGACCGGCGAGGTGACGCTGGCGGCGGCCCCGGCCTCCGGGGCGGCGGTGACGGCGGGGTTTGTCTTCGATGTGCCGGTGCGGTTCGACGCCGACCGGATCGAGGTGACGCTGGAGAGCTTCGGCGCCGGGCGGATGGTGGCCATGCCGCTGATCGAGGTGCGGGTCTAGGCATGCGCGACATACCGGAGGAACTGGCCGCCCGCATCGAGAGCGGGGCGGCGATGCTTTGTCATGCCTGGGTGCTGAGGCGGGGCGACGGCGTGGTGATGGGGTTCACTGATCATGATCGGGACCTGAGCGTCGAGGGCGTGGTCTGTCGGGCGGGCAGCGGCTGGACGGCGGGGGCGGGCGAGGGTGAGGCGGGGCTGGCGGCCGGGGGGCTGTCGGCCTCGGGCGGGCTGGACGACGAGGCGATCACCGAGGCGGACGTGGCGGCGGGTCTCTATGACGGGGCGCGGATCGCGTTGTGGCGCGTGGACTGGGCGCGGCCGGAGCTGGCGGCAAGGCTGTGGGCCGGGACGCTGGCGCGGATCCGGCGCGAGAACGGCGGGTTCGTCGCGGATCTGGACGGGCCGATGGCGGCGCTGGAGCGGGTGGTCGGGCGGACCTATGGCCGGAGCTGCGATGCGGTGCTGGGCGACGGGCGCTGCGGCCTGAGCGCGGCGGCGATAGCCGGGCGAAGCTGCGACAAGCGGTGGGCGACCTGCGTCGGGACGTTCGGCAACGGCGTCAACTTCCAGGGCTTTCCAGACATTCCGGGCGATGACTTCCTGACGGCAAGGCCGGCGGGGAGCGGCCGCAACGACGGGGGGAGCCGGCGATGAGGGGGGCTGAAGCAGCAATCTCCCTCCCCTTCATGGGGAGGGTGGCTGAGCCGCAGGCGAGGCCGGGTGGGGAGGGCGACGCGATGCATAGAGGGGCGGATGACCTGCCGGGCGCCCCCACCCGGTCGCTGCGCGACCACCCTCCCCATGAAGGGGAGGGAGAGGGTCGGCGCGCTTTGGTTGTCGCCGCTGCGCGCGGGTGGCTGGGGACGCCCTATCGGCATCAGGCCAGCGTGAAGGGCGAGGGGACGGACTGTCTGGGGCTGGTGCGCGGGGTGTGGCGCGAGGTGGTGGGCGAGGAGCCGGAGGCGCCGCCGGCCTATCGACCCGACTGGGCCGAGGTCGGGGGCGAGGAGACCTTGCTGCAGGCGGCGAGAAGGCGGCTGATCGAGGTTCCGCTGGCGATGGCGCGGGCGGGCGACGTGCTGCTGTTCCGCATGAGCGCGGGGTGTCCGGTCAAGCACTGCGCCATCCTGAGCGCGGATGACGGGCCGGAGTGGCGGATGATCCACGCCTACTGGGGGCGGTCGGTGGTCGAGAGCTGGATGGGGCCGTGGTGGCGGCGAAGACTGGTCGCGGCCTTCCGTTGGCCGACGACGAAGGAGACGTAGATGGCGCAGGTGGTTCTGACGGCGGTCGGCGGGTCCATCGGCGGGCCGGTCGGCGCCTTTATCGGCGCGACCATCGGGCGGGCCATCGACAACCGCGTGATCGCGAGCCTGTCGCCGGCGCGGCAGAGGGGGCCGAGGCTGGAGACGCTGAACCTGCAGTCGTCGGCGGACGGGGCGCCGATGGGCTGCGTCTTCGGACGGGCGCGGGTGACGGGTCAGGTGATCTGGGCCGCACGGTTTCTGGAAAGGAAGAACAAGCGCTCGGGCGGCAAGGGCGGGCCGAAGACGGTCGAGTACGAATACTCGCTGAGCTTCGCCGTGGGTCTGGGCGAGGGGGCGATCGACGGGGTCGGTCGGGTGTGGGCCGACGGTCAGCCGCTGGACCTGACGGGGGTGACGATGCGGGTGCATCGAGGCACGGCGGATCAGACGCCCGATCCGTTGATCGAGGCGGTCGAGGGCGGGGCGCCGGCGTTCCGGGGTACGGCCTATGTGGTGTTCGAGGACCTGCCGCTGGGGCCGTTCGGCAATCGTCCGCCGCAGCTGGCGTTCGAGGTGTTTCGTCGGCCGGTAGGCGTGGAGCGGCGGCTGGAGGACCGGCTGGAGGGGGTCTGTCTGATCCCCGGGGCGGGCGAGTTCTGTCTGGCGACCGAAGTCGTGATGCGGCGCGAGGGGCTGACGCGCGCCCGGGCCGAGAACGTCAACAACGCCGAGGGGCGGGCGGACATCGAGGTGTCGCTGGATCAGTTGACGGTCCAGGCGCCGAACCTGAAGCGTGTCAGCCTGATCGTCGGCTGGTTCGGCGACGACCTGAGAGCCGGGCATTGCCGCATTCGGCCCGGCGTGGATCGGCGCGACAAGCCGACGACGCCGATGCGTTGGAGCGTGGCGGGGGTGGAGCGGCATGAGGCGCATCTGGTGTCGCAGGTCGATGGAGGCCCGGCCTATGGCGGGACGCCCTCGGACGAGAGCGTGCGTCAGGCGATCCGCAGCCTGAAGGCGCGGGGGCTGGAGGTGACGCTCTATCCCTTCGTCTTCATGGATGCGCCCGGCTATCCGTGGCGGGGGCGTGTGGCGGGGACGGACCGCGCGGGGGCGGCGGCTGAGGTCGCGGCCCTGTTTGGGACGGCGAGCGGCTGGGGCTTGCGGCGGCTGGCCCTGCACTATGCGCGGATGGCGGCGGAGGAGGGGGCGGACGGCCTGCTGATCGGCTCGGAGATGCGAGGGCTGACCGGGACCCGCGATGCGGGCGGCGGCTTTCCGGCCGTGGCGCAGTTTCGGACGCTGGCGGCGGAGTGTCGGGCCATTGTCGGCGCGGGAGTGAAGCTGAGCTACGCCGCCGACTGGTCGGAGTATTTCGGCTGGCAGAAGGACGGCGAGGTCCGGTTTCATCTGGACCCGCTGTGGGCCGATCCGAATATCGATTACGTCGGGATCGACTGGTATCCACCGCTGGGCGACTGGCGTGCGGGCGACGGCGGGCTGGACGCGGAGGCGTTCGAGGGGGCGGCGGACCCGGCCTATCTGGCGATGCAGGTCGCGGGCGGCGAGAACTTCGACTGGTATTACGCCAGCGCCGAGGATCGGGCGGGACAGGTGCGGACGCCGATCCGCGACGCGGCGCATGGCGAGGACTGGCTGTATCGCCCCAAGGACCTGAAGGGGTGGTGGTCGAACGATCACTATGAGCGGGTCGCGGGCGTGCGGTCGGCGGCGCCGACGGCCTGGGTTCCGGGGATGAAGCCGATCCGGCTGACCGAGTTCGGCTGTGCGGCGGTGGACCGGGGCGGCAATGCGCCGAACCTGTTCCAGGACCCCAAGAGTTCCGAGAACGCCCTGCCGCCCTACTCGACAGGGGCGCGCGACGACCGGATGCAGCGGCGGGCGCTGGAGGCGGTGCTGACGCATTTCGAGGCGATTGAGAACAATCCGGCGTCGGCGGTCTATGGCGGGCCGATGGTCGAGGGGGCCGACGCCTGGTGCTGGGATGCGCGGCCGTTTCCGGCCTTTCCGGCGCGGGGCGAGGTCTGGGCCGACGCCGGGGCGTGGCGGGCCGGGCACTGGCTGAACGGGCGGATGGGCGGCGAGGCGGCCGATCTGGTCGCGGCCCTGCTGAAGCGCGGCGGGCTGGAGGAGGCGGCGTTCGAGATCGGGGCGCTGGACGGCGAGATCGCCGGCTATGTGATCGACCGGCCGATGCGGACGCGCGACGCGCTGGAGCCGCTGCTGGCGGGGCTGGGGGCGACGGCGGCGGAGCGCGGCGGGCGGATTGCGGTGCTGGGCGAGGCGGCGGCGGGGATGACGCTGACGGCGGAGGCGCTGGCCCTGCCGGAGGAGGGCGCGAGCGTCGCAGCGGATCGGTCGCTGGAGCCGAGGCCGGGCGCGGCGCGGGTGCGCTTCATCGACGAGGCGGCGGATTATCAGACCGCGTCGGTGGTGGTGCGCGGCGCGGGCGACGACGGGGGGCTCGATCTGGAGCTGCCGGCGGTGTGCGGCGCGGGCGTGGCCGGAGCGTTGGCGCGACGGACGCTGGCGACGACCGGGGGCGAGACGGACCGGCTGACGGTGAGGCTGGGGCCGCTGGAGGCGTTGCGGCTGGAGCCGGGCGAGGTGGTCAAGGTCGAGGGGCGGGCGGGCGACTGGCGCGTGACGCGGCTGGACGTGGACGAGCAGCCGTCGGCGGTGCTGGAGCCGGTGGTGGTCGTGCGGGCGGACGAGGCGCCGATGGACTGGCGGCCCGGCGACGGACCGGCGGTGGTCGGGGCACCCTTCCTGAGGCTGCTGGATTTGCCGCCTCTGCCGGGGGCGGAGGACGACGGGCGGCCTGTGGTGGCGGTGGCCGCGGAACCTTGGACGCCGATGATGGTGCACGGCGGGGCGAGTACCGACGCCCTGATGCCGCGCGCGACGGTGGATCGACCGGCCACGGTCGGAGTGCTGACCGAGGCGGTCGGGCGCGGCGTGGTCGGGCGCTGGGACGAGGCGAACCTGATGATGGTGCGCGTCGAGGGGCGGGCGCCGGAAAGCCTGACAGCGGGCGGGGTGCTGGGCGGCGGAAATGCCCTGGCGCTCGAGACGGCGGCGGGCTGGGAGGTGGTGCAGTATCGGCGGGCGGAACTGGTCGGCGGCGAGGTCTGGCGGCTGAGCGGTCTGCTGCGGGGGCAGCAGGGGAGTGAAGACGCGAGCGCGGCGGGGGCCTTGGCCGGGGCGGTCGTGGTGTTTCTGGAACGTGACATGGCGCGGGCCGACGCAGCGGCGGGCGAGCGGGGGCTGCCGAGGGTCTGGCGCGCGGGGCCTGTGGGGGCGCCGCCGGGCGGAAGCGGGTTCAGCGAGGTCGATTTCGTCTGGACCGGGCGGGCGGCCCGGCCCTGGCGGCCGGCGCATCTGCGGGTGGCGGTCGAGGGCGGCGGGCGGCGCCTGTCGTGGACGCCGCGCGTGCGGGTCAACGGCGAGGGCTGGGAGGCTGAGCCGGTCGAGGTCGACCCGCGCCGGTTCCGGGTGCGTGTGCTGGACGGCGCGGTGGAGAAGCGGGTCTGGGAGGTCGGGGGGCTGGAGGCGGTCTATACCGCCGAGCAGATGGCGGCGGACTGGCCCGTCGGGGTCGGCGACGGCGCGCGGGTCGCGGTGGCGCAATGGGGCGAGGGCTATGGCTGGGGGGCGGAGGCGGTCGCGCCTTTGCTCTAAAACCACGTCTGCCCCTTCCAGCGGGGGGGCGCATGGCTTAACTGACGCTCTGGTCCTTTACTGATGTTGGAGCAAACTCGACGTGGCTGGCGATCCCTACAAGGAACTGGGCGTTTCCAAGGGCGCGAGCGCGGACGAGATCAAGAAGGCGTTCCGCAAGCTGGCCAAGGAGTTGCACCCGGACAAGAACCCCGGCGACAAGGCCGCCGAGGAAAGGTTCAAGCGCATCACCGCCGCCTTCGATCTGCTGGGTGACGCCGAGAAGCGGGCCAAGTACGACCGGGGCGAGATCGACGCCGACGGGCGCGAGCAGTTCCGCGGCTTCGGCGGGGGCCATCCGGGCGGGGGCGGGCGTCAGGGCGGCTTCGGGGGCTTCGGCGGCTCGGGCGGTCGCGGCGGGTTCGAGGACATCGACCTTGAAGAGCTGTTCGGCGCCTTCGGCGGGGGCGGACGGGCCAAGAGCGGCTTCGGCGGCGGTTTCGGCGGCGGCAAGGGCCAGGATGTTCGCGCGACGCTGGACATCAGTCTGGAGGACGCCATCGCCGGGACGACACGCCGCATCCAGTTCTCGGACGGGCGGATGCTGGACGTGGCCATTCCCAAGGGGGCGTCCGAGGGCCAGGTGATCCGGCTGAAGGGGCAGGGGGCGCCGGGACGCGGCGGTCAGGCAGGCGACGCCCTGATCGAGCTGAAGATCGCGCCGCACCCGGTGTTCAAACGCGACGGGGCGGACCTGACCATGGACCTGCCGGTGTCGGTTCCCGACGCGGTGCTGGGCGGCAAGATCCAGGTGCCGACGCCCGAGGGCGCGGTGATGATGACGATTCCCAAGGGCTCGAACAGCGGCAAGGTGCTGCGGCTGAAGGGACGCGGCGCCTATGCCGGCGGCAAGCGCGGCGATCTGCTGGCGAAGCTGGCGGTGACCCTGCCGGAGACGCCCGACGACGAGCTGATCCGGTTCGCGACCGAATGGCGCGACAAGCGGCCCTACAAACCCGGACGCTGAGCCGACCCTGACTCCTTCTCCCCGAGGAACGACGCCTATGACTGCCAAGCCTGACGCCAAGCCTGCTCGCCCGTGGTTCTCCGCCGGTCCGACGGCCAAGCGTCCGGGGTGGTCGCTGGCGGGGTTGCCGACCAATCTGCTGGGGCGCGGCATTCGCGCGCCGGAGGTGGTGGAGCGGTTCGCCTATGGCCTGCGGCTGACGCGCGAGGTGTTGGCGCCGCCCGAGGACTATGTCCTGCTCTATACGCCGGGGTCGGACACGGGCGCGGTGGAGGCGGCGCTGTGGGGGATGCTGGGCGAGCGGCCGGTGCAGGTCGTGGCCTATGAGAATTTCGGCCAGGTCTGGGCGACAGACGTGCGCGACCACCTGAAGCTGGAGCCCGAGGTGCTGACCGCGCCTTGGGGCGAGTTGCCGGACATGACCCAGGTCGATCCCAAGAAGGACGTGGTGTTTCCGTGGAACGGCACGACCTCGGGCGTGCGGGTCGATAAAGCCGACTGGATTTCCGACGACCGTGAAGGGCTGACCATCTGCGACGCCACCTCGGCGGCGTTCGCCATGAACCTGCCGTGGGACAAGCTGGACGTGACCACCTTCAGCTTCCAGAAGGCGCTGGGCGGCGAGGCGGGCATCGGCGTCATGGTGCTGTCGCCGCGCGGCGTGGCGCGGCTGGATACCTATCGCCCCGAGCGATCGATCCCCAAGGTGCTGCGCCTGACCGACAAGACCGGCTTTGACCGGACGCTGGCCGACGGGGTGGTGATCAACACCTATTCCATCCTGACCATCGAGGACTGGATCGACGCCCTGGAGTGGGCCAAGGGCGCGGGCGGACTGCCGGAGCTGATCCGCCGCACCGACCGGAACTATGCCGCCCTGGCCGAATGGGTGGAGCGGACCGATTGGATCGACTTCCTGCCCGACCGGCCGGAAATCCGCTCGACCACCTCGGTCTGCCTGAAGTTCACCGATGCGCGCATCGCGGCGATGGATGAGGCGGGGCAGAAGGCGTTCGTGAAGCGCTTCAAGGCCCTGCTGGAAGACGAGGGGGCGGTGTTCGACATGGAGCCGCACCGTTATGCGCCGCCCGGCCTGCGTCTGTGGTGCGGCTGCACGGTCGAGACGGCGGACGTGGTCGATGCAACGCCTTGGCTGGAATGGGCGTTCCAGACGGCGGTCAGCGAGCTGGCTGGATAATTCTGCGCGTTCGGGGCGACTCCGGACGATTCAGGGGTTATAGGCTCCCACCGCATTCTGGATTGCGGAGAAACGGTCTTGGCTAACGTCGCGGTGGTCGGCGCCCAATGGGGCGACGAGGGCAAGGGCAAGATTGTGGACTGGCTGTCCAATCGCGCCGACATGGTGGTGCGCTTCCAGGGCGGTCATAACGCCGGCCATACCCTGGTCGTCGACGGCAAGGTTTACAAGCTGGCGCTGCTGCCTTCGGGCGTGGTGCAGGGCAAGCCCTCGATCATCGGCAACGGCGTGGTCGTAGACCCTTGGCACCTGGTCGGCGAGATCGAGAAGATCCAGGCCCAGGGCGTGGCCATCACCCCCGACATCCTGACCATCGCCGACAACGCCTGCCTGATCCTGCCAATCCATCCGGCGCTTGACGTGGCGCGCGAGGCCGCCGCCAGCGCGCCGGGCGCCAAGATCGGCACGACCGGGCGCGGCATCGGCCCGGCCTATGAGGACAAGGTGGGCCGTCGCGCCATCCGCGTCTGCGACCTGGCCAACGAAGACGACCTGAAGATCAAGATCGACCGTTTACGCTCGCACCATGATCCGCTGCGGGCGGGGCTGGGGCTGGAGCCGATCGATCCTGAGGCCCTGCTGGCGCAACTGCTGGAGATCGCGCCGAAGATCCTGCCCTATGTAAAGCCGGCCTGGCGGGTGCTGGATCAGGCGCAGAAAGAGGGCAAGCGCGTGCTGTTCGAGGGGGCGCAGGGCGCCTTCCTGGACGTGGACCACGGCACCTATCCCTATGTAACGTCGTCCAACACGGTGGCGGGGCAGGCGGCGGCGGGCTCGGGCATCGGGCCGCGCGGCGTCGGCTATGTGCTGGGCATTGTGAAAGCCTATACGACCCGCGTCGGCGAGGGGCCCTTCGCCTGCGAACTGAACGACGAGGTCGGCGAGCATCTGGCGGTCGTGGGCCGCGAGGTCGGCGTTAACACGGGCCGGGCGCGGCGTTGCGGCTGGTTCGATGCGGTTCTGGTGCGCCAGTCGGTGGCGATCAACGGCATCGACGGCATCGCCCTGACCAAGCTGGACGTGCTGGACGGCTTGAATACGCTGAAGATCTGCGTCGGCTATCGCATCAATGGCGAGGTGCTGGACTACCTTCCGTCTAGCCTGAAGGATCAGGCCTCGGCCGAGCCGGTGTTCGAGGAGCTGGAAGGCTGGACCGAGAGCACGGGCGGGGTGCGGACCTTCAAGGACCTGAACGCCCATGCGCTGAAGTACGTGCGCCGGATCGAGGAACTGATCGGCGCGCCGGTGGCCCTGCTGTCGACCAGCCCCGAGCGGGACGACACCATTCTGATGCGCGACCCGTTCCAAGGGTGAGGCCGAGGGCAGGGGGTTGTGTCCCGATAAGGGAAACGGCCCCTTAACCCCCTGAGTTTACCTTCTCGGCTCTAGTATGGAGCTGAGCCTTGTTCGCTTTGGACGCCAAGACGATGCAGCGGATCGCCCCGGTCGTGCGCCGGGTGCTGATTGTCGATCCCAATCCCGCCGCCGCGCGGCTGTTGTCCGACCTGCTGAAAGGCTTTGGCTCGCGCGATGTCGCGGTCGAGAGCGATGAGGCGCGGGTGATCGATCTGGCGCGCGAGATGGAGCCGGGACTGATCCTGACGGAACGGGCGGGCCCGAAGCTGGACGGCGAGGCCCTGGCGCGGCGCATCCGGCGCTCGAGCCTATCTTGCCGCCGGGTGCCGATCATCATGGTCACGGCGGAAGCCACCGCCAGCAGCATCAAGGGCGCGCGCGACGCCGGGGTGCATGAGTTCCTGAGGAAGCCCTTCACCAGCGGCGACCTGTTCCGCCGCGTCGAGAACCTGGCCACCAAGCCGCGCGACTGGGTCGAGGCGGTGGGCTACATCGGGCCGGACCGCCGTCGCTTCAACTCCGACGACTACGCCGGGCCGGGCAAGCGCAAGGCCGACAAGCCGGCGTCGGCGGCGGAGGCCGTGGTGGCGGTCAAGGATCAGGCCATGCGAATTCTGGCCTCGGCCCTGAACCAGTTCGACAGCGATCCCATGCAGGCGATTCGCGCCATCAAGCAGCAGGCCGAGACGTTGAAGGCCCTTGCCATCAAGACCGGCGACGCGTCTCTGGCCATTGCGGCGGCGGGTCTGGAAACGAACCTGGCGGCGGGTGCGCCGACCAAGGCGACGCTGGCCGGGCCGGTCGGCGCGGTGCTGGCCCTGGCCTCGCCCGAGAGCCTGTCTCGAGCGGGGTAGGTCTTTCGTTGGTGCCTTGATCGGATGGGAGGTGCTGACACCCCTCATCCGTCTCGCTGCGCGAGCCACCTTCTCCCTCAAGGGGAGAAGGGGT
>DAIOID010000099.1:0-11410 GCA_036744355.1 Brevundimonas sp.
CCGACGTCCTGGCCGCCTCGGTGTCGCGTTTCCGCACCGGCCAGGCCGCCGCGCCGGTCGCCGCCCGGAAGCCTGCGCCGGTCGCCCCCGCCGCTCCGGCCCGCACGCCCGAGCCGGTGGCCCAGACCATCGCCGCGCTGAAGACCGTCGGTCGCGGCGGCGCCGCCCTCAAGGCGCAGCCCATTGAAGACGGTTGGGAAGAGTTCTGATGTCGACCCTGATCACCCTTCCGGCGGTGCTTGATCTGCGCGCCGCCGCCCCCCTGAAGGCGCAACTCCTGGCCGTGCGCGGTCAGGAGGCGACCCTGGACGGTTCGGCTGTCGAGCGTCTGGGCGGCCTCTGCCTTCAGGTCCTGCTGTCGGCGCTGGCCACCTGGCGCGCCGACGGTCAGGCCTTGACCTTCATCAATGTTTCCGAGGCCCTGGCCTCGCAATGGAGCGCCTTCGGGGCCTCCGCCGCGGACCTCGCTCCGCAAGGACAACTCGCGTGACCAAGACGATTCTGACTGTCGATGATTCCCGCACCATGCGGGACATGCTGATGCTGGCGCTGAAAGACGCCGGCTATCGCGTGGTTCAGGCCGAGGACGGGATCCACGGTCTGGAGGTGCTGCGGGCCGAAAACCCCGACATCGTCATCACCGACATCAACATGCCCCGCATGGACGGCTTCGGCTTCATCGAAGGCATGCGCGCCGACCCCAACCACAAGGCCACCCCGGTCCTGGTCCTGACCACCGAGAGCGACGCCGCCAAGAAGCAGCGCGCCCGCGAGGCCGGAGCCACCGGCTGGATCGTCAAACCCTTCGACCCGGCGAAGCTGGTCGACGCCGTCCGTCGCGTCGCGGCCTGAGGACACCAGACTTATGAGCGACGATCCGTTCGAGGCCATCAAGGTCACCTTCTTCCAGGAGTGCAGCGAGCTGCTGGGCGATCTGGAAGCCAATCTGCTGGCGCTGGAGACCGGCGAAGGCGACATCGAGACGATCAACGCCGTCTTCCGCGCCGTCCACTCGGTCAAGGGCGGGGCAGGGGCCTTCGGTCTGGAAGATCTGGTGCGCTTCGCCCACGTCTTCGAGACCCTGATGGACGAGCTGCGCTCGGGCCGTAAGGAATGCGACGACGTCACCATCAAGACCCTGCTGCGCGCCTCCGACGTCTTGGCCGACCACATCGCCGCCGCGCAGGGAACCGGCGCGCCGGTCGACGCCGCGCGTTCGGCCGGTCTGGTGGCCGAGCTGGAGGTCCTGACCCACGGCGTCGCCGCCCCGGTCGCCCCGGCGGCCGCCGCTGTCGAGGACGAAGACGACTTCGGCTTCACGCCCCTGACGCTCGACCTGGCCGACTTCGGCGCGCCGACCGAGCTGCCGTCGCTGGAGCTTCCGTCGCTCAACCTGCCTTCGCTTGATCTGCCGGACCTGGCCGCGCCGGGCGCCCCCGGCTGGCGCATCGTCTTCCGTCCGCACCCGCGCCTCTACGCCAGCGCCAACGACGTCAGCCTGCTGCTGCGCGAACTGGCGCGGCTGGGCCAGACCTCGGTCGAACTGGACGCCAGCGGCCTGCCGTCGCTGGATGCGCTGGACGCCGAGGACGCCCACCTGATCTGGACCATCGTCCTGACCGGCGACGTCGCCGAGACCGATGTCCGCGACGTCTTCGACTTCGTCGAAATGGACTGCGACCTGAGCATCATCGCCCTGGGCGGCGCCAAGCCCTCGGTCGAGGCCGATCTGCCGCCGCTGCCGGTTCTGGACGCCGCGCCCGCCGAGCCCGAGTTCGACATCGCCGCTTTGCTGGCCAAGGCCGCCGCCCCGGTCGAGGCGCCTGCGCCCGCTCCGGTCGTCGCAGCCCCTGAGCCGGTGGCCGTCGCTCCGGCTCCTGTCGTCGCGCCCGCCGCGCCCGCGCCCAAGCCGGTCGCACCCGCCGCTCCGGCCGCCGCCGCGCCTTCGGCGCCGGCCGCTGTCGCCCCGGTGACCATCCGCGTCGACCTCGACCGCGTCGATCGCCTGATCAACGTGGTCGGCGAACTGGTCATCCAGCAGGCCATGCTGGCCCAGCGCGTGATGGAGAGCGGCCTGGCCCGCTCGTCCGACATCGCCCTCGGTCTGGAAGACCTGGAGCTGCTGACGCGCGACATTCAGGACAGCGTCATGGCCATCCGCGCCCAGCCGGTGAAGTCGGTGTTCCAGCGCATGCCGCGTCTGGTTCGCGAAGTCGCCGAGATGACCGGCAAGCGCGTGCGTCTGGTCACCTCCGGCGAGGACACCGAGGTCGACAAGACCGTGGTCGAACGCCTGGCCGAGCCGATCACCCACATGCTGCGCAACGCCATCGACCACGGGCTGGAAAGCGCCGAGGAGCGCGAGGCCGCCGGCAAGCCCGCCGAGGGCACGGTGCGTCTGGCCGCCCTGCACCGCTCGGGCCGGATCGTCATCGAGATCGCCGACGACGGCAAGGGCATCAACCGTCCCCGCGTGCGCGGCATCGCCGTGGCGCGCGGCCTGATCGCCGAGGACGCCGTCCTGACCGACGACGAGATCGACAACCTGATCTTCCTGCCGGGCTTCTCGACCGCCGAGACCGTCACCGACGTCTCGGGCCGGGGCGTCGGGATGGATGTGGTCAAGCGCTCCATCCAGGCCCTGGGCGGCCGCATCTCGATCAGCTCGGTTCCGGGCAAGGGATCGACCTTCACCCTCAGCCTGCCGCTGACGCTGGCGGTGCTGGACGGCATGGTGGTATCGGCCGCCGAACAGACCCTGGTCGCGCCCCTGTCGGCCATCGTCGAGAGCCTGACGCCGCAGGTGTCCGACATCCACCACGTCGGCGGCCATGACGCCGTGATCCGCTTCCGCGAGGAGTTCGTGCCCCTGGTCGACGTGGCCCGGGTCATGGGCTTCCGCGACGGCGCGGCCGATCTGGCCAACGGGGTGGTGATGATTGTCGAGACCGAGGCCGGCTCGCGCGCCGCCCTGCTGGTCGACGCCATCAACGGCCAGCGCCAGGTGGTGATCAAGAGCCTCGAGACCAACTACCGCCACGTCGACGGCGTCTCCGCCGCGACCATTCTGGGCGACGGCAGCGTCGCCCTGATCCTCGACATCGACGCCCTGGTCATCGCCGGGCGCCGCAAATCCAACCGCCCTGAACTGAAGATGGCGAGCTGAGCACCATGACCGAAGTCACCTCCAACGTCGCCGGCGCCGACCGCGAACTGATCGCCTTCCGCATCGGCGAGCAGGAATTCTGCGTCGACATCATGAACGTCCGCGAAATCCGCGGCTGGACCCCGGCCACGCCGCTGCCGCGCTCGCCGTCCTATATGAAGGGCGTGATCAACCTGCGCGGCATCGTCCTGCCGATCATCGACCTGGGCGCCCGCTTCGGGCTGGCCACGACCGAGCCGACCGCCCGCCACGTCATCATGGTGGCCCACGTCGGCAATCGTCTGGTGGGCCTGCTGGTCGACGCCGTGTCGGACATCGTGCAACTGACGGACTCCACCATCCAGCCGACGCCCGACGTCGCCAGCGACCACGTGAAGACCTTCGTGAAGGGCATCTTCGCCGTCGAGGGCGGCCGCATGATCAGCCTGATCGATCTGGAACACGTCCTGCCGGCTGAAAGCGAAGCCGAAGCCGCATGACCACCGCCTCCGGGCGGACGTCCCTGGTGGAAGGCGAGTTCGTCTTCACCGCCGAGGATTTCCGCCACATCGCCCAGACCCTGCACGCCCACGCCGGCATCGCCCTGAGCGAAGGCAAGGCCGCCCTGGTCTACTCGCGTCTGGCCAAGCGCCTGCGCCTGCTGGGGCTGCGCAGCTTCCGCGACTACTGCGCCCTGATCGAGGGCGTGGAGGGCGTCGACGAGCGTCAGGCCATGACCGCGGCCCTGACCACCAACGTCACGCGCTTCTATCGCGAGCCGCACCACTTCGATCACCTGCGCGACCACGTCATGCCGGAACTGGCGGCGCGGGCGCGGGCGGGCGGACGCGTGCGCCTGTGGTCGGCGGCCTGCTCGAACGGACAGGAGCCCTATTCCATGGCCCTGACCGTGCTGGACGTCCTGCCGGAAGCCGCGGATCTGGACGTGCGCATCCTGGCCACCGACATCGACCCCAACATGGTGGCCGAGGGCGCGGCGGGCATCTATTCCGAGGAGCTGCTGTCGCCGGTCCCGGCCTCGGGCCGCAAGCATTTCGATCCCGTCGCGGCCCGTCCCGGCCTGTTCAGCGCGGACGAGACCCTGCGCCGCCTGGTGTCTTTCCGCGAGCTGAACCTGATCGGCGACTGGCCCATGCGCGGCAAGTTCGACGTCATCTTCTGCCGCAACGTGGTCATCTACTTCGACGACGCGACCCAGGAACTGGTCTGGAGCCGCTTCACCCCGATGATGAACCCCGGGGCCACCCTCTACATCGGCCACTCCGAACGGGTCAGCGGCCCGGCGGTTGCGCAACTGCAGACCTGCGGCCTGACGGCCTATCGTCTGGGAGGCCGGGCATGAGCGAACCTGTCCGCGTCCTGATCGTCGACGACAGCGCCACCATGCGCAGCCTGATCAGCGCCGTCCTGCGCCGTGATCCCGAGATCTCGGTGGTCGGCACGGCCGCCGATCCCCTGGAGGCCCGCGCGGCGATCAAGGAGCTGAACCCCGACGTCATCACCCTGGACGTCGAGATGCCCAATATGAACGGGCTGGAATTCCTCGAGAAGATCATGCGGCTGCGGCCCATGCCGGTGGTCATGGTCTCGACCCTGACCCAGGCCGGGACCGACGTGACCCTGGCGGCGCTGGAAGTCGGCGCCGTGGACGCCGTGGCCAAGCCCGCGCCGGGCGTCCCGGCCCAGGAAGCCTTCGCCGATCTGGCCGACAAGGTGAAGATCGCCGCCCGCTCGCGCGTCCGCCCGCTGGAAACGCGCGAGGCGCGTGCGGTGGACGGCGCCTATCGCGCCGACGCCAATCATGTCCTGGCCATCGGCGCCTCGACCGGCGGGGTCGAGGCCCTGCTGAACATCCTGACGGCCTTCCCCGCCAACTGCCCGGCGACGGTGGTGACGCAGCACATGCCCGCCACCTTCACCAAGAGCTTCGCGGCCCGTCTGGACAAGGCGTCCGGGGCCACGGTCACCGAGGCCATCGACGGTGCGCCCCTGGCGCCCGGCCACGTCTATATCGCTCCGGGCGGCGAGCGGCATCTGGAGGTCTCGGGCGGGCGCTGCCGTCTGGTCGCAGCCGATACGGTCAACGGCCACCGTCCTTCTGTGGACGTCCTGTTCCACTCGGTCGCCCGTCTGGGCCGCCCCATGACGGGCGTCATCCTGACCGGCATGGGCAAGGACGGCGCCAAGGGCCTGCTGGCCATGCGTCAGGCCGGCGCCCGGACGCTCGGCCAGGACGAAGCCTCCAGCGTCGTCTACGGCATGCCGCGCGCCGCCTTCGAGATGGGCGCCGTGGAGCGCCAGCTGTCTCTGCCCCGTCTCGCCCCCGCCATTCTCGAACTGTGCGCCGCCGGCGCCCACGCCTCAAAGCCTGTCGCGTAAGGACTACCCGTATGCCCGCCGCTTCCGCCCTCAATGTTCTGGTCGTCGACGACCAGCTGACCATGCGCTCCCTGATCCGCAACAGCCTGCAGCAGATCGGCGTGCGCGAGATCAGCGAAGCCGCCGACGGCGAGCTGGCCCTGCGGTCGATCATCACCAAGCCGGTGCATCTGGTGATTTCGGACTTCAACATGCCGAACCTGGACGGCCTGGGCCTGCTGCGCGCCATCCGCGCCCACCCGCCGACCTCCAAGACCGCCTTCATCATGTTGACTGGCCGCGCCGACCGCGAACTGGTGCAGCGCGCGGTGCAGTTCGGCGTGAACAACTATCTGGTCAAACCCTTCACCACCGCCCAGCTGAAAGAGAAGCTGGAAGGCGTGTTCGGCCCGCTGACGTGATCCATGCCGGCGACCAGCAAATGACAGAACGGCGGATCCACGTCGGTCAGGGCGAGCATCTCGTGACGTCCGATCCCGATGTCGTGCTCTCGACCGTGCTCGGCAGCTGCGTCGCCATGTGCCTGCGCGATCCCGTGGCCGGGGTCGGCGGCATGAACCACTTCCTGCTGCCCGAAGGCGCGGGAGCGGGGACCGACGCGAGCCGCCGCTACGGCGCCTATGCCATGGAACTGCTGATCAACGAAGTGCTGAAGGCGGGCGGTCGTCGCGACCGGCTGGAGGCCAAGCTGTTCGGCGGCGGCCGCATGTTCGACTCGCTGAAGGACGTGGGCGCGTCCAACGCCGACTTCGCCGAACGTTTTCTGGCTGACGAGGGCATTCCCGTCGTCGGCGCCAGCCTCAGGGGCGCCGGGGGGCGTCGACTGCATTACTGGCCGGTGACCGGTCGGGCGCTGCAACGCGCGGTCACGGACGCGGTCGCCCCGCGCCCGACGCCGCCGCCGCCTCCGCCCGTGGAATCCGGCGCGCTGGAGCTGTTCTGATGACCGATTACGACGCCAAGGGCCTGCTGGCGGCCGTCGCCGCCGAACTGGCCGACATCCGGGCGGGCGTGGACGAGGCCGGCGGCCTGGTGTCCGAACTGCTGCGTCTGGCCCCGCCCGAGCAGCGTCTGACCTTCCTGACGCGGATGCAGGCCTTCGACGTGCTGAGCCAGCGCGTGGACGCCCTGTCGGGTCTTGCCGGCGCCCTGGCCGCGGACCAGCCGATGGACACGGCCCTGGCCGCCCTGCCTCTGGCCGAGATGGCCGACCGCCTGCGCGAGATGTCGTTCCGGGTGAAGCCGACGTCGTCGGATTCCGCTCCCGTCGCGCCGGTCTCCGGCGACCTGCTGCTGTTCGACTGATCCTATGAGCGCGAGCGACCGGGTCAATCTGGAGCAATCGACCGTCCTGCTGATTGACGACAATCCGCAGGCGCTGGACATGCTCAGTTCGGTGTTCCACGGCTTCGGCGTCAAGGAGCAGATCAAGTGCGCCTCGGCGGTCGAGGCCGTGCGCATCATCCAGAACCGCGCCGTCGACCTGATCGTCATCGACTGCGCCGACCCGGCGATGGACAGCTACGCCTTCGCCCGCTGGTTGCGGCGCGAGACGCCCGCGCCCCTGCGCTTCATTCCCATCATGCTGCTGACCGGCCACGCCTCGCAGTCCAAGGTGCAGGAAGGCCGCGACTGCGGCGTCAGCTTCGTCGTCACCAAGCCCCTGACCCCCGCCGTCCTGCTGCGCCGCATCCTGTGGCTGGCGGACGACGAGCGCGAGTTCGTCGAGAGCGAGAACTACGTCGGCCCCGACCGACGGGTGCGTAACTTCGGCCCGCCGCTGGGCATGGCCGGACGCCGCAAGGACGACCTGTCCGCCCACGTCGGCGCCGCCGTCGAGGAAAATATGGACCAGTCGGACATCGACATGCTGATGAAACCGCAAAGAGTTGCGTTGTGACCGAAGCCCGCACCCTGAAGATCAAGACCAGCCTGGCACGCCAGATGGCCCAGCCGGGCGGGCGCACCCTCGCTGACGTCGAGCGCCGCGCCAACGAGCGGCTGGAGCGTCACCGCGACGACGTCATGATCACCGTCGCGGGAACCGTCACAGAGCTGGAACTGGTCGTCGCCGCCGCCGCGCCCGGCAGCGAGCCTCAGGTTTACCGGCTGGCCTCGTCCCTGCTGGACACGGCGGGCTTCTTCGACACCGGGCCGCTGTACGAGGCGGGCTACAGCCTGTGCGACGTGGCCGACCGGATGCAGACCAGCGGCGCCTGGAGCTGGCCCACGGTCGCCGTCCACGTACAGGCCATGCGCCTGATCCTGACGGCGGGCTGCCAGGCCGACGCGACCAGCGCCGCCCTGCTGGCCGGCTTGCGGTCGGTGGCGGCCAAGACGCGCACCTAAGTCCTTCTCGCCTTGCGGGAGAAGGTGGCAGGCGGAGCCTGACGGATGGGGGGCGCGAAGAAATTCGCACCTCGGACCATGTCAAAGGCTTGTGCCGACACCCCTCATCCGAGCGCCTCCGGCGCCACCTTCTCCCTCAAGGGGAGAAGGGTTTATTGGCCGTACCGCGCGATGCCCAGGTCGGCCGTCTCGATGTCCGGGGTCTGGCCGCTGATGATGTCGGCGATGACGCGGGCCGAGCCGCAGGCCATGGTCCAGCCCAGCGTGCCGTGGCCGGTGTTCAGGAACAGGTTGTCGAACCGGGTCTTGCCGATCACCGGGGTGCCGTCCGGCGTCATCGGGCGCAGGCCGGACCAGTAGGTCGCCGCCTTCAGATCGCCCGCGCCGGGGAAGAGCGAGCCCACCGAGTGCTCCAGCGTATTGCGGCGCGGCTCGGGCAGGACGTTGTTGTAGCCCGAGATCTCGGCCATGCCGCCGACGCGGATGCGGTCGCCCAGACGGGTGATGGCCACCTTGTAGCTCTCGTCCATGATGGTCGAGACGGGGGCGGCGGGTTCGTTCACGATCGGCGCGGTGATCGAATAGCCCTTAACCGGATAGACCGGCAGGGTCATGCCCAGCGGCTTGACCATCTGCGGCGAATAGGAGCCCAGGGCCAGGACATAGGCGTCGGCGGTGATCAAGCCCTTGTCGGTCTGGACGCCCGAGATGCGGCCCTTGTCGGTGATCAGGGCCTTGATGGCGGTGTCGTAGAGGAAGGTCACGCCTTGCCCCGCCGCTACGTCGCCCAGGGCGTTGGTGAACTTGAAGCAGTCGCCGGTCTCGTCTTTCGGCAGGCGCAAGCCGCCGACGAACAGGTCACGCGTGGCCTTCAGGCCCGGCTCGGCGGCGATGCAGCCGTCCTGATCCAGCACCTCGAACGGCACCCCGCCTTCGCGCAGGACCTCCGTGTCCTTGTAGATGCCGTCCAGCTGTTTCTGCGTGCGGAACAGCTGCAACGTGCCCTGGGTGCGGTGGTCGTAGTCCAGGCCCAGCTCGGCGTTTAGCGCGGTCTGAACCTCCTGGCTGTAGTCGGCCAGACGCACCATCCGCGCCTTGTTCAGCGCATAGCGGGCCGAGGTGCAGTTGCGCAGCAGGGCCAGCAGCCAGCGCACGGTGGCCACATTCACCTGCGGCTGCAGGATCAGCGGGGCGTGGCGCATGAACAGCCACTTGACCGCCTTGGCCGGGATGCCGGGCGCGGCCCAGGGGGAGGAATAGCCGGGCGAGATCTCGCCGGCGTTGGCGAAGCTGGTCTCCAGCGCCGGGCCGCTCTGGCGATCGATCACCGTGACCTCATGGCCGGCCTTGGCCAGATAGTGGGCCGTCGTCACGCCGATGACGCCGGCGCCCAGGACTGCGATCTTCATGGTCTTGACCTTACGCGAAGTTCCCCGCGCGTTCCCTAGACCAGTTTTTTCGTTTGTCGAGCCATCAAGGCGAGCGCCCGTTGTAACATTCCGGAATACCGGAACGGATCGGCCCGGATCACGCGGATCCGGGCCGATTGTTTGCTCAATTGATGAAGCGCTTCTCGACCGGGGCGTAGCGGTCCCACACCGCCCGGTCCGCCAGCGAGCGCAGCAGCTTCAGGTATTCGGCGTGGGTCCAGGCCAGGGGCGTGGCCGAGTTGGTGCCTTCGCCCCTCGCCTCGTTGTGACGGGTCGGCGCGCCGACGCCGTCCCAGACCTGCTCGGGCAGCAGCAGGCCGGCGTTGGCGAAGCGCTCCATGCCGCGCACATAGGTTTGGCGGATGGCGCTTAGCGAGGCGGCGTCGGCGGTCCCGGCCTGAAGCGCGCGGGCCAGCTCATAGTGGCCGCGCTCGCCGGTGAAGAAAGGCCAGACCCGGCCGCGCTGGCCCGGCGCCATGATCCCGCCGACGCCGTAGCCCTTGCCGTCCGAGACGTCCTCGCCATAGCCGTCCACGCCGTAACGACGCCAGCCCGGCGTCTGATCGCCTGCGGGACCGAAGTCGTAGCGAACGCGGTACATGTCCTCGCGCGCGGTGTCGTCGTATTCGCCAAGCGTCGCCATGACATGCTCGTCATCCGCCGCCCGCACGCCGTAGCGCACCAGCTCCAGGAAGCCGCCGTCGATGACCCGATCCTCCGGGGGGGCGATCTGGCCGTTGGCCTCGCCGATCGGGGCCTTGTCGTCGGGGTCGGTGTTGCGGGTGATGCGGACGTAGTAGCGCCCGTCGCCGAAGTCGCCGTTGGTGGTGAACATGCCGGCTTCGATCTGCGAGGCGTAGCGGTCGGCGGCGGCCTGATAGCGTTCGGCGCCCGGGGCGTCGCCCGCCGCCCGCGCCATCTCGGCGGCCACCGTCAGCCCGGCCACCACGGCGGCGGTGCTGGACGGGGAATAGCCCTGCTGCTCCTCCCAGCGCTCCTGCTGGGTGAAGGGAGGGCGGATCTCGTTCTGATTCCAGTCGATGTCCACCTTGCCGCCGTCGACCAGGAAGTCGGCCGCGGGCTTCAGCATCTTCGCGTACATCTCGGTCATGTCGGCGTCGGACAGCCAGCCCAGGGTCCACAGGCGATGGCCCAGCATGATGGGCATGGCGGTCTGGTCCAGCTGGACCGCCATCCACTCCAGCGTGCCGTCGACATGGGTCTTCTGCAGGAACCAGCCGCCGTCGCCCCTGTTGCCCGGCGTGTCCGGCCCAACCTGGACCTGGGGCAGGTAGTGGAAGGCCGCCAGCGGCGTCTCCCTGTCGCCCAGAGCCGCGAAGGCCATGGCCACCTGATAGAAGTCGCGCGGCCAGACCGCCTTGTAGCCGGTCGAGGGCCTGCTTGCGTCCACCGTGTCGCCCCACGGGTTCGACAGCGAAGCGATCAGGGCGCCGGCGTGGGTGTGGTCCTCCTGCACCTTCAGCATCAGGGCCGAGGCGTAGGCCAGCCTGCCGCCGTCCGTGCCCTGCGCCGCCACGCGGGGCAGTTCGCTCAGGGAGGCGACATAGTCCTCCCAGCCCACCCGCTCGCCCTCGCCGTTGAAGCGTTTCAGCACCTCGTCGAGGCCCGTGGCGAAGGCGGCGTCGGCCTGGGCTTCGGCGGCGGCGCGACTGCCGCCGAAGCCGATGACGAAGTCGCGCCTCAGGCTCTGGCCCTGTTCCAGACGCGGCAGGGCGCCGCTCAGCATGATGTTGCCGCTGGTCTCACCCGTGGTCGAGAAGGCAGGCAGGGCGCCGGCCTTCAGCCCGGTCAGGCCGTCCGATGCGCCCATGAAGCCGACGCTGGCGGCCTCGAACGGGTCGCTTGGGCGCAAGGCTAGATGGACATTTCCTTCGTGGGCGTAGAGGCCGGTCGTCGACGCCTCGCCCCGGTCGTCCACGCCGGTATTGGCCATGTGCGGCTCCAACAGGACATAGGGGGTCACGCCGCCCTTCAACGCCCGCACGGTGATGCGAAGGATCAGGGCCTGACCGTCCGGGTCTGTGAAGACCTGCTTGTCGATGGCGAAGCGCCCGGCCTTGTCCGT
>DAIOID010000100.1:0-3507 GCA_036744355.1 Brevundimonas sp.
AACCGCCGGGTCGAGACCTTCCCCGGCGGTTATGTCCAGCAGCACCTGCTGCGGGCGACCCACGTCAAGGGCCCAGTCCTGGAACTGGCGGCCATCCTGGTCTGTCAGGTGCAGGACGGTCTGATCGTCCGGCTTGACGAGTATTTCGACTCCGCGCCGCTTACGGCCTGGTACGCCCGGATCAAGGCGTGCGCCTGATGTCCGCCCTCTCGCTTCAGTACAGTACAGGAGACCGCGGATGACTTCAGCCGCCGCCACCGCTGCCGCCGCCGCGCGATCCCGCCCGGCCTACGCCATCTATGTCGTTCTGGTCCTTATGGTCGCCTACATGCTGTCCTTCATGGACCGCGTCCTGATCAGCCTGATGATCGAGCCGATCCGCACCGAACTGGGCCTGGGCGACACCCAGGTCGGCCTGCTGGTCGGCTTCGGCTTCGTCCTGCTCTATTCGATCATGGGCATCCCCTTCGGCTCGCTGGCCGACAGCAGCAACCGTCGCAACCTGATGGTCTTCGGCGTGCTGGGCTGGAGCGCGGCCACGGCGGCCAGCGGCTTCGCCGGCGGCTTCGCCTCCCTGCTGGCGGCCCGCGCCATGGTCGGCATCGGTGAAGCGACCCTGTCGCCCGCCGCCTATTCCACCATCGCCGACCGTTTCGAGAAGAAGCGCCTCGGCTTCGCCGTCAGCCTCTACAACATGGGGGTGTCGCTGGGCGGCGGCGTGGCCATGCTGTTCGGCGGGGTGCTGGTCGCCTGGGCGATGAAGACCAATGTCGCCCTGCCCTGGGGCGACCTGACCGGCTGGCGCCTGGCCTTCGTGGCCGTGGGCCTGCTGGGCGCGCCTCTGGCCGCCCTGATGCTGCTGACCGTGCGCGAGGCTGCGCGTCGTCGCGGCGCCGCCAAGGCCCCGCCGCTCAGCGCCCTGTGGGCCTTGGCCATGCGCCACAAGGCGGCCTTCGGCGGCGTGGTCATCGGCTATTCGATCATCGTCATCGCCGCCTATGGCGCCATGCTGTGGGCCCCCGTCCACTTCGCCCGCGCCCACGGCATGAGCCCCGCCCATCTGGGTCTGGCCTTCGGCGTCATCATCGGCCTGTTCGGCACGGTCGGCCTGGCCGTCGGCGGCCTGCTATCCGACCGTTCGGCCAAGCGCGGCCACGCCGACGCCCCCGTCCGCATCGTCCTGGCCTCGGCCATCATCCAGTTCCCGCTGATGATGGGCGCCTATCTGGTCAGCGACACGAACATCGCCCTGGCCCTGGCGGCGGTCGGCATGGCCACCGTGTCCACCATCGGCGGGTTGCAGGCCGGCACGCTGCAGATCCTGACCCCCGCCTCGATGCGCGGGCGGATGACCGCCATCTATCTGCTGGTCGCCAACATGGCCGGCATGGGTCTGGGGCCGCTGATCATCGGCTTCATCAGCGAGCACCTGTTCGACGGCCCGACCAGCCTGGGCAAGGCCCTGGCCCTGGTCACCGCCGTGTCGCTGAGCGTCGGCGTCGCCCTGCTGCTGATCACCCGCAAGGCCATCATCGCCGCCGTGCAGGACAACGACCGCAACGAGGCCATCGCGGCGCAAGACGCCGCCTGATCCCGGATCAGACGCCGACAGCAAAAACCCCGCCGGTTTAACCGGCGGGGTTTTCTTTTGACCTAGCCAGCGCTGCGAACGTCAGGCGGTCTTGGCGTCCTTCCAGTACTCCTCGCGGATCAGCCGCTTGTAGAGCTTGCCCGTGTCGTGGCGCGGCAGCTCTTGCATGAAGTCGAACTGGCGCGGGACCTTGATCCCCGACAGCGACTGCCGCGCCCAGGCCGACAGCTCGGAGGCGAACTCCGGCGTGGCGTCGGCCCAGTCGGCGGGCTGGATCACCGCCACCACCCGCTCGCCCATCTCCGCGCAGGGCGCGCCGATGACGGCGGCGTCGGCCACGCGCGGGTGCTGGATCAGCAGGTTTTCAATCTCCTGCGGATAGATGTTCACCCCGCCCGAGATGATCATGAAGCTCTTGCGGTCGGTCAGGAACAGATAGCCGTCCGCGTCCAGCCGCCCGACATCGCCCAGCGTGGTCCAGCCGCGCGCGTCATAGGCGGTGGCCGTCTTCTCCGGATCGTTGTGATATTCAAACGGGTGGTCGCCCTGGAAATAGATGTTGCCGACCTCGCCCGGCGGCAGCTCCTTGCCCTCGTCGTCACAGATATGGACCACGCAGAAGTTCGCCTTGCCCACCGAGCCGGGCTTCTTCAGCCACTCCTCGGAGTTGATGATGGTCATACCGTTGCCCTCGGTCCCGGCGTAGTACTCGATCAGGATCGGGCCGAACCAGTCGATCATAGCCTGCTTGACCGGCACAGGGCACGGCGCCGAGGCGTGGATGGCCAGCTTGAGCGTTGAGACGTCGTACTTGGCGCGAACCTCGTCCGGCAGCTTCAGCATGCGGATGAAGTGGGTCGGCACCCACTGGCTGTGGGTCACGCCGTGGGCGTCAATGGCCGCCAGCGCCAGTTCGGGATCGAACCTGTCCATCAGCACCACCGTGCCGCCCAGATGCTGCACTCCCATCGACCAGCGCAACGGCGCGGCGTGATAGAGGGGCGCCGGGCACAGATAGACGCTGGCCTCGTCCACCCCGAAGCGGGTCTTGGCCACCAAGGTCGTCATCGGCATGGCGGTGATGTCGCCGTCCGCGGGCAGTTCCGGCCGGATGCCCTTGGGCCGTCCCGTGGTGCCCGAGGAATAGAGCATCTCGCCGCCCGCGACCTCGTCAGCGATGCGGGTGGCGGGGTGTAGCGCCGCCTCGTCCTCCCAGACGCGATAGCCCGGAACGTCACCGCCAAGTGAGAACAGCATCAGGTCCGACAGCCCCTCGGGCAGGGCTGCCGTATTCGGCAGGTCGGCCCCAGCGATCAGCACCTTGGCCCCGCAATCGCGGGCGATATAGTCGACCTCGGTCAGGGTTAGCCGCGACGACAGGGCGACAAAATACAGACCCGACCGCTGCGCCGCCCAGGCCAGGGCGAAGTAGCCCGGCGTGTTGCTGAGGCAGACCGCCACGGCGTCGCCGGGCTTCAGACCGAGGGCGCGCAACAGATGGGCCGCCCGGTTGGAGGCTTCGTCCATCTGACGGAAGGTTGTGACCTCGCCCGTTCGCGCCATGATGACGGCGGGCTGGTCGGGCGTGACGGCGGCGAAATGACTGGGATGCATGATCTGCCTCAGAAGGCTCGAGCCGCGGCGTCCGCCTGGGCGTCGAAACTGCGGACATAGGCCTCGCGCGCCTCGGCGCCGGGCCTGGTCGTGGCCGGAACTACCAGGGCGCGGATGTCGCGGATGCCGATGGTCTCGAAGATGTGCTTCAGATAGGGCAGCTGGAAGTCGGCATAGTCGCCCGCCATCGTCGACGACCGCGTCAGGATCATCTGCATCGGCCGGTTCCGCAGCAGACCGACATGACGCATCTCGTCGGCCTTGTAGCCAAAGGTCACGCGCGGCTGGACGATGATGTCGAG
>DAIOID010000100.1:3607-11236 GCA_036744355.1 Brevundimonas sp.
TTGACGTTTTGGAGAATGCGCCCGTGACCAGCCAACCGCTGAACGGCCCCCTGCACGGGCTGAAGGTCGTCGAGATGGGCCAGTTGATCGCCGGCCCCTTCTGCGGTCAGCTACTGGGCGACATGGGCGCCGAGGTTATCAAGCTGGAATCGCCGGGCGTCGGCGATCCGATGCGGCACTGGGGCCAGGGCGAAACCCCGACCTGGTGGCGGGTCATCGCGCGCAACAAGTATTCCGTCGCGGTCGATCTGCGCTCGGCCGAGGGCCAGCAGACGGCGCGCGACCTGATCGCCCAGGCCGACATCCTGATCGAGAACTTCCGCCCCGGCACGCTGGAGAAGTGGGGCCTGGCCCCCGCTGATCTGATGACGACCAACCCGCGTCTGATCGTGGTGCGGGTGTCCGGCTATGGCCAGACCGGCCCCTATTCGTCGCGCGCGGGCTTTGGCGGCATTGGCGAGGCCATGGGCGGCTGGCGTGGCATCGTCGGCGAGCCGGACCGCGCGCCGTCGCGCGTCGGCGTGTCCATCGGCGACAGCCTGGCGGCGACCTATGGCTGCATGGGCGCGCTGGCGGCGCTGCAACACCGCGAACGCACGGGACAGGGCCAGGTGGTCGACAGCTCCCTGTACGAAAGCGTGCTGCAGGTCATGGAAAGCATGATCCCCGAGTATGCGATCAACGGCCACAAGCGCACGCGCACCGGCTCGGTCCTGCCCAAGATCGCACCGTCGAACGTCTATCCCTGCTCGGACGGCGAATACCTGATCGGCGCCAATCAGGACGCCGTCTTCGCCCGTCTGTGCACCGCCATGGGCCGCCCCGAACTGGCGACCGACGCGCGCTACGCCACCCATCTGGCGCGCGGCGAGCATCAGGCGGAGCTGGACATCCTGGTCGGCCAATGGACGGCGACCCTGACCGTTCAGGAACTGGAAGACCTGATGATCGAACACGCCGTCCCGGCGGGCCGCGTCTTTGACGCCGAGGACATGATGGCCGATCCGCATTTCGCAGCGCGCGAGGCCATCATCGAGGTCGAGGACCCGGTGCTGGGCAAGGTGGCCATGCAGGGGGTCTTCCCCAAGCTGTCGGCCACGCCCGGCTCGGTGCGTCGCCCTGCCCCGCTGGGTGTCGGGCAGGACACGGCAGACGTTCTGCAACGCTGGCTGGGGGCCTGACACCAAGCCAGCGTCATCCCGGAAGCCCACAGGGCTATCCGGGACCGCAGGAAGCGGCGACGTCTGGGGCGGTCCCGGCTCTTCGCTTCGCTGCGGCCGGGATGACGTTTGAAGTCAGCGCCTAGCAGGCGCCCAGATGCGGCGCGGCGTAGCCGATACGCGCCTCGAAGCGTTCGATTTCAGACAGGCGCGCCAGGGCGGCATCGATCTCGTCCTTGCCTTCCAGCAGCCTGGTCTTGTCCGCCGTGGCGAAATCAAACGCCCAGACGCGACCGTCCGCCGTCACCGTCTGATCCGGCAACGAGACCTGAAACCGCGCCGTCGCCGGATCGCGCGCCAGATCCATCAGCGCCAGACAGTCCCCCTCGGGCAGGATCAGCGGCAGGATGCCGTTCTTCAGGCAGTTGTTGCGGAAGATGTCGGCGAAGCTGGGCGCGATGACGCAGCGGATGCCGAAGTCCAGCAAGGCCCAGGGCGCGTGCTCGCGGCTGGAGCCGCAACCGAAGTTGTCGAGCGCGATCAGCACGCCCGCCTGATCCCACGGCGACTGGTTCAGCACAAAGTCGGCGCGCGGCTGGTCGTCGGCGTTAAAGCGCAGCGGGTGCAGAAGGATGCGCCCGAGACCGGCGCGGGTGACGCCCTTCAGGAAGCGGCCCGGCACCAGCTTGTCGGTGTCGATATTGGCGATGGGCAGGGCCGCCGCGACGGCGTCCAGAGTGGAAAAAGGCTGCATCAGCCAAAGCTCCTGACATCGACCAGCCGTCCCGCCACGGCGGCGGCGGCGGCCATCGACGGCGACGCCAGATGGGTTCGGCCGCCCGGGCCCTGACGGCCCTCGAAATTGCGGTTGGAGGTCGATGCGCAACGCTCGCCGGTCGCCAGCTTGTCGGGGTTCATGCCCAGGCACATGGAGCAGCCTGCCTCGCGCCATTCGAACCCGGCGTCGATGAATACGCGGTCCAGACCCTCGGCCTCGGCCGCCGCCTTGACGTGGCCCGAGCCCGGCACGACGAGGGCGCGGACGCCCTTCGCCACATGACGGCCGCGCGCGATGTCGGCGGCGGCGCGCAGGTCTTCCAGACGGCCGTTGGTGCAGCTGCCGATGAAGACGGTGTCGACGGCCAAACCCTCCAGCGGCTGATCCGACGACAGCCCCATATAGGTCAGCATCTGTTCGATCTGGGCGCGCTGGCCGGGGTCGGCGACAGCGCTCAGGTCCGGCGTGCGACCGCCGATGGTCGTCACCGCCTCAGGGCTGGAGCCCCAGGTCACCATGGGCGCGATGGCGCTGGCGTCGATGCGCACCACCCTGTCGTAGGTCGCGCCGGGATCGCTGGTCAGGGTGCGCCAGTCGGCGACGGCGGCGTCGAAGGCCGCGCCCTGCGGCGCGTGGCGGCGCCCCTTTATATAAGCAAAGGTGGTCTCGTCCGGCGCGATCAGGCCCGCCCGCGCGCCCGCCTCGATCGACATGTTGCAGACCGTCATCCGCCCGGCCATGTCCAGGTCGCGGATCGCCTGACCGGCGTATTCGATGATGTAGCCGGTGGCGCCATTGGCTCCGATCTGGCCTATGATTGCGAGGATCAGGTCCTTGGCCGTCATGCCGCGCCCCAGCGCGCCGTCGACCTGGATCAGCATGGACTTGACGCGTTTCTGCACCAGGGTCTGCGTCGCCAGAACGTGCTCGACCTCCGATGTGCCGATGCCGAAGGCCAGAGCGCCAAACGCGCCGTGGGTCGCGGTATGGCTGTCGCCGCAGACGATAGTCGTGCCCGGCAGGGTCAGCCCCTGCTCAGGCCCGACGACGTGGACGATGCCCTGATCAACGCTGTCCAGCGGGATCCACGGCAGGCCGAACTCGGCGGCGTTGATCTGCAGCTGTTCGATCTGCGCCCGGCTCTCGGGATCGAGGATGCCCGCCGCGCGGTTCAGGGTCGGGACGTTGTGATCCGCCACGGCCAGGGTCTGGGCCGGTGCGTGCACCGGGACGCCGCGCTGGCGCAGCCCCTCGAAGGCCTGAGGGCTGGTGACCTCATGGACCAGATGGAAGTCGACGTACATCAGCATGTCGCCGTCGCCGAGGTCGGCGACCATGTGGCGGTCGTAGATCTTGCTCAGCAGGGTGCGCGGTTGGCTCATGGCGACCTCCTAGCGGCCCGTGAACTGGGCCGGACGGCGGGCGATGAAGGCGGCGGCGCCTTCCTTGAAATCGGCGGTGCGTCCCGCGTCGGCTTGCGCCTCGCGTTCCAGGTCCAGCGCCTGAGCAAAGCCGAGGTCGAGCGCGGCGCGGGCGGTGCGGCGGACAGCGGCATAGGCCAGGGTCGGGCCGCTCGACAGACGGTCCAGCAGGGCCTCGGCCTCGCTGGACAGGGCCTCGGGATCGACCGCCTTCCAGGCCAGTCCCCAGGTCACGGCCTGTTCGGCGGTGATGCGCTCGCCCGTCATCATCAGGCCCATGGCCCGGTGCCAACCGAGCGTGCGCGGCAACAGCCAGCTGGCGCCGCTGTCCGGCGCCAACCCCACCTGGGCGAAGGCGTAGGACAGGAAGGCCGAGCGCGACATCAGGATCATATCGGCGGCCAGGGCGATCGACGCCCCCGCCCCGATGGCCGGACCGTTGACCGCCGCGATCAGCGGTATCGGCAGGTCAGCCAGCTTGAGCAGCAGGGGGTTGATATGGGTCTCCAGAATGAGGCCCGCGTCGTCCGGCAGCGGCTCGGACAGGGTGCCCCCGGCGCAGAAGGCGCGGCCAGAACCCGTCAGCAAAATCGCCCGCGCGCCCGAGGCGACGGCGGCGTCCACGGCGGCGTCCAGCGCATCGATCATCGGTTCGGTCAGGGCGTTCATCCGCTCGGGCTGATCCAGCCGGATGATCGCGCCCTCGCCCTTGCGTTCAAATCCGATCATCGCACACCTCGCCGCGCCGCCCCGGCCACGCAAGTCGTGGCGAGAACGGCGGAAAAACGTCTGAACATGAGTTGACAGACATGGTTCGCGGCGAGATTAGATGTCAATAGATTTGACAATCTTTCCCGCCCTCGCGGCGGCAGGAGCACCCCTTTCGATGAGAATTACGCAGGGCCTGGTGCGCGCCGTCGTCACGGCCGCAAACCGCACCGCCACCATCGACGGCGACCGCCGCCGCACCTGGCGCGAGGTCGGCGACCGCGTCGCGCGCCTGGCCGGCGGCCTGCGCGAACAGGCCGGGCTGGCGACCGGCGACCGGGTCGCCATCCTGGCCAACAACTGCGACCGCTACTTCGAGACCTATTTCGGCGTCCTGTGGGCCGGGGGCGTGCTGACGCCGCTGAACACCCGTCTGGCCACACCCGAACTGGCCTTCCAGCTGAAGGACGCCGGGGTCCAGATTCTCTGCTTCGGCGAAGAGTTCGCCGCCGTCGCCGAACAGCTTCTGGCCGAGGGCGCCGTCAGCCGCTTGGTCGCCATGGACGGTGCGGCGGATGACGCCGCCATGACGCACGAGGGCCTGATTCAGTCCTCGCAACCGGCTGAAGAACATCTGGCCGCCAACGACGATCTGGCGGGCATCTTCTACACCGGCGGCACCACGGGCCTGCCCAAGGGAGTTATGCTGAGCCACGGCAATCTGCACGCCATCGCCTCCAACCTGCTGATGACGATTCCGTTCGACGAGACCGGCGTGAACTTCCACGCCGCGCCCATGTTCCACCTGGCGGACATCGGCATCCTGTTCGCCACCATGACCGGCGCGACCCACGTCTTCCGTCGCAGCTTCAACGCCGAGACCATGCTGGAGGCCATCGCCGAGCATGGCGTGACCCACTGTTTCACCGTACCCGCCGTCATCGACCGGATGGCCAAGTATGAGCGGCTGGATCAACTGGACCTGTCGAAGCTGAAGATGCTCGGCTACGGCGGCTCGTCCCTGCCCGCCGCCACCCTGGCCCTGGCGCGCGAGAAATTCCCGGACGTGGCCTTCATCCAGGGCTTCGGCCAGACCGAGATGGCCTCGGTCACCGTACTGACGCCGCAGGACCACCAGTGCGCCGACGACCACCCGCGCCTGCGCTCGTGCGGCAAGGTGGCGCCGGGCTTTGAAATCCGCATCGTCGACGAGAACGGGGTCGAGGTTCCGCGCGGCCAGATCGGCGAGATCGTCGGCCGCGGCGACAACGTCATGCAGGGCTACTGGAACCGTCCCGAAGAAACCGCTGACGTCATGCGTAACGGCTGGCTGCACACCCGCGACGCGGGCTGGATGGACGAGGAAGGCTATATCTACATCACCGACCGGCTGAAGGACATGATCGTGTCCGGAGCCGAGAACGTCTATTCGATCGAGGTCGAGAACGCCCTATCCTGGCACCCGGCGATCGAGGAAGCCGCCGTCATCGGCGTGCCCGACGCGACCTGGGGCGAGAGGGTCCACGCCCATATCGTCTGCAAGGCGGGCGCGGAGCAGCCGAGCCTGGAAGAACTGTCCGCCTTCTGCCGCCAGCGCATCGCCGGCTACAAGACGCCCAAGAGCGTCAGCTTCAGCCAGACCCGCCTGCCGCGCAGCGCCGCCGGCAAGATCCAGAAGGGTCCGGTCCGCGAGGCCGTGCTGAAAGATCTGAACCTGGCCTGATCTCGGCGCCAGCAAGGAGAGGAAGAGGCGGGCGAGGGGTTGCCCGCCTTTTCTTTTGCCTGCTCTTACCCTCGCAGCCCTCTCCCGATGGGAGAGGGAGAACATGAAAAGGGCGGGACGCTTGCGCCCCGCCCTTCCCTATTTTCACACCCTATGCGGCGATCAGGCCGCCAGCGGCTTGGGCGCCGGATAGAAGCGCTCGCCTGAGGCGGACATGGTCTTCAGCAGGGCCGGCGGCGCGAAACGCTCGCCGTACTGCGCGGCCAGGGCCTCGCAGGCGGCGGTGAACTCGGCCACGCCGACGCTGTCGATCAGGCTGATCGGGCCGCCGGTCCAGGGCGCGAAGCCCCAGCCCAGGATGGCGCCGACGTCGGCGTCGCGGGCGGCGGTGACGACGTTCTCGTCCATGCAGCGCGCGGATTCCACGGCCTGGCGATACAGCAGGCGCTGCTTCAGGTGCTCGACCAGTTCCGGCGAGGACTGGCTGATCTGGACCGGATACATCTCCGCCAGACCGGACCACAGGCTCTTGGCCCCGCCTTGCGGATAGTCATAGACGCCCTTGCCGTTCTTGCGGCCCCAACGCTCCTGCGCGACCATGTCGATCAGGAACTTGTCGGTGTCGCCCGTGACGGGCTCGGGCAGGTTCAGATCGACGCGGCGCTGACGGGCCACGCGGTCCACCAGGTCGATGGCCACGTCGTCCAGCAGCTCCAGCGGGCCGCGCGGCATGCCGGTCATGCGACCGACGTTGTCGATGATGGCCGGGGCGACGCCCTCGATCAGCATCTCCAGACCTTCGCGGATATAGGTGTCAAACACCCGGCTGGTGAAGAAGCCGCGGCTGTCGTTGACGACGATCGGCACCTTCTTCAGCTGCTTGCAGTAGTCCAGCGCCTTGGCCAGGGTCTCCTGCGAGGTGTTCTTGCCGACGATGATCTCGACCAGCTCCATCCGGTCCACCGGCGAGAAGAAGTGGATGCCGATGAAGTTGGCCGGACGCTCGGCCGCCTCGGACAGGCCGGTGATCGGCAGGGTCGAGGTGTTGGAGGCGAAGACGGCGTCGGCCCCGATCTGGGCCTCGGCGCGCCGGGTCACGTCGGCCTTCAGGGCGCGGTCCTCGAACACGGCCTCGACCACCAGATCGGCGCCCTTGATGGCGTCATAGTCGGTGGTGGCGTTGATGCGGCCGACCAGTTCGTCGGCAGTCGCTTGCGACATCGCGCCCTTGGCCACGGCCTTGGCGACCAGGGCCTCGGAATAGGCCTTGCCCTTGTCGGCGCCGGCCTGAGCCACGTCGATCAGGACGGTGTCGATGCCGACCCGCGCCTGGGCATAGGCGATGCCCGCGCCCATCATGCCGGCGCCCAGAACGGCGGCCTTCCTGACGGTGTAGGTCGGCACGCCCTCGGGACGGGCGCCGCCCTTGGCCAGGGCCTGTTTCGACAGGAAGAGCGAGCGGATCATGGCCCGCGCCTGCGGCGACTGCTGGGTGTCCAGGAAAAGGCGCGCCTCAACGCGCAGGGCCGCGTCCATCGGCAGGTTGAAGCCCTCATAGACGCAGCGGGCGATGTTCTTCTGGGCCGGATAGTTGCCATAGCTCTTGGCCATGACCTTGGGCGGGACCATGACGAAGACGCCGCCGCCCGCGTCCGAATAGGGGCCGTCCTTCATGACATAGCCCTTGCGGTCCCAGGGCTGGACGCCCTCGCCGCCATTGAGGATCCAGGCCTTGGCGGCGGCCAGAGCCTGACCCGGCTCGACCACCTCGTCGATGATGCCGATGGCCTTGGCCTTCTCGGCGTCGACCGGCGCGCCGGTCAGCATCAGGTCCAGCGC
>DAIOID010000101.1:0-5646 GCA_036744355.1 Brevundimonas sp.
TTGAATCAGAGCACGCCCCTGACGACCAGGACTTATTGAGTACGGAGCCTAGGCGCGGGCCCTAGCCCCGTTCGACCCGGTTCCGGCCGGTGTGTTTGGCGCGGTACAGAGCCTCGTCGGCGGCCTTGATCAGGTAGTTCTCGTCGGGGTGGCCGCCGTGTTCGGCGACGCCGATCGAGGCGGTGACGCTGAAGGGCTCCAGCCCGCCGGCCTTGATGGCGCGTCCCTGGAGGGCGGCGCGAACGCGCTCGGCGATGGCCATGGCCTGATCCAGACGGGTCTCGACCAGCACCACCAGGAACTCCTCGCCGCCGTAGCGGAAGACGAAGTCGCTGGGCCGGACGTTCTCGGTAACAGCCTCGGCCACCTGACGCAGCACCTCGTCGCCGGCCTGGTGGCCGCGCGTGTCGTTGACGCTCTTGAAGTGGTCCACATCGATCAGCATGACCGACAGGGCGCTCTTGTTGGCGTTGGCGAAACCGATTTCGCGGCTCAGGATCGAGGGCAGGAAGCGCCGGTTCAGCGTCCGGGTCAGGGGATCGCGCCCAGCCTCCATGTCGCCCAGGACCTGGAACATCTCGTTGAGCAGATAAGCGACCTCCTCGACCGCCGCCTGCAGGGCCTTCAGGGCCTCGGCGCGATCGTCGCCGCTGTCGGGCTCCAGCCGGGGCAGCAGTTCGCCGTCGATCCGCGCCATGGTCTGATTCAGGGCCGCCAGGTGCGGCGAGGTCTCGAACAGGAAGCCCGCACGGTGGCGGATCCACAGACCGAAGGGCGAGTGAGCCATGGGCTCGCAGCCGTCGCCGGCGCCGTTGCCGAGAATGCGGAACAGGGTCTTCTGGCCCCACTCCATGAGGCTGGCGCGCTGGCTCTCGCGCTCCAGATTGACGTCCTGATCGAGGGAGAACAGGCGATAGGCCTCGTCCAGCCGGGCCCGGTTCATGGTGCCCTTCACATAGGACTGGCTCATCAGACGGATGGCCGCGTCGATGCGCTCGTCGATCAGACGGAACTGGCGGAAGCCGTCGGGCTCGTTCTCCAGCAGGTCGGCGAGGCGGGCCTTCAGGACCGAGGCCCCGGCCATGACAAGGTGCACCGGAATCTTGATGCGGGCGTGGACCTCGCCGATCTTGATCTGGCGGGCGATGAAGGCCGCGTCCTCGGCGTCGCCGGTCGTGTCCAGCAGGTCCAGCAACCAGTCGTGCAGCGACCGGCTCAGCCGCTCCTGGACGATGGAGTGGTGCAGGAAAGCCTTGGCCTCCGGGTCGTCCAGCAGGGTGTCGTAGAAGGCCTGGACCAGACTGTCGGCGTGCGTGTTCAACAGCGCCCGGACCGACGCGGCCGTCTCGCCCCTGTGTCCCTCGCCGCCGAGACGGACGGCGAAGGCTGCTGGGTTCGAGGTAGGCATAGGCTGGACTCACGCGACATTTACAGGAGGGCGGCAGACCGCCCCGACCAGCGCGACCCTATCCGATCTTGGCCATAGCCAAGCTGGACGGGCCGGACAAGCGCCCCCGCGCCGCTTCGCCCTAATCGAGCGGCTGCGGCCGGGTGACCACCGGAGCGTCCGGGTCGCTCTGGGCCGGGCGAGCGGCGGTGGGCGGCGGACCGGCCGGCGGGGTCGGTTCCGGCGCGACCACCACGACCGGCGGCGGGGCCGCAGGCGCTGAAGCGACAGACGCGGGAGCGGCAGGCAAGGTCGCCGGGGGCGTCGAGGCGGCAGGCGCCGCCGTATTCGCGGCCAGGGTTTCGGGCGACGTCGACGCGGCGCGGCGCACGCTTGGGCGGGCGGCGGGCGTCGGCGCGCTCGTCATTGGCGCCGCGACGACTTCAGCGACCGGGGGCGATGCGGGCGCCGTCCCTACCGCCGGTGCGGCGGAGACAGCGTCCGGCGCAACCGAAGTCTCGGCGGGCGAAGGCGCAGCTGGCTCGCTGTTCGAGCGCGTGATCAGCCAGGTGGCCACCGGCGCCCCGATCACCACCACGGCGGCGGCGGCGATGTAGAGGGGCATGCGGCTGCGGGCCGGGACCTGGGCCTGCGCGTGCGTCGCCGATCGGGGCGTCTCCGTAACAGGCCTGGCCGCGGCAGGACGAGACGTCGGCGCCAGCGCCGTTTCAGGCGCAGGCTTCGGCCTGGGCGTGACCGCCGGCGCCGGTTGCGGCGCGCGGGCCGCGACCGGAGCCGCCGGCAAGGGTCGAGGCGTCGCATCGACGGGCGCCGCCGGGGCGACCGGGGCGACGCGCGGCCCAGGCTGGGGCGCGGGCCGGGGCTGCGGCGCAGACGGCATCGGCGCCGTCAGCAGGTTCGGCGAAGCGTTCGCCTGCGGCGCGCGACGTTGCGGCACCAGCGAGCCGCCGAACATGCTGCTCGACGCCGCGGACGGGCGCGGGGCGGCGGGCGCGGCCGGACGCGGCGCCGGCTTCGGCGCTTCCGCCGCCTTGGGCGTCACGGGCGGCGTCAGACCCGTGCCGCGCGGCAGAGGCCCGGCCATGAAGGTCGTCTGGGGCGGACGGCCCCACTGGACCTGGCGGCGGGCGAAGGGAACGGACTTGTCGTCGGCGTCGGACATTCGGGCTCCGGCGCCGGGCGGCGCGCATCACGAAAAGGTCGGCAGAGCGCCAAACTGCGGAGCGAGTTCGGCGGTTTCGTGACACGCGAAAATCGACCTCAGTTCTTCAAACGGTAGCCCGTCTTGAAGATCCAGCCCACCGCCGCCAGACAGGCGAAGAAGAAGCCCAGCGTGGCCGTCAGGCTCAGCCCCACGCTGACGTCGCCTATGCCGTAGAAGGCCCAGCGGAAGCCCGAGATCAGATAGACCACCGGGTTGAACAGGGTCACCGTGCGCCAGCCGTCCGGCAGCATGTCGATCGAATAGAAGGCCCCGCCCAGGAAGGTCAGGGGCGTGACGATCAGCATGGGGATCATCTGCAGCTGCTCGAAATTCTGCGCCCAGACCCCGATGATGAAGCCGAACAGGCTGAAGGTCGTCGAGATCAGGATCAGGAAGGCCAGCATCCAGAAGGGGTGCAGGATCTGCAAGGGCACGAACAGGGCGGCCGTCGCCAGGATGATCAGGCCCAGCACCGCCGACTTGGTCGCCGCCGCCCCGACATAGGCGATGACGATCTCCAGCGGGCTGACGGGCGCTGACAGGATCTCATAGATGGTGCCGGTGAATTTCGGGAAGTAGATGCCGAATGACGCATTGAAGATCGACTGGGTGAACAGGCTCAGCATGATCAGGCCCGGCACGATGAAGGCGCCATAGGGCACGCCCCCGACTTCCTGCATCCGGCTGCCGATGGCCCCGCCGAAGACGACGAAGTAAAGCGCCGTGGTGATCACCGGGGTGACGATGGACTGCCACAGAGTGCGCAGGGCCCGCGCCATCTCGAAGCGATAAATCGCCCAGACGCCATGTCCGTTGAAGCTCATCACGCGGCCTCCCCATCGCGGTGAACCAGGCTGACGAAGATGTCTTCCAGCGAGCTCTGGCGGGTGTTCAGATCCTTAAAGGCCACGCCCAGATCGGACAGGCGGCGCAGCAGCGACGGCACCCCGGTCTTCTCGGCGTGGGCGTCGAAGGCGTACTCCAGCTCCCCGCCCTCGTTCTTCAGGCTCAGGTCCCATTCGGCCAGTTCCGGCGGGATCGCCGCCATCGGCTCCTGCAGGTTCAGCGTCAGGGTCTTCTTGCCCAGCTTCTTCATCAGGACGGCGGTCTGCTCGACCAGAATGAGCTCGCCCTTGAGGATGACGCCCACCCGGTCGGCCATCTCCTCGGCCTCCTCGATATAGTGGGTGGTCAGGATGATGGTGACGCCCTGGTCGCGCAGCTGGCGCACCAGGCCCCACATGTCGCGGCGCAGCTCCACGTCCACGCCCGCCGTGGGCTCATCCAGGAACAAGATGTCGGGTTCGTGGCTCAGGGCCTTGGCGATCATGACGCGGCGCTTCATCCCGCCGGACAGGGTCATGATCTTGGCGTCCTTCTTGTCCCACAGACTGAGATCGCGAAGGATGCGTTCGATCAGGGCCGGGTTCGGCGCCTTGCCGAACAGGCCCCGGCTGAAGGTGACGGTGGCCCAGACGGTCTCGAAGGCGTCCGTCGTCAGCTCCTGCGGCACCAGACCGATGCGGGTGCGGGCAGCGCGATAGTCCTTCTGGATGTCATGGCCGTCGGCGATCACCATCCCCGTCGAGGGCGTGACGATGCCGCAGATGATGGAGATCATCGTCGTCTTGCCCGCGCCGTTCGGCCCCAGCAGGGCGAAGATCTCGCCCTTCTCGATCTCCAGATCGATGGGCTTCAGCGCCTGATGGCCGGACTTGTAGGTCTTAGTCAGACCCTGAATGGTGATGACTGACGGCATGGCCCCTCCCGGCGAGGCTTGGCAGATAGGAAGGCGTGGCGACGCGCTCAAGCCCCGCCGCCGACCGGTTTTCCAACGGCAGTCATCCGATAGGGAACGGCGCACGTAAACCTGTGTTCGTCACACGGAGGCTATCATGCCCGTCGCCGCCCTGCCCTTGCGTCGCCTCGCCGTTGCGGCGCCGGCCGCCGCCCTGGTTCTGATGCTGGTCCTGACCCTGGGCGCCTGCGCCACGGCCCCGTCCATGAGCGAAACCCGCGCGCCCCAGCCGCTGAAGCCCGTCGACGCCCAGCGCCTGTGGTCGGGCCGCTGGCACGAGGTGGCGCGCCTGCCCATGAAGATCACCGACGGCTGCGTGGCCGGGGCCAGCCACTACGACTTCAGCCCGCCGACCCGCGTCGCCGTGCGCGACACCTGCCAGCTCGGCACGCCCCAGGGCCGCGAGAAGGCCATCGAGGGCCGCGGCGAAATCCTCGACCCCGGCATGAACGCCAAGCTGCGGGTCAAGTACCTGTGGGGCTTCATCACTTGGGACTACTGGGTGCTGGACCGGGCCGAGGACTACAGCTGGTTCATCTCGTCGGACCCCACCTTCGACAAGCTGTTCATCTACACCCGCGAGGTCCCCACCCCCGACCAGTTGGCGCGTCTGACGCGACGGGCGGGCGAACTGGGCTATGATGTCAGCCGACTGGAGTTCCCGGCCCTGCCCGAACGCTGAGGAGACAAGCCCATGAGCCTTCGCCGCCTCGTCGCCGCCCTGCCCCTGCTGACGGCGCTCGCCGCCTGCGGCACGGAAAGCGCTCTACCGGAAAGCGCGGGCTTCGGCGCCGACCCGCAACTGCCCGAGGCCCGGCCCCAGACCATCCCCACCGTCAAGATCGCCCCCGCCGTCGGCTGGCCCGCGGGCCGCACTCCGGTCGCGGCGCAGGGGCTGGCGGTCAACGCCTTCGCCACAGGCCTGGACCATCCGCGCTGGCTCTATGAACTGCCCAATGGCGACGTCCTGGTGGCCGAAAGCAACGCCCCGCCCAAGCCGGACGACAAGAAGGGCGGGCTGCGCGGCTGGATTCAGGGCCTGGTCATGGGCAAGGCGGGCGCGGGCGTGCCCGGCGCGAACCGCATCAGCCTGCTGCGCGACGCCGACGGCGACGGCGTCGCGGAAATGAAGACCGTCTTCCTGTCCGGCCTGACCTCGCCCTTCGGCATGGCCCTGGTCGGCGAGCGCCTTTACATCGCAAACGCCGACGCCGTGGTCGCCGTGCCCTATCAGAC
>DAIOID010000101.1:5746-9967 GCA_036744355.1 Brevundimonas sp.
CTGGGCTCGCACACCGCCTCCCTGGGCCTGACCTTCTATACGGGCGCCCTGATGCCGCAGTGGCGCAACGGGGCGGTCATCGGCCAGCACGGCTCGTGGAACCGCAACCCGCCCGCCGGCTACAAGGTCATCTTCGTCCCCTTCCGCGGCGGCAAGCCCGCGGGTCCGCCTCAGGACGTCCTGACCGGTTTCCGCAACGAGAAAGGCGAAGCCATGGGCCGCCCGGTAGGCGTGCTGGGCGTCCGCACCGGCGCCCTGCTGGTCGCCGACGACGTGGGGAACGTCATCTGGCGCGTCACGCCCGCCCGGCCCTGAACAGCGAAAAGGCCCAGCGCGAACCGGGCCTTTCTTTTTTTGCTCTCGCCGCGATCAGGTCGTCGGCGTGATCACGATGGACGCGGGGGCGGCGGACGACGTGACGGGCGCCGCCGGGGTTTGGGTCATCGGCGCGACCGTCAGGGGCGCGACCGCCAGGGGCGCAGTGGTCTGGGGCGCGACCGAGAGATAGGGCTGCGGGCCGGCGGGCGCCGCCGGGGCCTCGACCGCTTCCGGCTCGGCGGCGGCGCGCGGCGCGACACGCGCGACCGGAGCGGGGGCCGCCGGCGAGGCGCGGCGCGCGACAGGGACAGAGGCCGCGACGGGAGCCGCCGTGGTCGACGACGGCGTCGCGGTCGTCAGCGCGGCAGGCGTATCCGTCGGGACCGACGGGACGTCGAAGGGCGCAACCTCGGAGGCGGCGAGTTGCGCCGCGAGGGGGGCGAACGGGACTGTCTCCTCCGCCGGCGCCGCCGGCTGAATCAGCATGGCCGCCGCCGCGCCGCCGACCACCAGCACCCCCAGGGGCGCCAGGATCATCCAGGTCTTGACGGGCTTGTTCGACTTGCGCGCGCCGCTGCGGGCATAGACCGGCACATAGGCCTCGCCGTCGACAGTGGCGGCGGGGCGGGCGGCGGCGGGACGAACCTGATCGGTATAGGTCACGGACATGATGTCTTCTCCTTATCCAGGGCCACACAACACTGGTCAAAAGAGCAAGGTTCCGCGAATAACGCCCTCGCCCCGAAGAAACACCACCCTCGCCACAGTTCAGACGAAAGCATGATCAAGTCATTGGACTGTCATTTCTCATGGCCTTCTTCCCCGTGCTTCCGGCCCAGGTTGACGTAACGTAGCTAAAGAACCTTACCCTGCGTCACGGAAAGCGAGACCCAAGCATCGCATTCGCGAAACATTGTGGCGATGCGCGCTTCCGACCTGTTGACCCGTCGTCGCCGCCCGTTCATCACCATTGAAAGTCATAATTCGGGAAGAGGCGGCGCAACCATGGGTCTGGCAGCGAACATCCGGCGCGATATCAGGTTCGCGAGCGGGCTGTACCGCCTCCTGAAGCGCATCAAGCCGATCACTCTCGACAGCGATGTCCTGGTCTGTGACGACATCGAAGAGGCGGTCGACAAGTTTCCCGACAACGTCGCGCTCGAGGATGAACACCGCCGCCTGACCTATCGCGAGCTGGACGCCCTGGCCAACCGCTACGCCCACTGGGCCAAGGCGCGGAACCTGAAGCGTTCGGACGTCATCGCCCTGGTGATGCACAACCGAGTCGAATACCTGGCCGCCTGGATCGGCTTCTCCAAGGTCGGCGTGGCCACGGCCCTGATCAACACCAATCTGACCGGCCAGGCCCTGGCCCACTGCCTGACCATCTCCAACGCCTTCAACGTGGTGACGGATCAGGACTGCTGGCGCGCGGTGGAAGACGCCCGCCCCTTCGTCGACCGCAACCTGATGAGCTGGGTCCACGGCCTGGCCGACGAGGACGAGAGCAACGACCGCCGCGACATCGACAACGCCGTGCGCAGCGCCTCTTCGGTGCGCCCCGACAAGAGCCTGCGCAATGGCCTGACCAACCGCGACACGGCCCTGTTCATCTTCACCTCGGGCACCACCGGCCTGCCAAAGGCCGCGCGCATCCCGCACTCGCGCGCCCGCACCTATATGCGCGCCTTCGCCGGCGCCACCGCCTCGACGACCAAGGACGCCCTCTACAACTGCCTGCCGCTCTATCACTCGACCGGCGGTCTGGTCGGGGTCGGCTCGATCCTGCTGAACGGCGGGCGGATGATCATTCGCCGCCGCTTCTCCTCGACCAACTTCTGGCCCGACGTGAAGGCGTCCGGCGCCACCATGTTCGTCTATATCGGCGAGCTGTGCCGCTATCTGGTCAACTGCCCGCCCAATGAGGACGAGCGCGCCCACAGGCTGCGGCTGGCGTTTGGCAACGGCCTGCGCCCCGACGTCTGGTCCGAGTTCCAGAAGCGCTTCGGCATCAAGGACATCATGGAGTTCTACGGCTCCACCGAGGGCAACGTCTCCCTGTTCAACTTCGACGGCAAGGCGGGCGCCATCGGCCGCGTGCCCAGCTATCTGAAGTCGCAGATCAACATCCGCCTGATCGCGCTGGACCCGGAAACGGGCGAGCCCCTGCGTCGCGCCGACGGCCTGTGCCAGCTGGTCTCGGTCGGTGAAACGGGCGAAGCCATCGGCCAGATCGCCTCGGACATCCGCCACGACTTCTCGGGCTACGCCGACAAGAAGGCCTCGGAAAAGAAGATCCTCACCGACGTCTTCAAGAAGGGCGACCGCTGGTTCCGCACCGGCGACCTGATGCGTCAGGACCGCGAAGGCTACTTCTACTTCATGGACCGCCTGGGCGACACCTACCGCTGGAAGGGCGAGAACGTCTCCACCGCCGAGGTCGAACAGCGCCTGCATGACGCGCCGGGCGTCCAGGAAGTCATCGCCTATGGCGTCGCCGTCCCCGGTCAGGAAGGCAAGGCGGGCATGGCCGGCCTGGTGATCGAGGGCAAGTTCGACCCCGCCGCCTTCGCCGCCTACGCCGACGAGCAACTGCCCCCCTACGCCCGCCCGGTCTTCCTGCGCCTGATGAAGTCCGCCGAGACCACCGGCACCTTCAAGTACCGCAAGGTGGACCTGGTCGCCGACGGCTTCGATCTCGAAAAGGTCACCGGCCCCGTCTATGTGCGCGGCGGCAAGACCGGCTATCAGAAGCTGACGCCCAAGGCCTATGAAGCGATCCTCGACGGCACGACGCGGCTCTAGCGCGACGAAGGTGCGACATCGCGTTCCGCCGCCTACGTCCCGAACCGGGATTCGTGAAACCCGCCCTTAAGCATTAACGCCGATAACGGGCGTCCTGAGCCTTCTCCTCCAGGACGTCCGACCGCCCCATGTTCCAGATTATCGGCATTGTCCTGCTGTTCGCCATGGTGTTCGGCAGCTACGTCCTGGCGGGCGGCAAGTTCGGCGTCATCATGCACGCCCTGCCGCACGAGTTCATGGCCATCGGCGGCGCGGGCGTGGCCGCCTTCCTGATCTCCAACAGCCTGCCGGTGATCAAGGCCTCGCTGGCCGGCTTCGGCAAGACCTTCGCCGGACCCAAGTGGAAGAAGCAGGATTACAAGGACCTGCTCAGCCTCCTGTTCCAGCTGACCAAGACGATGAAGTCCAAGGGCGTCATCGCCCTGGAAAGCCACATCGAGAAGCCCGCCGAGAGCACCATCTTCCAGAAGTACCCCAAGGTGCTGAAGGACCACTTCGCCACCGACTTCATCTGCGACACCCTGCGGATGATGACCATGAACCTCGAGGATCCGCACCAGATCGAGGACGCCATGGAAAAGCAGCTGGAGAAGCACCACCACGAGGCCTTGGCCTCGGCCCACGCCTTGCAGAACCTGGCCGACGGCCTGCCCGCGCTCGGCATCGTCGCCGCCGTTCTGGGCATCGTGAAGACGATGGGCTCGATCACCGAGCCGCCGGAAGTCCTGGGCGGCATGATCGGCGGCGCCCTGGTCGGCACCTTCCTCGGCGTCTTCCTGGCCTACGGCCTGGTCGGCCCCTTCGCCGCGCGCCTCAACGCGATCATTGAAGAAGAAGGCGCCTACTACAAGATCATCCAGTCCGTGCTGGTCGCCCACCTGCACGGCAACGCCGCCCAGATCTCGGTCGAGATCGGTCGCGGCGACATCCCCTCGACGGCCCAGCCCTCCTTCTCGGAAATGGAAGAAGCCCTGGCCGCCGCCCCGACGGACGCCTGATCTCGCGCAAAGCCCCGGGAACACAGTTCCCTCACGGCGGTTCTCCACGGTTCACGTTCGCGTGCATCGCCCCATGGAGCTTCGCATGAATGCGCGTCCC
>DAIOID010000101.1:10067-11209 GCA_036744355.1 Brevundimonas sp.
ATCGAAGGGGCTATAGTCACATGACCATCCGTCGCCTGATGATCGTCGCCGCGGGTCTCAGCGCCCTGTCGCTGGCCGCCTGCCAGCAACCGGCGCCCAAGACCGAAGAAGCCGCCGCCGTCGCTGACGCGGCCGCCGACACCGCCACCGACGCCGCGGCCACCGCCGCCGACGCCGCCACCGCCGCTGCGGGCGCCGCCACCGACGCCGCCGCCTCGGCCACTGCGGCGACGGAAAAAGCCGCCGACGCCGCTGGCGCCGCCATGGCGCCGGCCCCCGCTCCGGCCGCCCCCGAGAAGGCGCCCAATTAAAAAATCGACCGACTTCAAAACCGGCAAAGGGCCGCTCCGACTGGCGTCGGGGCGGCCCTTTCTTCATGCGGATAACGCGACTTCACGAAGCCGTGAGAATTTCGCTTGCGGTTTCGCTCACGATCCCGTTATCTCCGTCTCAGCGAGGATTCATGATCTCGCGTTTCCCTTCTGAAGGATAAAAACTATGCGCATCACCGCTCTGATCGCCGCTTCGGCCGCCGCTCTGGCCCTGGCCGCTTGCCAGCCCGCCGCCACCGACAAGGCTGAAGACGCCGCTGCCGACGCCACGGAAGCCGCTGCGACCGCCACGGACGCCGCCGCCACCGCCGACGCCGCCGCCACCGACGCTGCCGCCGCTGCTGGCGCCGCCACCGACGCTGCCGCTGCTGCTCCGGCCGCTGCTGACGCCGCTGCCGCTCCGGCCGCCGCTGCTCCGGCTGCTGCTGCTCCGGCCGCCGCTCACTAAGACTTACGTCTTGGATCGCGGCCCCCGGGTCGCGATGCGGAAAGGGGTCGTCTTCGGACGGCCCCTTTTTTCGTGCCCGCTATCCAGCCCGGTCGGGGGCCGCTAAAGCCCCGGCATGACCGACGACCCGCGCGAACAGTCCCCTGGCGACGCCTCTCCCCAGCTGGTCTGGGCCGAGGACGGCTCGCCCCGCTCCGGCCGGTTCGGCGACGTCTACTTCTCCAAGGACGACGGCCTGGCCGAGACGCGCGCGGTCTTCCTCGACGGCTGCGGCCTGCCCGACGCCTGGGCTGATCGCGCCGACTTCACCGTCGCCGAACTGGGCTTCGGCACCGGCCTGAACATCGTGGCCCTGCTGGACC
>DAIOID010000102.1:0-11204 GCA_036744355.1 Brevundimonas sp.
CCGGGCGGCGAGCGGCCGATGCACGGCTTCGAGCAACTGACCCTGGCGCCGCTGGATCGCAAGCTGATCGACGTAACCCTGCTGACGGCGGACGAGCGGGCCTATGTGGACGCCTATCACGCCGAGGTTCTGGCCAAGGTCGGGCCTCTGCTGGCCGAGGGCGTGCAGAAGGACGAGGCGGCGCTGGAATGGCTGAAGGCGCAGACGGCGCCGCTCTGATCCGATGATCGGCGCCATCGCCCTGCTGCTCGTCTGCCAACTGGCGGGCGAGGTGATCCACCGGCTGACGGGTCTGCCCCTGCCGGGCTCGGTGATCGGCATGGTGCTGCTGCTGGCCTGGCTGGCCCTTGTCCCGAGGGAGCGGCTGACGCTGACGAAGGTGACGGGCTGGCTGACGGCGCATCTGTCGATCATGTTCGTGCCCGCCGCCGTCGGCTTGATGGAGGAGGGGACGATCCTGTCGCGCTATGGCCTCGGCATCGTCGTGGCGGTGACGGTCTCGACCCTGCTGACCCTGGCGGTGACCGGCCTGGTGTTCCGCGCCGTAGCGGGGCGTGAGCCGGAGCCTGAGGGCGAGGAAAGCGCGTCGTGAGCGACCTGATCGCGACACCCCTGTTGTGGCTGGCGGTGACGCTAGTGGTGTTCGAGGCGGCGAACATCCTGTCGCGGCGCAGCGGGCGCCATCCCCTTTGCCATCCGGTCTTGCTGGCGACGCCAGTGCTGATCGGCGTCCTGCTGGCGACCAGGACGCCCTATGCGACCTATGCCGAGGCGACCCAGGTGCTGGGCTTCCTGCTGGGTCCGGCGGTGGTGGGGCTGGCCGTGCCGATCTGGGCGCAGCGGGCGACGATCCGGCGGTTGGCGAAACCTCTGACCTGCGCCCTTCTGGCCGGGGCCGTGACGGCCATCGTCAGCGCCGTGGGCATCGTCTGGCTGTTCGGCGCGCCGGTCGAGATCATGGCCTCCATCGCGCCGCGCGCCACGACGACGCCGGTCGGCATGGCGGTGGCGGCGCAATTGGGCGGCATCCCGGCGCTGGCGGCGGTGATCGTTCTGATGTCCGGGGTGATCGGGGCGATGACGGCGACGCCGGTGCTGAACCTGCTGAAGATCAGGGACTGGCGGGCGCGGGGCTTTGCGGTCGGGGTGTCGGCGCACGGGTTCGGCGCGGCGCGGGCGTTTCAGGTGGATCAGACGGCGGGCGCCTTCGCCAGTCTGGGCATGGCGCTGAATGCGGTGGCGACGGCGACCATCCTGTCGATTGTGGCCGCCGTCTTCTGAGATCCTACTGGATGCGGGTCCAGGTCTGGGTCTTGCACAGGGGGGCGACGATGCAGCCGCGCAGGCGCAGAGCGTTGTCGCTGGTCATGGTGATGGTGCCGCGATAGGTGCCGCCGTCCGCCGGATTATAGACCGAGCCGCCGCGCCATTCGGTCGGACCGCCGGTGAAGCCGCTGAGCATGGTCAGGCCGCGCAGGGGGCGGTTGCGCTGGCTGGCGTCCTTGTTGTGCTCGTCGCGGGCGTTGGGCTGGGCGCGGATATGGTCCGAGGTGACGAGCGTGCCGCACAGGGCCTGACCGCAGCGGGCGATGCGAACCTGCCCGCCATTGGTCGGGGTCTGCCACAGGCCGGTCGGATCGCCCGCCAGGGCCGGAGAGGCGAGAGCGGCGGCGAAGAGGGCGGCGGTCGCCAGGACTGAGAACTTCATCGGCGTATTCCTTCAGACGGATCGTTGAGCCGATCCTTGTCGATGAAGGGTGGTCCGGGTTTCGGTCTGAAACAAGGCCTGAAATCGCGCGCTTCGCTCAATGATTACATGACCTTAGGTCAATATTTGAGTGCGTCGGGCAACTAAGGCGATGGATTTCCGGGGCTTTCTGTCGCCGGTCACGCCGCGCGCGGACGACGCGGGCGCGAACCGGCGGAGGAGCAGGGGTTGTAGCCGCCGGCATGGAGACGACCGAGGCTGACGCCGGCGGCGCCGGCGAGCGTGGCGGCGCAGCCGACGCCATGCACCTGCTGCGCCTGCAGAGCCACCGAGGCGCAGGCGAAGGCGTCTTCGGCGGCGTCGTGGTGTTTGAACTGGATGCCCAGTTCGGCGCAGACGTTGTTCAGCTTGTGCGAGGTGAACTCGGGCCAGGTGATTTGGGCCAGCTTGACGGTGCAGAGGTAGTCGAACTCGGGATAGGCGAGGCCGTAGTGGTCGCAGGTGCCGCGAATGACGCTGACGTCGAACGCGGCGTTGTGGGCCAGCACGGTCCGGCCCTGCAGGCGCGGGGCGATGGCGGCCAGGACGGCCGGGAATTCCTCGGCCTCCGCGACCTGATCCGGGCCGATGCCGTGGAAGGCGATGTTGAAGCTGGCGAAGCGCATCCCCGGCGGGCGGATGTAGTGGTGCTCGACGGACTCGATGACGCCGTCGTTGATCCAGGCGAGGCCGATCGAGCAGGGGCTGGAGCGCTGCTCGTTGGCGGTTTCGAAGTCGATGGCGACGGCGTGCATCAGGCGATCATCATTCACGCAATGAGGGCCAGCCACTCGTCCTCTGTCAGGACGGCGACGCCGTGCTTTTCGGCGTCCTTCAGCTTGGACCCGGCGCCGGGGCCGGCGACGACATAGTCGGTCTTCTTCGACACCGAACCCGAGACCTTGGCGCCGAGGCTTTCGGCGCGGGCCTTGGCTTCGTCGCGGGTGAAGCGTTCCAGCGAGCCGGTGAAGACCACGGTCTTGCCCGCCACGGGGCTGTCGGTCACGGGGGCGGCCACGTCTTCGACCGCGTCCAATTCGGCCAGCAGGGCGTCCATGACGGCCTGGTTGTGCGGCTCGTGGAAGAAGTGGGCCAGGGCCTCGGCGGCGACGGGGCCGACGCCGGAGACGCCTGCGATCTGGTTCAGGATTTCGGAGGGGCCTTCGTTCCTGGCCACGGCGGCCCAGCGGGTCAGGTCGGCCCAGCCGCTGGAAATCTCGGCCAGCGAGCGGCGGGCGGGGGCGGCCATGCCAGGGAAGGCGAGGGCGATCTTCTGATCCATCGGCGCTTCCGGCCAGGGATCGGTGTCGGGCGGCGTCGCCTCGGCCATCAGGCCCAGGACGCGGGTCGAGATGGCGTGGGTGGAGGCCAGCCGCTTCCAGTCGTCGCTGGCCAGACCGTTGGCGGCGGCCATGCAGGTGTCGCGGAAGGCGGTCCAGCTGCCGAAGGCGCGCGAGAGGACCAGCGAGGTCTGCTCGCCGATATCCGGCACGCCCAGGCCGAAGATCAAACGGTCGAGGCTGATGGTCCGCCGGGCGTTGATCCCGGCGATCAGTTTGCGGACGCTGGTCTCGCCATAGCCGTCCTCGTTGCGCAGCAGGGCCAGTTTTTCCTCGTCTCGGGCCAGGCGGAAGATGTCCGCCGGCTCCTTGATCCAGCCGCGCGCGTGGAAGGCGATCAGCTGCTTTTCTCCAAGGCCTTCAATGTCGAAGGCGCGGCGGCTGACGAAGTGCTTCAAGCGTTCGACGATCTGGGCGTCGCAGATCAGGCCGCCGGTGCAGCGGCGTTTGACCTCGTCGCCCTCGCGCACGGCCTCCGAGCCGCAGACGGGGCAGACGTGGGGGAAGGCGAAGGGTTCGGCGCCTTCGGGACGCAGGCCTTCGACCACGCCGACGATCTGGGGGATGACGTCGCCGGCGCGTTGCAGGATGACGGTGTCGCCGATGCGCACGTCCTTGCGGGCGATCTCGTCTTCGTTGTGCAAGGTGGCGTTGCGCACCACGACGCCGCCGACGGTGACGGGGTGCAGGCGCGCGACGGGGGTCAGGGAGCCGGTGCGGCCCACCTGGATGTCGATGCCTTCCAGCACGGTCGTGGCCTGCTGCGCCGGGAACTTGTGAGCGATGGCCCAGCGGGGGCTGCGGGCGATGAAGCCGAGGCGCTGCTGCCAGTCCAGCCGGTCGACCTTGTAGACCACGCCGTCGATGTCGTAGCCGAGGCCGCTGCGGTCGGTTTCCAGCCCGCGATAGACCGCGATCAGCCCTTCCGCGCCCTCGACGCGGGTCGAGCGCTCGTTGACCTGGAAGCCCCAGCTGCGGAAGGCTTCCAGCGCGCCATGCTGGGTTTCCGCGAACGGGGCGGAGGTCTCGCCCCAGGCGTAGGCGAAGAAGGTCAGGGGGCGCTTGGCCGTGATCTTCGGGTCCTTCTGGCGCAGCGACCCGGCGGCGAAGTTGCGCGGGTTGGCGTAGGTGCGGCGGCCCTCGGCCTCGGCGGCGGCGTTGAAGGCGTCGAAGGCGCCGTTGGGAGCGTAGACTTCGCCCCGGATTTCGATGACGTCGGGCCAGTTCGAGCCGGCTAGGGTCTGGGGGATGCTGTCCAGCGTGCGCAGGTTGGCGGTCACGTCCTCGCCGGTCTTGCCGTCGCCGCGCGTGGCGCCCTGGACCAGGACGCCCTTTTCATAGCGCAGGCTGGCCGAGAGGCCGTCGATCTTGGGCTCGGCCACGAAGGCGATGGGCTCGTCGCCCGGCAGCTTGAGGAAGCGGGCGATGCGGGCGACGAAGTCGCGCACCTCGCCCTCGTCGAAGGCGTTGTCCAGCGATAGCATGGGCACGCCGTGGCGGACCTCGGCGAACTGCGCCGAGACCGGCGCGCCGACGCGCTGCGACGGCGAGACGGGGCTGGTCAGGGCGGGGAAGGCGGCCTCGATGGCGAGGGCGCGGCGCTTCAGTTCATCGTAGTCGGCGTCGGAAATCTCGGGCGCGGCGTCGGCGTAGTAGAGGGCGTCGTGGCGGGCCAGTTCGGCCGAAAGCTGCGCCAACTCCTCGCGGGCCTGGTGTTCGGTCAGGGTTTCGACGGGAGTTTCGGACATGGGAATCGCGCGGTCAGCCTTGTTCAGTCGCGCTGTTTAGCACTGGCGGCGGCGGGATCGCAGCGTGCATGACAGAAACGTAATCTGACGCCGGCCGCGACGCCCGCTAGCGTCCCGCCGACTGATCTCCCGGAGCCCTCCATGCGTCCTGTCCTCGCCAGCCTGACCGCCATCGCCGCCGCCCTGACGCTGGCCGCTTGTGAGACCACGACGCCCGCAGCGACCGAGGCGCCCGTCGCGGCGGCCGCGGACTACGCCCAACTGATGGACGACCTGCGCATCCTGTCGGCGGACGACATGCAGGGCCGCGACACGGGCTCGGAAGGCGGGGCCAAGGCGCGTGAATACATCGTCGGTCGTCTGGAGGCCCTGGGCGTTCAGCCGTCGCCGATGGGGCGGCTGCAGCCGTGGGAGATGCAGGGCCGCACGCGCGAGGGCGTGAAGACCTTCAGCGGAACCAACATCATCGGCGTCATTCCCGGCACGCGCGTCTCAGACAAGTACATCGTGGTGACGGCCCACTATGACCATGTCGGCGTCAACGACGGCCAGGTCTTCAACGGCGCCGACGACAACGCCTCGGGCGTGGCGACCATGCTGGAGCTGGCCAAGCGGTTGAAGGCTGATCCGCCGGAGCACACCGTCCTGATCGTGGCTCTGGACGGCGAGGAGCGCGGGCTGCTGGGGGCCAAGCATTTCGTCGAGGCGCCGCCGGTGCCGCTGTCGTCGATCTCGATGAACCTGAACTTCGACATGACGGCGCGGGCCGACAGCGACGGCAAGCTGTGGGTCACTGGCACCTATCAGCATCCCTATTTCCGCCCGCTGCTGGAGCGGATCGCGCCGCGCGGGACCGTGTCCCTGGCCTTTGGCAAGGACACGCCCGAGGACAAGGGCGCGGACAACTGGGTCGAGGCGTCGGACCACGCCGCCTTCCACCGCGCGGGCCTGCCCTTCCTCTATTTCGGCGTGAACTATCATGCCGACTATCACCGCCCGAGCGACGACTTCGAAAAGGTGGTTCCCGCCACCTTCCAGTCCTCGACCGAACTGGCGATCGAAGGCTTCCGCGCTCTGGATCAGTGGCTGGATCAGTGAAGTTTTGCGAGCGCGAAACGCTTGCAAACATAGGCCTTGAATCCGCCTTCAGAGCGGCGTTCTGTCGCACCCTCATCAGTCGAGGAAATACAGATGTCGGCGGTTCAGGGTTTCGATCTTCAAAAGGTGCAGAAGCTGCGCAAGCTGGCGCTGCTGGTCGGCATCATCGCCGTGGTGGCTCTGGCCTTCTTCACACAGTCAATGGGCGGCGAAACGGCGCTGCATGAAGGGCTGGAGGCCTTTGGTCTGGCGCTGATCGCCGTCTGCATCGTCGGGCGGGCCTGGTGCTCGCTCTATATCGGCGGACGCAAGAAGGCCGAGATCGTGGATCGAGGGCCCTATTCGATCAGCCGCAACCCTCTGTATGTCTTCAGTTTCATGGGCGCGTTCGGCGTCGGCGCCCAGACGGGCAGCGTTACCCTGGCGTGCCTGTTCCTGCTGCTGACCGTCGCGGTTTTCTACGCCACGGTGAAGCGCGAGGAGGCTTGGCTGACGGGCGCCTTCGGCCAGACCTATCTGGACTATTGCGCGCGGACGCCGCGCTTCGGGCCGGACTTTTCCAAGTGGCGGGACGCCGAGTCGCTGGATGTGCGGCCGCGCTTCTTTCTGACGACGCTGCGTGACGGCCTGGTCTTCCTGCTGGCCGTGCCGCTGTTCGAGTCGATCGAGAAGCTGCAGAATATCGGCTGGCTGGCCGCCCTGATCCGTCTGCCGTGAGCTGAGGCTTCGTGAAAACAACGCATTTCGCCGCTGTTGCGGCCCTGACCGGACTGCTGACTCTGGCGGCCTGCGATCGCGCGGCGCAGTCGCCGGAAGCGCCAGCGGCGAAGAAGGCGGCGGCCTTCCTGCATGACCTCCCCGAAGACGTGTCCGGCTACTACCTGCCTACCGAAGAGGTGCGGGTCGACAACTGGCGGTTGCACCACGTCTTCATGGGGCAGGTCCCCGACTTCATCGCCTGGGAGGGCGGCGAGCGCCCGAGCGGCTTTGCGCCGGTGATGATCGAGTTCGAGGACATGGTCGGGCCGCCGTTAGAGAACGGCAACCGGCGTCGGCTGCGGCTGATACCGGCGGCCTATGACGTGACCGAGGACCGGGTGCGGGTTCAGGCCCTGTCGGGGGGCTTGGGCGCAGTCTCGTTCGATGGAAAGCTCGACCAGGGGGCGCTGGCGACGGCGCGGCGCAATCTGGGAGATCAAGGCGTCGTCCTGACGGGGACGCTCAAGGTCGGAAACCGGACCTTCAACAACGTATCGATGCGGTGGTGGGCGGGGGACTGATCCCCCGCCGCTGATACCGATCCTTAGGCGACGGTCGCCTTGATGATCTTGCCCGGAGCGCGGGGCGGCTCGCCCTTGGGCAGGGCGTCGACGTGTTCCATGCCTTCGATCACCTCGCCCCAGACCGTGTACTGCTTGTCCAGGAAGCGGGCGTCGTCGAAGCAGATGAAGAACTGCGAGTTGGCGCTGTCGGGGTTGGCGGTGCGGGCCATGGAGCAGACGCCGCGCACGTGCGGCTCAGCCGAGAATTCCTGCTTCAGGTTCGGCTTCTTGGATCCCGAGGTGCCGGTGCCGGTCGGGTCGCCGCCCTGGGCCATGAAGCCCGGGATCACGCGGTGGAAGACCACGCCGTCATAGAAGCCTTCCGAAGCCAGGTCGGTGATCTGCTTGACGTGGTTCGGCGCCAGGTCGGGGCGCAGCTTGATCACGACGTTGCGCTCTTCGCCGTCTCCGGTGTCGAGGGTGAAGGTCAGGGTTTGGTCGGCCATGAGGCTCTCCTTGGGGTGTGCGGACTAGAATTGTGCGCGGGTCATAGCGGCTGAACGCTGTCACCGCTATGTGGGAAGCATGACTGACGACGAAAAGCCCACCGAGAAGCCGCCGGAACGCCGCCGGATGGTGCGCCCGCCCACGGGCGGCACCGCCGCCGGGCGCGGCCTGGGCCAGAAGATGAAGACGGCCGACACCAAGTCCATGTCGAGCCAGCAGTGGATCAAGCGCCAGTTGGCCGACAAATGGTCCGAGCGGGCGCGCGCCGAGGGCTGGCGCAGCCGCGCGGCCTTCAAGCTGCTGGAGATCGACGACCGGTTCCGCCTGATCAAGAAGGGCTCTCGGGTCATCGACCTGGGCGCGGCGCCGGGCGGCTGGATTCAGGTCTGCCTGGATCGTGGTGCGACGGCGGTGGCGGGGGTGGACCTGCTGATGATCGAGCCGATTCCCGGCGCGACCCTGATCCAGGCTGACTTCACCCATCCGGGCGTGGACCAGCAGCTGATCGACGCCAACGGCGGACGGCCGGACCTGGTGCTGTCGGACATGGCGCACAACACCGTGGGCCATCGCAAGACGGACCACCTGAAGATCATCGCCCTCATCGAGATCGCCGCCGACTTCGCCATCCGCACGCTGAAGCCGGGCGGGAATTTCGTGTCGAAGAACTTCCAGGGCGGCGACGCCGGCGGGGTCCTGGCGCGGCTGCGCGAAGAGTTCGAGACGGTGAAGTACGTGAAGCCGGAATCGAGCCGCAAGGGCAGCGCCGAGGTCTTCTTGGTGGCGCTGAACAAGCGGTAGGGCGCATGGCGTCATCCCGGACGGAGCCTCGCATCGCGAGGCGCAGAGCCGGGACCGCCCAAGGCCCCGACGTCTGTGTTTGTTGCGGTCCCGGATAGCGGCTGCGCCGCTTCCGGGATGACGGATAGGCTCAGGCGACCGCCGCTTCCGCCGCCCGTCGGGCCTTCCTGACCTCGATGCGCGTCCATATGCGGTCGTGCAGGGTGAAGAAGACAGTTTGCACCAAGGGCTCGACCGTGCCGATGGCCAGGGCGATGCGCCAGTCGCGGGTCAGGGCGAAAGCCACCAGAACCGCCACGGTGAAGTGCATCAGGCCATAGGTCACGGTCTTCAGCGCCACCTGTTTCAGGCTGCGGGGCAGGGCGTGGCTGTGGCCGTGACAGCCTTGGTGGTTATGGGCGCGGTTCTGCTCGCGGGCGGTCATCAACTCCAGGCGGGCGGTGACGGCCTCGGCGGTCTCCTCGAAGCCTGACAGCATCCGCCGCTGCTCGATGCGGTGCCAGACCCGGTCGTGGATGGAATAGGCGACGGTCTGGACAATCGGCTCGACCACGCCGACCGCCAGGGCGATGCGCCAGTCGCGGGTCAGGGCGAAGGCCACCAGAATCGCCACGATCAGGTGCATGAGGCCGTAGCTCGCGATCTTGAGCGCGAGGCGTCTAGCTGTGCTGATCAATATGCGAACCATTCGCAATACTTGGGTCTGTACGCCTCAGAGTGCAAGGCAATTCCTCTTATTCCTTGCATAGGTCCGGCTTGGGGTTGCGGTTCCATGCAATGGGGCGTTATACGCGGCCCGCAAAACGGAGACTCCCTATGGAGATACGCGAAGGCCTCACCTTCGACGATGTTTTGCTCGAACCCGGCTCGTCCGAGATCATGCCAGCGATGGCGGATGTCTCGACCCAGCTGACGCGCAACATCAAACTGAACATCCCGCTGCTGTCGTCCGCCATGGACACGGTGACCGAAAGCCGCCTGGCCATCGCCATGGCGCAGGCCGGCGGTCTGGGCGTCCTTCACCGCAACATGACCATCGAGGAGCAGGCCGAGCAGGTCCGCACCGTCAAGCGCTATGAAAGCGGCATGGTCATCAACCCGGTGACCGTCTCGCCCGACACGACCCTGGGCGAGGTTCGCCAGATCGTCGCCGCCAAGAAGATCACCGGCTTCCCGGTGGTCGACCCGGCGACGGGCAAGCTGGTCGGCATGCTGACCCACCGCGACATGCGCTTCGAGAGCGATCCGTCGATCAAGGCCTCGGCCTTGATGACGACCGGCGACCTGATCACCGTGCGCGAGGGCGCCGGTCGTGAAGAGGCGTGGAACCTGCTGCGCACCCGCAAGATCGAACGCGTCATCGTCGTCGACGACCAGAACCGCGCCATCGGCCTGATCACCATGAAGGACATCGAGAAGGCCCAGGCCTTCCCGAACGCCGCCAAGGACGAGCAGGGCCGCCTTCTGGTCGGCGCCGCCTCGACCGTCGGCGACGCCGGCTATGAGCGCGCGATGGCTCTGGCTGAAGCCGGCGCCGACGTGGTGGTGATCGACACCGCCCACGGCCACTCGGCCTCGGTGGCCCAGGTGGTCGAGCGCATCAAGCGCGAGAACAACCGTCTGCAGATCATCGCCGGCAACGTCGCCACCTATGACGCCACCCGCGCCCTGATCGACGCGGGCGCCGACGCTGTGAAGGTCGGCATCGGCCCGGGCTCGATCTGCACCACCCGCATCGTCGCGGGAGTGGGCGTGCCGCAACTGACGGCCATCATGGACTCCGCTCGCGCCGCCAAGGGCACGGGCGCCACGGTCATCGCCGACGGCGGCATCAAGTATTCGGGCGACATGGCCAAGGCCATCGCGGCGGGCGCCAATGTCGCCATGATGGGCTCGATGTTCGCCGGCACGGATGAATCGCCGGGCGAGGTCTTCCTGTATCAGGGACGCAGCTACAAGTCGTACCGCGGCATGGGCTCGGTCGGGGCCATGGGCGCGGGCTCGGCCGACCGCTACTTCCAGAAGGAAGTCTCGTCCGAGAAGCTGGTGCCGGAAGGCATCGAGGGCCAGACCGCCTACAAGGGGCCGATCGCGCCGGTCATCCACCAGATGGTCGGCGGCCTGCGCGCCTCCATGGGCTATGTCGGCGGCGCCACGATCAAGGACTTCCAGGAACGCGCCCGTTTCGTGCGCATCACCAATGCGGGCCTGCGCGAAAGCCATGTCCACGACGTGATGATCACGCGCGAGGCGCCGAACTATCGTCAGGGCTGATCCCCTGATCCGCTCCCGGTCTTCGGATCGGGAGCGGTTTCGTTTTGACTGGTTGCGGAAGGGTGGAACGTGACGACTGAACTGACCTATCTGGCGGCGATGCTGGTGTTGGCTCTGGTGCAGATTTTTCTGCCCGCCGGGGCGCGGACGATGGAGTTCGGCTCCAGGTGGAACGCCGGTCCGCGCGATCAGACGCCTGTTTCGCAAAACCCTGTCGTCGGCCGCCTCGAAAGAGCCCAGTCGAACCTGTACGAGACCCTGCCGCTGTTCATCGGCGCCGTTCTGATCGCCCACGTCACGGGGGCGGAGAGCGCTCTGACCCTGTGGGGCGCCGCCCTCTATTTCTGGGCGCGCGTCGTCTATGTTCCGCTTTACGCCTTTGGCGTGCCCTATATCCGGTCGCTGGTCTGGCTGGTCTCGCTTGCGG
>DAIOID010000103.1:0-3176 GCA_036744355.1 Brevundimonas sp.
GTCACGGTTCGTCCGCTGGAAGGAGCCGCCCGATGAGCCGCGCCCTGTTCGCCGCCGTCGCGGTCCTGCCCCCGATGCTGGCCGCCGGGTCCGCCGTCGCTCAATCTCATGGAGGCCATGCGGGCCATGGCGCCCACGCCGCGCCGGCACGCCCTGCGCAAGCTCGCCCTCTGCAGGCCCGCCCGAGGCCCGCGCCCAAGCCGCGCGCCGCTGCGCCTCGGCCTGCTGCGCCTGCGGCCTCGGTGGCGGCGGACCCGCACGCTGGTCATGACATGAGCGGTCACGCCGGGCACGCTGCTCCCGCTGCGGCGGCCGATCACCACGCCGGCCACGACATGAGCGGGATGCAGGCCGCTCCGGTCCAGACGCCCGCCGCTGATCCGCACGCGGGTCACGACATGAGCGGCCATGCGGGGCACGCCGCCCAGCCGGCGCCGGTCGATCCTCATGCCGGTCACGCCGTGAGCCCTGCGGCTGCGGCGGACCCGCACGCTGGCCATGACATGAGCGGGATGGCTCCGGCTCGGATGCCTGCCGCCGATCCCCACGCCGGGCATGACATGTCGGCCATGGCGGGCGGTGCGCCCAACCCCCCGACCAGCGTGGACGCGGTCGGTGGGCGCATGGTCGAGACGCCGCCGCCCGCCGCCGCCCGCGCTGTGCCCGCCCATGCGGCGGACCTGCTGTTCGACCCGGCGGTCATGGCGGCCTCGCGCCGGCAATTGCTGGTCGAGAACGGCGACGTGCGTACGACCGCCGTCCTGATCGATACGCTCGAGGCCGGGTTCGGCGACGGCGAGGAGACCTACAGCTGGAACGCCCAGGGCTGGACCGGCGGCGACATCAACCGCTTCTGGTGGAAGACCGAAGGCGAGGGCGCGTTTGACGGCAAGCTGCACGACGCCGAGGTTCAGGCCCTCTACAGCCGCGCCGTCGCGCCCTTCTGGGACGTGCAGGCGGGCATCCGGCAAGACTTCCGGCCCGACGGCGACGACACGACCCACCTGACCGTCGGGGTCCAGGGTGTGGCGCCCTACTGGTTCGAGGTGAGCGCCGCCGCCTTCCTGTCGACCGAGGGCGACCTGACCGCCCGGGCCGAGGCGGAATACGACCAGCGCCTGACCCAGAAGTGGATCTTGCAACCGGCCGTCGAGGTCGCCTTCTCGGCCAGCGACATTCCCGAGCTGGAGATCGGTTCCGGCCTGACCTCGGTCACGGCGGGGCTGCGGCTGCGCTATGAAATCCGCAAGGAGTTCGCCCCCTACGTCGGGTTTGAGTGGAGCCGTTCGTTCGGCGACACCGCCGACTACGCCAAGGCGCGGGGGGACGACGTTGACGCGACGCGCTTCGTCGTCGGGATCAAGGCCTGGTTCTGATGACGGGACCAGCGCTGCGGCGGATCGGCGCGTGGATGATTCAGGGTCGTGCGAACCATTCGCGCCGTGCTATCTGAAGGTCATGGTCACGGGTGGATTCAGGACGATGGTGTTGGGGGCGCTTCTGGCGCTCGTCTTCACCCTGTTCGGTCTCGTGCCCGTCGCCGACGCCGCGGTTTGCGGTCCCGAACTGCCGCATGACGTCGTGGCGGCTGACGGGCTGATCGCCGAAGTCCATGACGCGGATGACGCGGGCGACCACGCCGGTCTGGATGGAGACGCGGCCTGCGCCCACGGCCATTGCCACCACGCCACCAATGCTCTGACCCCGTTAGGGGGCGTGACTCCCGTGGCGTTTGGCGGGGCTGGTCTGCCGACGCCCTTGCCCGGCGACCTGATGATCTCGCGCGCGCCCAGCGGTCTGGAGCGCCCGCCCCGAAGCTGATCGGACGCCGCGCCGCCTGGCGCGTCTTCTTGTCAGTCATTCGGGATAGGAACCATGAATTCCCTGAAACGCCGGCTGCCGCTTGTCGCGGCCGGCTGCGTCCTGGCCGTCGCGGCCTGGGACGTCGGCCCTGCGCGGGCGGACCCCGCGCCGGCCTATGAGACCCTGCTGCAACGGATCGGTCAGACGCCGGCCCGTCAGGAGGCCCAGGCCTTGCTGGACGCCGCCGAGGCGCGCCTGCGTCAGGCGGGCGTCCGACCGAACCCGGAACTGGCCGTGCGCGCCGACGGGGTGTTGGGCGGCCAGCCCTACGCGGGGTGGGGTGAGGCCGAGATCAGTCTCGACGTCACCCAGAACCTGGAGCTGGGCGGACGTCGCGGCGCGCGCATCGACGTGGCCCGCGCCGAGGCCGGGGTCAGCGCCCTGCGCCGCGATCAGGCGGGCATAGACACGGCCGCCCGTCTGGCCCTGACCTATGCCGAGGCCGAGGCGGCCGAGCGTCGCTTCGCCCTGGCCGAGGAGGCCCTGGCCCTGGCCCTCGCTGACGCCCGCGCCGCCATGGCGCTGGTAGAGGAGGGACGCGAGCCTCTGTTGCGCGGCGTCCAGGCGGAAACCGAAGCCGCCGCCGCGCGCGTCTCCACGGAAGAGGCCCGCGCCGAGCGCGACGCAGCCTTTGCCCGATTGACCGCCGAGGCCATGCTGCCGACGCCGGTGACCTCGGTTGGCGACGGCCTGTTGGACCGGACCTCTCCGACCTTTCCAGACAGCGGCGAGATCTCGTTGACGGTGCGCGTGCCGAGGCTGAGGCCGAAGCCGCGGAGCGTCGGATCCGGCGCGAGCAGATCGAGGCGCGGCCCAATGTCAGCGCCTCGGTCGGGGTGACCCGCTATCAGGCCGAGGATGCCACGGCCCTGACGTTCGGCCTCTCCATGCCTCTGCCGCTGTTCGATCGCAATCGCGGCAATATCGACGCCGCGCGGGCTGAACGCCGCGCCGCCGAGGCCCGCGTGACGGGCGCGCGAATGGCCGAGGCCGCCGAGCGCAGCGCGGCCCTGGCCCGGCTGCGGGTCTCGGCCAGCCGGGTGGCGGTCGGCGACATGGGCGTGACCTCGGCCGAGGAAGCCTATCGCCTGTCGCGGCTTGGGTTCGAGGCGGGACGCATCTCCCAGCTGGAGCTGCGTTCGACCCGCTCGGCCCTGATCGCGGCGCGCGACGCCGCCGTCGAGGCCCGTCTGGCGCGGGTGCGCGCCGAAGTTGATCTGGCGCGCCTGCAGGGCCGCCCCCCCTTTGAAGGAGGTCGCTGATGCGTCCGTTCATGAACAACCGCGCCCGGCTTCTGGCGGGCGCGGCCGTCG
>DAIOID010000103.1:3276-11152 GCA_036744355.1 Brevundimonas sp.
GCCGCCGCCGCCGCCGACGCCGCCCGCAGCGCCTATCAGCGCGACAGCCGTCTGGCGGAACAGGGCGTGGTCGCGCGCCAGGACGTCGAGGCCGCCTACGCCCGCTATCTGGGGGCCGAGGCGGCCGGGCGTGCGGCTCGCGCGCGGGTCGCGGCCAGCGGCGCGCCGAACGCGGCGGGCCGGCTGAGCGTGACGACGCCGATCTCGGGCGTGGTGACCTCGGTTCAGGTCGGCCCCGGCGGCTTTGCGGCCCAGGGCGGCGTGGTGGCCGAGGTCTCGGACCCGACCCGCGTCGATCTGGTCTTCCACGCCCCGCCGCTGGCGGCGGCTCAGGCCCGGCTGGGTTCGACCATCAAGGTGCAGGGACCGGCCGGCGCGTTCGACGCGGTCGTCACTGGCGTGGCGGCGGGGGCGGGCGGCGAAAGCGGCGCGACAGTCATTCGCGCCCGTCCGACCGAGGGCCAGCCGCCGCCGGCGGGGGCGTCGGTCACGGGCGTCCTGACGACCACGGCGGCCCCGGGCGCTGTGACCGTGCCGACCGAAGCGGTGCAGACCGTGGAGGGGAGCGCCGTGGTCTTCGTCCAGATCAAGGACGGCTTCCGCGCTGCGCCGGTGCTGACCGGGCGTCAGGCGGGCGGGCGCACCGAGATCCTGCGCGGTCTGGACGGCGACGAACGGATCGCCGCCGCCGGGGCCTTCCTGCTGAAGGCCCAACTGGGTCTCGGCGACGCCGACCACGGCCACTAAGGGGGGCGTTCGATGTTCAAACTCATCATTGAGGCCTCGGTCCGCCATCGCTGGTTCGTAGTGTTGGCGGCGGCACTGATCGCGGGTCTCGGCCTCTATAATTTGACCCGCCTGCCGATCGACGCGGTGCCGGACATCACCAACCGGCAGGTGCAGGTCACCACCCTGGCGCCGGCCCTGTCGCCGGATCAGGTCGAGCGACAGGTCACCTATCCGCTGGAGACGGCCATGGCGGGCCTGCCGGGGCTGGAGAGCACCCGTTCCCTGTCACGAAACGGCTTCAGCCAGATCACCGTCGTCTTCACCGACCGCACCGACATCTATTTCGCCCGCCAGCAGGTGGCCGAGCGGATGCGCGGGGCTGCGGCGGACCTGCCCGAAGGGGTGGAGCCGGCCCTGGCGCCCATCACAACAGGTCTGGGCGAGGTGCTGATGTGGACGGTCGACTATGCGCCGTTCAATGCCCGCAAGGTCGCCATGGCGGGCCAGCCCGGCTGGCAGGCCGACGGCGCCTATCTGACGCCCGAAGGCGAGCGTCTGGCGACCGCGAAGGAGCGCGTCACCTATCTGCGGACGGTGCAGGACTGGATCATCGCGCCGCAGATGCGGAACACGCCCGGGCTGGCCGGGATCGACGTCAACGGCGGCTACGTGAAGGAATATGCGGTGCGGCCCGACGTGGCCGCCCTGACCCGCTACGGTCTGTCCGTCACCGATCTGGCCCAAGCGCTGGAGCGGGCCAACGTCCAGTCCGGCGCCGGCTATGTCCAGCGCGCGGGCGAGGCCCTGGTGGTGCGCGTCGATGCACGGGCGAGCACGCTGCAGGATCTGGCCCAGGCGCCGGTCGTCAACCGGGCGGGCCTGACGGTGCGGGTCGCCGATGTGGCCACGGTCGAGATCGGCCAGGCGCCGCGTCTGGGCGGCGCCAGCCGCGACGGCCACGAAGCGGTGCTGGGCACGGCCCTGATGCTGGCCGGCGAGAACAGCCGCACCACGGCCGAGGCGGCGGCCTGGCAACTGGCGAGGGTCAACGCCAGCCTGCCGCCCGACGTGGTGGCCGAGCCGGTTCTGGACCGCAGCGCCCTGGTCAATGCCACCATCGCCACGGTGGCCCGGAATCTGACCGAGGGGGCGATGCTGGTCATCGTCGTCCTCTTCCTGCTGCTGGGGAATTTCCGCGCGGCGGCGATCACGGCCCTGATGATCCCGCTGAGCTTCCTGTTCGCCGTCATCGGCATGAACCGGTTCGGCATCAGCGGAAACCTGATGAGCCTGGGCGCGCTCGACTTCGGCCTGATGGTCGACGGCGGCGTGGTGGTGATCGAAAACACCCTGCTGATGCTGAGCCAGAAGCGTGGCGAGGTGGGGCGGCCCCTGGTCGTGCGTGAACGTCTCGACATCGCGGTTCGGGCGGCGCGCCAGATGGTCAAGCCCGCGGCCTTTGGCCAACTGATCATCCTGCTCGTCTTCACGCCGCTGCTGATGCTCGACGGGGTCGAGGGCAAGACCTTCGTGCCCATGGGGGCGACGGTCATGCTGGCCCTGGTCGGGGCCTTCATCTTCTCCTTCACCTTCATTCCGGCCATGACGGCCCTGCTGGTGCGCGAGCCGAAGCAGGTCCATCTGGACGCACAGGGTCGGGTCGAGGAGCATGAGACGCGCCTTCTGCGCTTGGCCCGTCGCGGCGTCGAACCCGCCATCCGGGCGGCGGTGGCGCGGCCTAGGGTTGTGCTGGCGGCGGCCCTCGGGGCGCTGGTTCTGGGCGCGATCTCGTTCTCGGTTCTGGGGCGCGAGTTCATCCCCACCCTGGACGAGGGTGACATCGCCATGCAGTCGTCGCGCGTCCCCTCGGTCTCGCTGGAGCAGTCGCTGGCGATGCAGATGGGGCTGGAGCGCGCCATCACCGCCCTGCCGGAAGTCGAGACGGTGTTTTCACGCACCGGCACGGCCGAGGCGGCGGTCGACCCCATGCCGGTCAATATCTCGGACAGCGTCATCATCCTGAAGGACCGCAAGGCCTGGCCCGATCCGAAACTGTCGAAGGAAGACCTGATCAAGCGGGTCGAAAAGGCGGCCGGCGCCCAGATCGGCAACAGCTTCGAGTTCAGCCAGCCCATCGAACTGCGCTTCAACGAGCTGATCTCGGGCGTGCGCAGCGACCTGGCGGTCATGGTCTATGGCGAAGATTTCGCGCAGATGAAGGCAGTCGCCGATCAGGTCGCGGACCGCCTGCGCCAGACGCCGGGCGCGGCGGACGTCAAGGTGGAGCAGGTGTCGGGCTTGCCGACCCTGACGGTCAGCGTGGATCGCTTCAACGCCGCCAACTACGGCCTGTCGGCGGCGGACGTCAGCGACACCGTGGCGACGGCGGTCGGCGGGACCGAGGCGGGGCAGGTCTTTGAAGGCGACCGGCGCTTTGACGTCGTGGTGCGTCTGGCGGACGAGGCCCGCAATGATCCCGCGGCGCTGGAGGCTCTGCCGGTGGTCGCCGCCAATGGGGTGGTCGCGCCCTTGTCGACGGTGGCGCGTATCCAGACGGGCGAGGGGCCGAACCAGATCAGCCGCCACGACGGCAGTCGCCGCATGGTGGTCCAGGCCAATGTGCGCGGCCGCGATCTGGGCGGCTTCGTCGCCGAGGCGCAAAGGTCGATGGCGGATGTGCCTCTGCCGCCCGGATATCGGCTGGAGTGGGGCGGTCAGTTTGAGAACTTAAAACGGGCCGAGCAGCGGTTGGCGTTGGTCCTGCCGGTGGTCTTCGTCCTGATCGGGGGCCTGCTGTTCATGGCCATGGGCTCGTTCACAGAGGCGGGGTTGGTCTTCGCCTGCGTGCCCTTGGCCCTGGTCGGCGGGGCGTTGGCGCTGCTGTTGCGGGGGATGCCCTTCTCGGTCTCGGCGGCGGTCGGCTTCATCGCCGTCTCGGGCGTGGCGACCCTGAACGGACTGGTGCTGATGCAGGCCATTCGTGAGCGGCTGGAGGCGGGGCTGGCCCCGCTCGAGGCCGCGGTCCAGGGGGCGTCCAGCCGGTTGCGGGCGGTGCTGACCACGGCGACCGTGGCCATCGTCGGCTTCCTGCCCATGGCCCTGGCGCACGGGGCGGGGGCCGAGGTGCAGAAGCCGCTGGCGACGGTGGTGATCGGCGGCCTGCTGACCGCCACGGCCCTGACCCTGCTGGTCCTGCCCACCTTCGCGGCGCGGACGGTGAAACGACGGGAGAGGGCGGTCTAGCCGCCTCATTCGCGCTGCGGGAAGGTTTGGCCTATATAGCCGGCCTTCCCGCCGCCAATCCGCGCCGCCTGACCGCCTGAGCAATGACGCAACACCCGCCGCACCGACTGTCCGTGGCCCCGATGATGGACTGGACCGACCGCAACTGCCGGGCGTTTCACCGCGCGCTGAGCATCCGGGCGCTGCTCTATACCGAGATGGTCACGGCCCCGGCGGTGATCCACGGCGATCGCGAGCGGCTGTTGGGTTTCGACGCAGTCGAGCATCCGGTGGCGCTGCAGCTGGGCGGGTCGGACCCGGCTCAACTGTCTGAGGCGGCGAAGATCGGCGCGGCCTATGGCTATGACGAGATCAATCTGAACGTCGGCTGTCCCTCGGACCGGGTGCAGTCGGGCAAGTTCGGCGCCTGCCTGATGCGCGAACCGGAGCTGGTGGCCGACTGTATGGCGGCGATCAAGGCGGCGGTCAGCGTGCCCGCCACGGTCAAATGCCGCATCGGCGTCGATGATCAGGACCCGGAAGTCAGCCTGTTCGCCACGGTGGACGCCTCGGCGGCGGTGGGGATCACCCACTTCATCGTCCATGCGCGCAAGGCATGGCTGAAAGGGCTGTCGCCGAAGGAGAACCGCGACGTGCCGCCGCTGGACTACGCCATGGTGCGGCGTCTGAAGCGCGAGCGGCCGCATCTGACCATCTGCATCAACGGCGGGATCGGCGATCTGGATCAGGCCGAGGCGCATCTCGACGACGCCGACGGCGTGCAGCTGGACGGCGTCATGCTGGGCCGCGCCGCCTATCACGAGCCGGCCCTGCTGGGGCAGGTGGACCGGCGCATCTTTGGAATGGATGTCGAGGACGTCGACCCCTTCGCCGCCATCGAACGCTATCGTCCCTACATGGCCGGGCGGCTGGCCGAGGGCGCGCATCTGGCCAGCATGGCGCGGCATATGTTGGGCCTGATGCACGGCCGGGCCGGGGCGCGGGCCTTCCGCCGCATCCTGACGGTCGAGGGCGTCAAGGCCGGGGCCGGGCTGGAGGTCGTGGACCGCGCCCTCGATGCCGTGCGCGAGGCCGAGGCGCGTCAGGCCCGGCGTGGCGAGAGCGAAGAAGCGGCCTGATCACCATTTTCGTCATCCCGGCCTTGAGTCGGGCCAGCCCAAGGGGCCGGCGCTTCTTGCGGTCCCGGATAGCGGCCGCGCCCTTTCCGGGATGACGCTGGCATCCGGCAAGGCTATGCCCAAGCCATGAGCGCACTGCCCCTGTCCGAACTGCTGATGATGTTCGCCGCCCTGGTCGCGGCGGGGGCTGTGGCGGGGGTGATCGGCGGCCTGTTCGGCGTCGGGGGCGGGACGGTGCTGGTGCCGGCGCTGTTTTACGCGTTTTCTGTGCTGGGCGTGGGCGGCGAGAGCAATCTGCACGTCGCCATCGGCACATCCTTGCTGACCATCGTGGCCACATCGCTGCGGTCGCTGGCGACGCATCGGGCGCATGGGGCTGTGGACGAACAGGTGCTGAAGACCTGGACGCCCTGGGTGGCGTTCGGCGGTCTGGTCGGGGCGGCGATTGCGGGCTTCACCTCGATGGAGGGGCTGGCCGTCGTCTATGGCGTCTGCCTGCTGCTGATCGCCATGCAGATGGGGCTGCTGCCCGAGCATATGACCCTGCGCAAGGACCTGCCGACCGGCTGGGGTCGACGCGGCGTCGGGACGGGCATCGGCCTGTTGTCGGCCATGATGGGCGTCGGCGGGGGCAGTTTCGGCGGCATGATGATGACCCTGTGCGGGCGGCCCATCCATCAGGCGGTGGCGACGGCCAGCGGCTTTGGGCTGGCCATCGGGGCGACGGCGGCCCTGGGCTTTGCAGTCTTCGGCTGGGACGCGCCGGGGCGTCCGCCGCTGTCGCTGGGCTACGTCAACGTGCCGGCGGCGGTGATCATGGGGCTTTTGACCGCTCTGACGGCCCCCTATGGCGCGCGGCTGGCGCACCGGCTCAATCGAAAGGTGCTGAGAAAGGCCTTTGCGGTCTATCTGTTGCTGACCGCCCTGTCGGTGGTGCTGAAGGCGATTTGAGAAACGCCCATTTCGCCTACGTAAATTTCCGGGGTGCGACGATAAGGCTTTGGCGAACAGCGCGCGGTTAGGGAGAGGCGGTAGTCTTCCCCCCGAGCGTAGAAAATGCTGCAGAACCTGTCCGTTCCCAAGAAGCTGATGCTGTCCTTCGCCGCTGTGATCGCGGCCTGCGGGATGGCGACCATGGTGGTCCTGTGGGCCGTGACGGTGCTGCAACGCGCCGACGCCGACAACGCCGCCTCCGCCGAGATGTTCAAGGCTTCCGACCTGGTGCTGGCCGCCGCGGTCGAGCAGCAAAACGCCATGCGCGCCTTTGTGGCGACGCGCGACGCCGACTTCATTCCCAAATACGAGGAGCCGGGCAAGGTTCTGGTGTCGCGTCTGGCCGACCTGGCCGCCGCCGACGTCAACGGCGCCTATGGGCAGGAACAGGCGGCGCTGAAGGGCGCTGTCGACGCCTTCCACCAGAGCGCCGACGGCCTCATGGCTCTGGCCCGCGATCCCGCCACCCAGCCCCAGGCCGTCGCCGGACTGGAAGCCGGCGCCCGCCTGTCGGACATCCGCGCCGCCATCACCTCCATTCAGGAAAAGGAGGCGGTGGTCGCCGCCGCCAACGCCAAGGCCAAGGCCTTCGCCTACAAGGAAGCCTACTGGAGCTTCGCCATCGGCGGGGTCGTGGCCCTGATCATCGCGTTCGGCGCCATCGCCTGGCTGATCGGGGCGCTGAGCCGTCCGGTCGAAGCCATGACCCGCGCCATGGCCCGCCTGGCCTCGGGCGATCTGAACGTCGCCATTCCGGCGATTGGCCGTCGCGACGAGATCGGCCACATGGCCGACGCCGTCCTGACCTTCAAACAGAACGCCGAGGAGAAGGTGCGACTGGAGGCTGAAGCCGAGGCGCAGCGCGCCGCCGCCGAACAGGCCCGTATCGCCCAGGCCGAACGCGACGCTGAGGCCGCCCGCCAGCAGGCCCAAGTCGTGGACGGCATCGCCGCGGGTCTGGACCGTCTGTCCAGCGGTCAGCTGGCCTATCGCCTGAACACCGCCTTCGCGCCCGAATACGAAAAGCTGCGCGCTGACTTCAACGGGGCGATGGCCAAGCTGCAGGAGACGATGCGCGTCATCGTCGACCGCTCCAGCGCCATTGGCGCCAGCGCCCATGAGATCAGCCAGGCCTCCGACGACCTGTCGCGCCGCACCGAGCAGCAGGCCGCTTCGCTGGAGGAGACCGCCGCCGCCCTGGAGCAGATCACCGCCACCGTGGCCCGCTCGGCCGAAGGCGCCATCGAGGCCGGCGGCGTCGTCGACGGCGCGCGTCAGGAAGCGGTCGAAGGGCAGGCCGTGGTCGGCCGCGCCATCGTCGCCATGGGCGAGATCGAGCAGTCCTCGAATGAGATCGGCAACATCATCGGAGTGATCGACGAGATCGCCTTCCAGACCAATCTCCTGGCCCTGAACGCGGGCGTCGAGGCGGCGCGCGCGGGCGAGGCCGGTCGCGGCTTCGCCGTGGTCGCCTCCGAAGTTCGGGCCCTGGCCCAGCGCTCGGCCGAGGCGGCGAAAGAGATCAAGACCCTGATCTCGGCGTCCAGCCGTCAGGTCGGCGAGGGCGTGGCCCTGGTAGGCGACACCGGCCATGCGCTGGAGCGGATCGCTGAGCAGATCACGCGCCTGACCGCCATCGCTCGCGAGATCTCGGCCTCGTCGCAGGAGCAGTCCAGCGGCCTGCAACAGGTCAACATCGCCGTGGCCCAGATGGATCAGGTCACCCAGCAGAACGCGGCCATGGTCGAGGAGTCGACCGCCGCCAGCCACTCGCTGGCGCAGGACGCGCGCGA
>DAIOID010000104.1:0-4600 GCA_036744355.1 Brevundimonas sp.
TCTGACTTTTAATCAGAGGGTCCTCGGTTCGAGCCCGAGGGGGCGTACCATCTCCCCTTTTTTCTGAAACGCCATGCCCGGCTGCGGAACGACCGCTCGCCGCCCTTGGTTCTGTTCAGGAAGCCACGGGAGATCGGCCATGCCGCATCAGAACACCACCTCGTCCAAGGCCACGTCCCAGAACGCCGTGAACGACCCGATCGCGCCCAATGATCAGGCGCGCGAGCAGAATCGGTCGGCTCATCCCGAACCGCGATCCTACGCCGCGCACGACGTCGCCGATTCAACGCTGGCGGCGCCGGCAGCGGGCGAGATGGCCGACTATGCCGACGAGGGCGACGCCCTGGGGATGGCGGGCCAGCAGCAGGGGCGCAATCACAACGCCCGCCCGATCCGCACCGAGGCCCGCAACGGTCAGGGCAAGAAGACGCGTCAGGCCAACCACGAGCGGTTCGGCCGTCGACCGCAATAGCCTTCACCGTGGGGGCGCGGCGTGGTCTAAGGCGGGATGCGCCAGATTTCCTACGCCGTCGCCGCTGCTTCCCTTTCGCTGGTCCTGAGCGGCTGCAACGCGGGCGCTTCGGCGCGCGGAGGGGCCGAACAGGTCGGCACCGGTTTGGGCGAGGCCGTTACGGCGCCGCTGGATGATCTGAACCTGCGGCGGCAGGAAATCCCGACGGTTCTGCTGCAGGCCGAGAGCAACCCCTATGACCTGCGCAATCTGAACCACTGCCGCACCATCGCCGCCGAGATCGCGCGGCTTGACGAGGCCCTCGGGCCGGATGCGGACGCGCCGCCCTCGCAAGACGGCTCTTACATCAGCGAGCGCGCCGCCGACGCGGCGGCCTCGGCTGCGCTGGACGCGGTGCGAGGAGCCGTGACCGATTTCATTCCGGCGCGCAGCTGGGTGCGCCGTCTGACCGGCGCCGACGCCCACAGCAAGCATGTGCAGTCGGCCATTCAGGCGGGCCTGCGTCGTCGAGCCTTCCTGAAGGGCGTGGGGATGCAGCGCAACTGCGCCCCGCCGGCGGCGCCGGCCGGTTTCGTGCCCCGTCGGCCCCGCAGCTAGGCCTTCAGATGCCGGGCGCGGAAGTCGCGCCGGAACTGCTCGAAGCGGCCTTCGCTGATCGCCTCGCGCATGGCCGCCGTCAGGGCCTGGAAGAAGGCGATGTTGTGCCAGCTCAACAGGATCTTGCCGAGGATTTCGTCGGCGCGGATCAGGTGGTGAAGGTAAGCCTTTGAATAGTCGTTGGAGGCGGGGCAGGGGACGCCCATGTCCAGCGGGTCCTTATCCTCGGCGAAGCGGGCGTTCTTGATGTTGATCGGCCCGTCCCAGGTCCAGGCCTGACCGTGGCGACCGGCCCGCGTCGGCAGGACGCAGTCGAACATGTCGACCCCGCGATACACCGCCTCGACCAGATCGATCGGCTTGCCGACGCCCATCAGATAGCGGGGGCGGTCCTTGGGCAGGAACTCGGGCGCGAAGTCCAGCACCTCGCACATGGCCTCATGCCCCTCGCCGACGGCCAGGCCGCCGATGGCGTAGCCGTCGAAGCCGATCTCCTGCAGACGTTCCGAGGATTCACGGCGCAGGTTCTCATAGGTCGAACCCTGCTGGATGCCGAACAGTGCTTGCGTATCGCGCGTGCCGAAGGCGTTCTTGGAGCGCTGCGCCCAGCGGGCCGACAGCTCCATCCCCTGACGGGCGCGCTTTTCCTCAGCGGGCCAGGCGACGCATTCATCCAACTGCATGACGATGTCGGATCCCAGGCGGTCGGCCTGAATCTGGATCGAGCGTTCCGGCGTCAGGACGTGTTTGGAGCCGTCGATGTGGCTGGAGAAGGTCACGGCCTCCTCGGTCAGCTTGGAAATGCCGGACAGGCTCATGACCTGGAAGCCGCCCGAGTCGGTCAGGATCGGCTTGTCCCAGCGCATGAAGTTGTGGAGGCCTCCGAGGCGCTCCATCCGCTCCGGGCCGGGGCGCAGCATCAGGTGATAGGTGTTGCCCAACAGGATGTCCGCGCCGGTCTGCTTGACCTGATCCACCGTCATCGCCTTGACCGTGGCGGCGGTGCCGACCGGCATGAAGGCGGGGGTGCGGATGTCGCCGCGCGGGGTCTTCAGCACGCCGGTGCGGGCGCGACCTTCGGTGGCGTTGATCTGGAAGGGAAAGGGCAACAGTTAACTCCGCTCATCCCCGCGGAGGCGGGGACCCAGGCTTCAGCCACGCGCATGTGGCTGGCTTGTGGCTCTCAAGCATATGGGGCTCCGCTCTGTCACCCAAAGAACTGGGTCCCCGCCTCCGCGGGGATGAACGGCGGGGTTTAGTCTAGCGCAGGCTTTCCAGCAGTTCCGCGCGTTGCAGGTCCTTGGGGCGGCCGAACAGGCGGAAGGTCTCGATCTGCTCCTCGACCGAGGGGGTGAAGACGGTGAAGTCCTCCAGCGCCACCGGGATGCGGGTCGAAAAGGTCACCGGAACCCAATCGCCGCCGGCGCGCACGTCCATATTGGCCATGACGTCCAGCGGCACCGGCGTGGTCAGGATCTGGCCGAAGACCTGCGAGCGGAACAGGCCTTCGCCGGGATCGGGCGTGACCTGGCCGTGCAGGCCCTCGATCAGGCGGCGCGCGTCGCGGGGGCTGCACATGATGTCGATGTCGGGCGCGCGCCAGTCGCGCAGGCCCCACAGCACCAGGGCGGCGCCGCCGAAGATCCACCACGGGTCCTGAAGCTCGCTCGCCGCCGAGGCGAGGATGTCCAGCGAGGCGGCGAAATCGTCGGGCAGGTCTTCGGTCATGCGTCCTTCCTGAACAGCAGGCTCCCGTCGCCATAGGAATAGAAGCGGTAGCCGTTGTCGATGGCGTGGGCGTAGGCGGCGCGCATGGTCTCCAGCCCGGCGAAGGCGCTGACCAGCATGAACAGGGTCGACTTCGGCAGGTGGAAGTTGGTCATCAGCACGTCGCAGGCGCGGAAGCGGTAGCCGGGCGTGATGAAGATGGCGGTGTCGCCGTGGAAGGGCTGGACCACGCCGTCCTCGGTCGTGGCGCTTTCCAGCAAGCGCAAGCTGGTGGTGCCGACGCAGACGATACGGCCGCCGGCGGCGCGTACGGCGTTCAGGGCGGCGGCGGTCTCGGGCGAGACCTCGCCCCATTCGCTGTGCATCTTGTGGTCGGCGGTGTCGTCGGCCTTGACCGGCAGGAAGGTGCCGGCGCCGACGTGCAGGGTCACGGCGTGGGTGGTGACGCCGCGCGCGCGGATCGCCTCCAGCAGGGCCGGGGTGAAGTGCAGGCCCGCCGTCGGGGCGGCGACCGAGCCGTCATAGGTGGCGAAGACCGTCTGATAGTCCTTCAGGTCGCGGTCGTCCTCGGGCCGCTTGGCCGCGATATAGGGGGGCAGGGGCATGACCCCGACGTCGCGGATGGCGTCGTCCAGCGCCGGGCCGGCCAGGTCGAAGCGCAGGGTGATCAGGCCGTCTTCGTTCTTTTCCTCGACGGTGGCGTCCAGCCGGCCCAGTTCGCAGGCGGCGTCGCTGTTGCGGCCGAAATGGATGCGGTCGCCCGGCTTGATGCGCTTGCCCGGCTTCATGAAGGCGGACCAGACGTCGGGGGCGTCGCGGTGGTGCAAGGTGGCCTCGACCTCGACGGTCAGGGTCTCGCCTTCGGGCCCGCCGACCACGGGATTGGGCCGCTGACGCACGCCCGACAGGCGCGCGGGTATGACGCGTGTGTCGTTGAACACCAGGGCGTCGCCCGGCTGCAGGAAGTCCGGCAGGTCACGGATGATCCGGTCGTCCAGCGCCCCGTCCCTGACCACCAGCAGGCGTGCGGAATCGCGCGGCTCGGCGGGGCGCAGCGCGATGCAGTCATCGGGCAGGTCGAAGTCGAAATCTGAGGTCAGCATGAGGTGGGGCAAAGGCCATGCCCGCGCCGCCGGGTCAAGGCGCAGGGCGGTTGGCCGCGCCGCGCGAAGCGACTATCTGACCCGCAGTTCGCATGAGGAAGACGACATGGCCGATCGCTATCTGGACGACCTGACGGTTGGCGAGAGCTGGGAAGGCGCCCCCTTCACCATCACCGAGGCCGAGATCATCGCCTTCGCCCAGCAGTTCGACCCCCAGCCCATGCATATCGACGCCGCCGCCGCCGCCGAGGGCCGGTTCGGCGGGTTGATCGCCAGCGGCTGGCACGTCGCCTCGCGGGTGATGCGCGAATATGTCGACGCCGCCTATTTCGGCGCTGTGCCCATGCTGGGCCTCAGCATCGACGACCTGCGCTGGCTACGCCCGGTGCGGCCCGGCGACACGCTGACCGTCCGCCGCGAAATCCTGGCCGTCACCCCGTCGCAGAGCCGTCCCGACCGCGGCACGGTCAAGACCAAGACCTGGGTTCGCAATCAGAACGGCGACGTGGTGATGACCTTCGAAAACCTGATGCAGTTCCCCAAGGACGCCTCGGCGCGGCTCTGATCCGCCCGCCGCGGTTGACCGCGGGCGTTCAAGGCTGCAAAGCCCGTGGATGCTTCAGAACCTTGAAACCCTGTCCCGTGAGGCCCGTTCGTGGCCGTTTGAGCAAGCGCGCAATCTGCTGGCCCACGTGCTCAA
>DAIOID010000104.1:4700-6572 GCA_036744355.1 Brevundimonas sp.
TTCGGCACGCACGACAGCTTCGGCGCGCACAACAACGCCCGTCTGCGCGCCTTCCTCGACAGCTTCGGCTTCGACTACGAATTCATGTCCTCGACCGAGACCTATCGGTCGGGCCGGTTCGACGCGACCCTGCTGACCCTGCTGGAACGCTTCGACAAGGTCATGGGCATCATGCTGCCGACCCTGGGCGAGGAGCGCCGCGCCACCTATTCGCCCTTCCTGCCGATCAGCCCGATCACCGGCCACGTGCTGCAGGTGCCGACGCTGGAACGCAACGTCGAGCGCGGCACCATCGTGTTTGACGACCCCGCCGGCGGGCGCACCGAGGTCCCGGTCACCGGCGGCCATGTGAAGCTGCAGTGGAAGCCCGACTGGGCCATGCGCTGGACCGCGCTGGACGTCGACTACGAGATGTCGGGCAAGGACCTGATCGAGAGCGTGCGCGAGAGCGGCAAGATCTGTCGCGCCCTGGGCGGCACGCCGCCGGAAGGCTTCAACTACGAGCTCTTCCTCGACGTCGAAGGCAAGAAGATCTCCAAGTCCAAGGGCAACGGCCTGACGATGGACGAGTGGCTGCGCTACGGCACGCCCGAGAGCCTGTCCTGGTACATGTTCCAGTCGCCGAAGTCGGCCAAGAGCCTGCACTTCAACGTCATTCCGCGCGCGACGGACGACTATCTGTCCTTCATCGAGCAGTTCAAAACGCAGGAGCCGGCCAAGCAGATCGACAACGCCGTCTGGCACATTCACTCGGGCCAACCGCCCGAGAGCGCCTCGCCGGTGTCCTTCGCCCTGCTGCTGAACCTGGTGGGGGTGGCCAACGCCTCCAGCAAGGATCAGCTGTGGGCCTATTTCGCCAAGTATCTGCCGGACGCCACGCCCGAGAACCAGCCGGTTCTGGACCGTCTGATGGGCTATGCGCTGAACTACTACGAGGACTTCGTGAAGCCCTCGAAGACCTATCGCCTGCCCGACGACAAGGAAAAGGCGGCGCTGCTTGATCTGGCGGCGCGTCTGAAGGCCCTGCCGGCCGACACGACCGATGGCGAGATCATCCAGGGCGAGGTCTATGCGGTGGGCAAGGCGCACGAGTTCGAGCCGCTGCGGGCCTGGTTCCAGGCGCTCTACGAGGTGCTGCTGGGCGCCTCGCAGGGACCGCGCTTCGGGTCGTTCGCGGCGATTTATGGTCTGCCCCAGACCATCGCCCTGATCGAGGCCGGGGCGAACGGCGAACTGGCCGCCTGATTGAGAATGGAGCCGCCGCGGGAAACCTCGGCGGCTTTTTCTTGGCTGAGTTTGCCGTGCGTGACGACGCCCTAGTAGCCCTCCCCCTCGAGGGGGGAGGGTTGGGTGGGGGTGTAGGCAGGTCCTATCCCCTTGGGGGCCGGGAGGCTGGGAAACGCCTCATGCGCTCCATTGGCCATGTCGTGTTCCGCACCCCCATCCCCGACCCTTCCCCCCTCGAGGGGGAAGGGAGCAGGCGCGATGGCGCGCCCCAACAAAACATGAACCGAAAATAACGGCGAAGCCGGGGGAGCCTTCAGCTTCGCTGGCGCATTCTCCTTCCCACGACACTCGATGACAGGAGAGAGACATGTCGAAATTCTTCAAGGCGGGTCTGGCCGCCACCGCAATGTTCGCCGCTCTGGGTTCGGCCGCCGTGCCGATGACCGCCAGCGCCATGCCGCAAGCCAACGGCATCACCAACTGCGACGCCCCGGGCGGTCGTCAGCAGGCGGGCGCCGCCATCGGCGCCGTGCTGGGCGGCCTGGCCGGCAGCCAGGTGTCCAAGAATGAGCGCGCCCTCGGCGCCGTGGTCGGCGCCGGCGCCGGCGCCGCCGCCGGTTCCTACATCGGCTGCAACCAGCAGCG
>DAIOID010000104.1:6672-11113 GCA_036744355.1 Brevundimonas sp.
TGGCTGACCCAGAGGATGCGGGCCATCCACAGGATGTCGCGGCGGGGCAGGGCGCGGGGCGGATAGGCGGGGTTGATCGAAGCCAGGGTCACCTCGCGGGCGGTAAGGGCGGCGACCTCCTTGGCCAGGGTCTCGCCGCCGGTGGTGCGGACCACGACCCGGTCGCCCTTGCGCACCTCGGTCGCCTCGCGGTCGACGATGACCTTGTCGCCCTCGCGATAGAGGGGCGTCATGGAATCGCCGGCGATCTGCAGGCTCAGCAGGCTGTCCTTCACGCGCGGCAGGTCAGTCTGCTCCCAGCCCTCGGCCAGCGGCAGGCCGGCGTCGTCGAAGAAGCCGTCGGCGCCCGCCTGGGCGAGGCCCAGCAGGGGGATAGCGACGGGCTCGGGCGGCGCGTCGTCGGCCAGGGCGGCGAAGGCGCCGAGGGAGATTCCTGTCGCCTCCAGCACCCGGGTCAGGCTCTCGGTCGAGGGCCAGCGCGGGCGGGGCGGCTCGCCGGGGCCGAAGCGCTTGGACGGGTTGAAGCTGGTGGCGTCCAGGCCCGCGCGACGCGCCAGCCCGGAGGGCGACGTCCCTTCGCGATGCGCCAGGGCGTCGAGGGCCTTCCAGAGCTTGGCGTGGGACAGGGGCATGGCCCCGGCAGTCTATCTGGAGTGGATAGGAATATCCACCTAGTCGGCGTCAGCCCCGATGGCGCGCCGCTCCTGCCAGGCCCAGAAGGTGCCAATGGCGATGGCCAGGATGATGCCGTAGCTCGCAATGTTGACCACGGTGTAGAAGGCCGAGATCGGTGGGCTGAGGTGGAAGATGACCATGACGTGGCTGGTCACGGTCAGAGATTGCAGGGCGCAGGCCCAGACCGGCCAGGAGCGGGGCGCCTTCCAGACCATGGCGGCGAAGACAATCAACATCACGACGTCGAGAGCGAAAACGCCCCACTGTATGCCGAAAGGGCTGCCCGAAGTCTGGAGCAGGAGCGAGGCGAACCAGCCCAACATATAGGCCCCGGCGCCGATGCGCTCGGGTTCGCCGCCCTTGAGCAGGGCGAAAAGGCCGACGATGACCATGACGCCAGCGCCGACATAGGCTGAAACAGTCTCGAACAACAAACGCCCCCACTGTCATTACGACAATGGGGGCGACCATAACCCAGTGTAATCAGGAACCGGAGAGCCGATCCTCAAGATTACGCAGATTTCACGCGACGCGCAGGTGATCGCCCTTGCGGGTCATGGGACGGTCGTCCCACTCGTCGGGCTTGTTCAGCGGGCCGACGGAGTAGGTGCCGTAGCCGAGGCGACGGTGGTCCTTCTGCAGCTCGGCGTGGCAGGCCACGACGGCGTCGCGGGCGGTGCTGAGCGCCGTGATGGCCTCGATGGCCTTGGCCTGCGAACCGGCGGCGGAAACCGGCGAAAGCGACAGAGCGGCGCGAGCGCCGATCATGGCCTGAACCAGGGTGGTGGCGTGGGTGATGGCGTCATCCACCGCTTTCTCGGTGGCGTACAGCTCGCCGGCGACGCTGGCGATCACTTCAGTGCGGTCCATGACTTTACCCCTCAATAAAGAAACACCGTCATTTCTTAACGCGTATTAAGGGTATTTGATAGTGTTTTATTTACCAAAGGTTATAATTCAATCTTTGATTGTGGCGTGCATCCTTAGGTTTCTTCCTCTTCGTCGCCGCTGAGCAGGAAGTGGGCGGTCAGGGCGGCGATGGGCTGGTCGCGTCCCTGCTGCCAGGCTTCGGCGGTCACGTGGGCGACGCGCCGACCCGCCTTGTTGATGCGGGCCTGGGCGAAGACGTCGCTTGGCCGACCCGAGCGCAGATAGGCCACGGTGACGTTGATCGGACGGGGCAGGCGCAGGCGCGGATAGGTGAGCGACACCTGGGCCACCGCCGTCATTTCCAGCAGGGCGGCGGTCGATCCGCCGTGCAGGGCCGGCAGCATGGGATTGCCGATCAGATGGTCGGCGAAGGGCATGACCACGGTCAACTCGTCCCCGTTCAACTGCGTCTTGAGGCCGAGGAAGCGGGCGTAAGGCAGGCTGTCGAGCAGGGGGGCGGTCATGCGGCGTCTCCGGCGGCGCGGCTGGCCTTGTCGCGCAGATTGGCGCCGGCGCGGTGGTCGCCCTCGGCGCTGATGACATAGGCGGACTGGGCGGCGGCGACGGGATCGGCGGGATCGTCCTCGAAGGCCCAGGCGCGCACGAAACCGATGCTGCGCGTCAGCCGATAGCAGCGAGCCTCAGCGATCAGGTCCCGGCCCGGCACGGCGGCGCGCATGTAGTCGACGCGCAGATCCAGGGTGGCGATGGGCTGGTAAGTCTTGAGCCCTACCCAGACCGCCAGTCCGCCGACATGGTCGAGAAGCGTGGTGACCAGGCCGCCGGCCAGGACCCCGGTCTCGGGATCGCCGACCAGATCCGCGCCATAGGGCACGCGCAGGCGCACGCGGTCGCCGTCCAGCCCTTCGTACTGAAAGCCCAAGGCATGGGTATGGGCCGCGCCCGAGGCGAGCTGCGGCAACAGGTTGGTCAGGAACAGATCCGTCATCGAGACGCCTTTGGTTGAGGCTGTCGACGATCGGGCCGAGCGTGACAGCGCTCGCCTTGGTGGCCTGCGGCGCGGGGCCTTGTCCAGTGGCGGGAGCCGCCGGGACGCGAGGGGTCAGGCGGCGGGACGTTTCCGTGCTGTCGGTGCGTCCGAGGCGGTGGCGGGTTCGGCGGCGAGAGCGGCGTTCATCGCCATGCGCAGGCGCTCGGGCTTGATCGGCTTTTCGACCACGGCGGCCATGCCGACGGCCAGATAGTGTTTGGCGTCTTCCGGATCGGCGTTGGCGGTCAGGGCCACGATGGGGATGTTGCGGCTGTCGCCGGGCAGGGCGCGGATGGCCTGGGTCGCCTGGACGCCGTCCATGCGCGGCATCTTGATGTCCATCAGGATCAGGTCGAACGGGCGAACCTGAACGGCCTCCAGGGCTTCCTGGCCGTCCTCGACGGTTTCCGAGGTGCAGCCGAACATTTCGCACAGGGCCTGGGCCACGACGCGGTTGGTGGCGTTGTCGTCGGCGATCAGGACGTGGGGGCGAGCCTGCAGGTCCAGTTCGTCCAGAGTCGAGACGTTGGACGGCTCATCCTGCGCGATGACGGCGCGCGGCGCCGACAGGTCGAAGGCGAAGGTGGCGCCGCGACCGGCGTTGTTCTCGGCCCAGATGCGGCCGTCCATCTGTTCGATCAGGTGACGGCTGATGGCCAGGCCCAAACCCACGCCCTCGGGGCCGGCGGCGTGGTCGAAGATCTGATCGACGCGGGCGGGGTCCACGCCGGGGCCGTCGTCGCGGACGCGGGCTTCCAGGCGGACATGGTCGCCGATCACGACGGCCTTCAGGCTGGCTTCCACCATGCCGTTGCGGGCGAACTTCAGGGCGTGGCCGATCAGATTGTTGAACACCTGGGTCAGGCGGGCGCCGTCCAGCACGCCGGCCAGTTCGGTGTCGCCCTCGTAACCGACCATCAGGGCGACGCCGTCCTGCGCGGCGCGCGGCGCCCACAGGGACTGAACCTCGTCCATCACGGCGCGCAGCGGCGTGGGCGTCGGCTTCAGCTCCAACTCGCCCGCCTCCGCACGGGCGAGGTCCAGAGCATCCTGCAAGGTGTCCAGCAGGGTTTCGCTGGAGTCGATAATGGTCTGGACATGGGCCAGGGCCGCGTCGTTCAGCGGCTGGCGGCGCAGCAATTCGGCCACGGCCAGGACGCCGTTCATCGGCGCGCGCAGTTCGCGGCTCATCAGGCCCATGAACTCGCTCTTGGCGCGGGCAGAGGCGGCGGCCTGGACCTCGGCGTCGCTGAGGGCGCGCACCTGCTCGCTCAGGTCGTGGTTGTTCTGGCGCTGGATGGCGTTGACGGCGCGCAGCAGGGACACCGCCGTGCCGACGCCGCGATAGGCGCCGTTGCGGGTGACGATGAAGCCGCGCATCAGCGCGCCCGGGCCGCTCTTGAGGATGATGTCGGAAAAGGCGTCTATGCGGACGCCGGCCTCGACCACGGCGGGCTCGGGGTCCATCACGTGAGTGACTTCGCGGGCGCTGTACAGGCTCTGGCCCAGCGAACTGGACAGCTTCATCAGGAAGTCGCTGCGTTCGATCAGGCCCAGAGGACGTTCACCGTCGACGACGGGAATGACCAGGGTATCCGGCTCGCGCTCGAAACGCGCCAAGACCTCGCCCGCCATGGTGGCGGCGGTCACCGGCTCTACGCGCTCGGTCAGCACTTCGATCGTCGGCATACGGCCGGCACTCCAATATGGAGTTTTACATTTGATGAGAACGCTTTGCGAAAGGGTTAAGGGCGACCCGAATTTGCTCAAGCTGACGAAAAGGGTCGAGCGGTCGTGTTTTGCGGCGCGACGCCGACTGGCGTATAGGGGGCTCTGATCCGATCT